>NZ_JACHVC010000001.1:0-300000 GCF_014230145.1 Pelagicoccus albus
ATGATAGCACTCGTAGGATCTACTGGCTACGTCGGAACCGCGTTTCGGCAATTGCTCGAAACCAAAGGCGTCGATTTCACTTCCCTGAGCGGGCGTGATATCGCAAATGGCTCCAAAGCCGAATTCGCGGACGCCCTCAAGGCGACCGGGGCGAAGTTCCTGGTCAACTGCGCGGGCTACACCGGCAAGCCCAACGTGGACGCCTGCGAGCTGGACAAGGGCAATTGCCTTGACGGCAACGCCGTATTGCCAGGCTTGATACGCGAAGTCTGCGGCGACCTTTCCATTGGCTGGGGCCACGTCTCCAGCGGCTGCATCTTCGGCGGCGAGCGTCCCGGCGGCGGAGGCTGGCGCGAGGACGACGCTCCCAACTTCTCCTTCCGCAAGCCTCCCTGCTCCTTCTACAGCGGCACCAAGGCCTTGGGCGAAGAGGTGCTCGGCTACCGTGAAACCGACCGCGGGGAAGGGGAATGGCCGGCTTGGGAACATGAGTCTTCTCCCGAGGGCTACGTCTGGCGCCTGCGCATCCCGTTCAACGAGATCGACAATCCCCGCAACTACCTTACCAAGATGCAGAGCTACGCCTGCCTGCTTCAGGCCACCAACTCGCTCAGCCAGCTGGAGGATTTCGTGACCGCCTGTTTCGCGTGCTACGAGCAGGACGTGCCCAAGGGCATCTATAACGTGACCAACCCCGGAGCGGTAACCACTTCGCAGGTGGTCGACCTGATCAAGAGTTCCGGCGTGAACGGCAAGGAGTTCAAGTTCTTCGAATCGGAGGACGACTTCATGTCCAAGGCCGCCAAGACGCCGCGTTCGAACTGCATACTCGACGATTCCAAGCTCAAGGCCGCGGGAGTGGTCATGCGCCCTGTGGAGGAAGCCTTGGAGTGGTCGCTCAAGAACTGGAAGAAGGCCTAAACGGAGCATTTCCCTATGAAATCTATACTTGTAACAGGAGGCTGCGGCTTCATTGGTTCAAATTTCGTGCGCGTGCTGCTTCGGGACGGCGCGGCCCTGCTCAAGGCGTCCGGCTACGACCGGATCGTCAATGTCGACTCGCTCACCTACGCCGGCAATCCCGCCAACCTGAGCGACCTGGCAGACTCTCCGGAGTACGTCTTTTCCGAGACCAGCATTCTGGACCAGGCCAAGATATCCTCCCTGCTGGAGGAGTATTCGGTTGGCTCGATCGTCCACTTCGCGGCGGAAAGCCACGTGGACCGCTCCATCGACACTCCTGAACCTTTCGTGGAAACCAACGTTACCGGCACGCTTCGCATGCTGGAGGCGGCCCGCCACTTCTGGTCCGGCCTTGAAGGCGAAGCCAAGTCAGGCTTCCGCTTCCTCCACGTCTCTACCGACGAGGTGTTCGGCACTCTCGGTCCCAACGACCCCGCCTTCTGCGAGACCACGCCTTATGCCCCGAACAGCCCTTACTCGGCGTCCAAGGCGTCCAGCGACTTCCTGGTGCGCGCCTACTTCCATACCTACGGCATGCCGGTGGTCACCACCAACTGCTCCAACAACTACGGCCCGTTCCAGTTCCCGGAGAAGCTGATCCCGCTCGTCACCTTGAACGCTTTGGAGGCCAAGCCCCTTCCCATCTATGGCGACGGCAAGCAGATCCGCGACTGGCTCTTCGTGGAGGACCACTGCACCGGCATTCTCGCCGCTCTCGAAAAGGGGGCTCTCGGCGAGACCTACTGCATCGGCGGCCGCAGCGAGATGGAGAACATCCAGATCGTGAAGCGCATCTGCTCCTTGCTCGACGAGCTGGCTCCCGTTTCGGCCAACGAGTCCGCCCAAAAGGCGGGCATCGCCAAGTACGAGGACCTGATCACCTACGTGAAGGACCGTCCCGGCCACGACCGCCGCTACGCCATCAACTGCGAACGCAGCGAGAAGGAGTGCGGCTGGGTGCCTGCCGAGACCTTCGACAGCGGCATCCGCAAGACCGTGCAGTGGTACCTGGACAACCAGGACTGGTGCAAGGACATCGCCGAGAAGAAGTACGCCCGCGAGCGCCTCGGCCAGGCCTAGCCGGACCCAATTCTCCAAAACCCTAGCTTATGAGCGCAAAGCCAAGAAAAGGGATCGTCCTTGCGGGCGGATCCGGAACCAGACTCTATCCTTGCACGATCGCGGTATCCAAGCAGCTGATGCCGATCTACGACAAGCCGATGATCTACTATCCGATCTCGCTGCTGATGCTGGCCGGGATCCGCGAGATCCTCATCATTTCCACCCCACAGGACACGCCGCTTTTCGAGCGCCTGCTCGGCGACGGCTCCGCCTTTGGGGTGAGTTTCAGCTACGAGGTCCAGCCTAGCCCGGACGGTCTGGCCCAGGCATTCCTAATCGGCGAGGAATTCCTCGACGGCGCTCCGGCGGCCCTTGTCCTTGGAGACAACCTCTTCTACGGCCACGATCTCGTGCGCACCCTCAAGGCCGCGGACCAGCGGTCGGAGGGATCTACCATTTTCGGCTACAACGTGGCCGACCCGAAAGCCTACGGCGTGGTCGAGTTCGACCCGGACGGCAAAGTCGTCTCGATCGAGGAGAAGCCCGAGAATCCAAAATCCAACTACGCGGTTCCCGGGCTCTACTTCTACGACGAGCGGGTTGTGGAGTTCGCCAAGAAGATAAAGCCTTCCCCCCGCGGGGAGCTCGAGATCACCGACCTGAACCAGGCCTACCTGGAAATCGGCGACTTGAACGTGGAGCTTTTGGGGCGAGGAACCGCCTGGCTTGATACCGGTACCCACAAGAACCTGATGGAGGCCGGACAGTTCGTGCAGGTCCTCGAGGAGCGTCAAGGCCTCAAGATGGCCTGTCTGGAGGGGATCGGCTACGAGAAGGGCTGGCTGACTCGCGAGGCTCTGGAGGAGCGCATCGCGTTCCTGGGCAAGACGAGCTACGCGAACTATCTGCGCCAGCTGTTCAAGTAGAGGCCGAAAAAACGCAAACTCGGAATTTGATTAATTTATGATCAAGCAGAGGTACCTCTGGATCGACGCTCTAAAAGGCTGGTCAATCGTTTTGGTAGTGATTCTTCATGTCTCTGGTTGGTATGAAGAAAGGTATAGCTTTGGAGATACTGTATGGTTAGACATTAGTTTGTTTCTTTTCCCTTTTAGAATGCCAGCATTCTTTTTGGTTTCGGGAATTTTGGCAAGTCGCTCTTTCGGAATGTCTGGTTGTCGACCATTGAGAGTTTCACTATCGCTCTACACTACTTATCTGTTGTGGACGTTTGTAGTGTATGCGAAGGATGTATTTATTCTAGGTGTTAGTTCCTTTAGTTTTTACGATATAGCCGATTGGCTTTTTATTCCTGGGTTTTATTGGTATTTCATGGCGTTGTCTTTATATTATTTATTCGGGTTCTTACTCGTTAGGTTTGTCTTTCGATTTAAGCCCGCGATTCCGTTTGTCTTAATTGCAACTTTAGTGCTTTCTTGGTATTCCTCTTGGATCGGAGAGTTGTGGGGAGGTTTGGCAACTGGAAGAGGAGGTGCTTTGCATCCTGAGGATACATTGCGGAGTTTCTTTTGGTTTCTAATTGGAATTGTCTTTCGCGAACACTTACTAAATTTGTTCCGTTCCGTGCCAAAATCGGGTTCGTTTCTTGTGGTTTTGGCTGTCGTAGGATTCTTGGCTGGCGGTTCACTGCAGTATTATGGAGACGTTGGTCGTGTTATATTATCCCCTTTGTTGATGATTTTCACTAGTATTATACTGTTCGTTAGATTCGAACAGTCTGCATTTGTGCGTGTCTTCTCCATGCTTGGCAAGCTGACGTTAAGTGTATATTTATTGCACTGGTTTTTCTTGGGCTTATTGCGACTGGGATTGATGCAAATGGACATCAGCGGCTTACATTGGTTTATCGGTTTCGTGTTCCCGCTAGTTGCTACTCCTCTGGCTATTGCTTTCAGTGTCGTCAGTTCGGAGTTGATGCACAAAATGAAATTGGGTTGGATGCTCGAAGGCATGCCTCGGATCGCACGTTTAAGGTGGAAAGATATTAGTTAGCTTAGAGATTTTAGACTTTAGTGGGGGTCAGCCTAAGGGGACGGCGCGGGACAGCCGAAGGGGTCAGGGGACAGCCGAAGGGGTCAAACGTCAAGGTGTTAGGTATGGCCGCAATCGAGCTTTGTCATCCTTTTGGAAAGGGGTGATAGTGTCAGTTGACGCAGAGTTGATAAGCGAGGGTCGGGTTAGAGACTCCACGTCGAGTTGGGGTTGGAAGTGTCTTGGGTGACATGGAATAACGGATCGCTTACCTGACTTGTGTCGACCGACTTCTTGTTCGGCCTAGTAGTGATGCCTTATTTGCGCGATCTGGATCTCGTCGTCTTCAATACGATAGACCAATCGATGCTCCTCGTTTATCCTTCGTGACCAGAATCCCGATAGGGTGTGTTTCAATGGTTCTGGCTTTCCGATACCTTCGTACTGATTTCTATCGATATCCTTTACGAGTTCGTTGATCTTCTTCAGCATCCGCTTGTCTGTTTTCAACCAGTAGAGGTAGTCCTCCCACGCACGGTCTGAGAACACTTTCTTCATTCGGCTAGTTCCCGCTCTGTCCCGTTTCCTGCGTTCAACTGCTCAATGGACTCGATGAGTCGCTTTGCGTTCTTGGGGCTTCGAAGCAAGTAAGTGGTCTCCTGCATTGATTCAAAGTCTTCCAGTGACATCATAACGACAGCGTCGGTGCCTTTTTTCGTGATGATCACGGGATCGTGGTTTCTGCAAACCTCAGCTATGGTTTTCGCTAGGTTTTCTCTGGCGTGAGAGTATGTTATCGCGTTCATGTTGTCCAAGATGTTGGACAGGACGTTATTGTCGATTCCTTTCTGCTGAACCGCGGAAGGGGTCAAACGTCAAAGCGCAAGTTGACTTGCATGCGTTGTGCGCTTTGTATCTTCAGATATGCCACGACCTAAGCGGATCGAGACGAACGAAGGTATATTCCACGTTATAAACCGGGGAAACTATCGTTCCTACGTCTTCGAGGACGACGGGGCGAAAGGCGCCTTCGAGACCTGCCTTTTGGAGGCGGCTGAACGGTCTGGATGGCGAGTGTTGGCGTACTGCATCATGAGCAACCATTTCCATTTGTGCCTCGCCACTCCTCGGGGCAATCTCTCGGAGGGGATGCGTTGGCTGCAGAGCACCTACGCGGCACGATACAACCGCTTCCGCAAGGAGAAGGGCCACTTGTTCCAGGGGCGATTCAAGTCCTTGCTGGTTGAGCCGGGCGAGCACTTGTGCGATCTGGTGGACTACATCCATTTGAATCCGGTGCGGGCGCGGCTGGTTCCTGCTGCCCAAGCTGGGTCCTATCGCTGGAGTAGCCTGTATTGGTTGCCTAAGGTCAAGACCCGGCCGAGCGTCTTGGATGTGAGCTGGCTGGACTATCGCGAGACGCTCTCCGACAGCTCGTCGAGCTGGAGGCGCTACGCTACGTCTTTGCAGATGCTGGTTTCGGAGGATCCGGACGAAATCGAAAAGCTGGAAAAGCGGATGTGCCGTGGTTGGTGCATAGGGCGGGCGTCGTTCAAGCATGCCTACGCTGCTGAGTTTCTTGCGAAAAAGGATACGCTTCGCCTGGAGGGTGAGGCTCTCGCTGACCTGAACGAAAGCCACTGGGCCCTTGCTCTTGAAAAATGCCTGGAGGCTCTCGGAGAGACCGAGGCTTCGGCGAAGGTTGCCCTGAAATCCGCGGACTGGAAGCTCTCCATCGCCAAGGCTATGAAGGCGAGGACGAGTGTCACGAATGCGTGGTTGAGCAAACGTCTGGAAATGGGCAGCCCTAGGGCGCTGAGCTCGAACGTGTCGGCTTACTCCAAGCGTTGCGTTCGTTGCGGGTACTGGAAAGCCCTTTCGAGGTTGCAGTTTGATGTTTGACCCCTTTTTGTGGCGACAATGAAGGTGCTGGTTACAGGGTGTGCAGGATTCGTGGGTTGGAGGACTTGCTCATTGCTTTTGGAGCAGGGGGCCGAGGTGGTCGGCATGGATGTGATCAACGACTACTATGACGTGCGCATGAAGGAGTGGCGACTGGCTGACTTGGCCAAGTATCCAGGTTTCGAATTCGTGAAGGCGGATATCGAAAATATGGGGCTGCTGAACTACTTGTTCGATAACCATAAGTTCGATGCGGTGATCAACCTAGCGGCTCGGGCTGGGGTGCGTTATAGCATGGAGAATCCGCACGTCTATCTGGGGTCCAATGCGGAAGGCACCCTCAACTTGCTGGAGTGCATGCGGCGCAAGGGAATCAAGAAGCTGGTGCTGGCTTCGACTTCTTCCCTCTACGCGGGGCAGCAGATGCCTTTTGTGGAGACGCTGCCGGTGAATGAACCGATCTCGCCTTATGCGGCTTCCAAGAAGGCAGCGGAGGTGATGGCCTACACTTACCACTACCTTTACGATTTTGATGTATCCATTTTGCGCTATTTCACGGTTTATGGACCGGCTTGTCGACCGGACATGAGTCCGCTGCGCTTCTTGCGCTGGATCGACGAGGGCACGCCTATCACCTTATTCGGTGATGGAACCCAGTCGCGCGACTTTACTCATGTGGACGATATCGCGAGGGGGACGATAGCGGCACTGAAGCCGCTTGGCTATGAGATAATCAATCTCGGGGGCGGGAACAATCCGATCTCCATTAACCGCATGATCGAGGTGTTTGAAGGGCTTCTGGGCAAAAAGGCGGTCATCGAGCACAAGCCCTTCAACAAGTCGGACATGCTGCATACTTGGGCGAATATCGAAAAAGCGGGAAAACTTTTGGCCTGGAAACCGGAAATTGGCTTCGAAAAAGGGCTGAAAACGCTGGTGGACTGGTATCAGGAGAACCGAAATTGGGTCCTGAAGCTGAAATTGTAAGGGTTTGCCCGTTTTTGAGCAGGTGGATTTTGGGGACTTTTCCCCAAACCCTAGCTCGGGATTAGGGAAAGCTTGTGGTGGAGGCTGGGGAAGGCCCGCTAGACCGTAAAATTGCGCACCATTTTCGCTAGTACCTACACATCTCGCTTGGCGCCGGGGCCTTTTGCGGTCAATACTTAGCACAATTATCCGAATACCTACGATGGTATGAGCTATGCTCCCTCCTCGGGTAAGCAGACTTCCAAACAACTCGCCAACTTCCGCATCACCATGAAACTCTTGAAAAAACTAGCCGCGCTCGCCGTTTTCGCTGGAGCCGCCACGGGCCTCTTCGCTCAAGATGGGTCGTCGTTCACCATCTATTTCGACTTCAGCACCGCTGAGCCAACACTCATCGCTCCACCAAATGTTTTCGATAGCGTGAGTGCGTTTGAGGGGGGCACTGTTTCTGGAGGGACGATCTCCGATGACTTCGACCTCTACGATCCCGCAGTCTTCTCTTTTGACTTTGATGTGGTCGACGGTTACGCTGCAACCATCACTGGCTTTCAGTACGCCATTTCTAACACAGGCACGAATCCGATTATCACTGGTGTCACTACCAGCTTCGGTTACGACAGTGGAGACACAGTGCTCTTCGCGGGTGACACGTACTACGGTGCCCCTTCGCTCTCTTCCGGGCCAGCAACCGATGGAACGATCTCTTTCGACACCGTTGCGACTGAAGGTTCGGTATCAATGGATTATGTTTTTATCACTGGTGTGATTTCGGCCGTTCCTGAAGTATCGACGGTTCTCTTCTCGGGGATAGCCGGCTTCTTCGCCTTCATGGTCGCTCGCCGCCGTCGCTCTGCGATAAAGGCTGCCGCCTAAGCTTCAAACCAAGCAGCTAGACAACTTCCGCCGCTTCCTCGTAATAAGGGAGCGGCTTTTTTGTGTCCGCTGGAGGCCAGAGGTGTGGATTTTAACCACGGATTGATACGGATGTACGCGGATGGATTTTGATGGTAGGGTTGTGGTTTTTTTAACCACATAAGGCACAAAAATCACAAGAGGGTGGATTTGGGTTTATGTGGTTTATGTGCGTTGTGTGGTTCTCTCTTTCATTGCAGGAGTTCGAACCTGCCTCAGCTTCGCTGAGATCATGCCTCCGTAGGCAATCCAGCGACGCAGTCGCGATGTTGAATTTACTGGTTTGGTTTTTAACCACAAGAGGCACATAGGTTACAAGAGGAGTGAAACGAAGAAACAAGGACGCCAATGAACTCTAATAAGTTTGGATGATCGGGTTGTGTGGCAATGAACATCGGTCGCTAGCACTCCCTGGATCCGAGCGTTGCTCGGGCATGATCCGCTTCGCGGGCAGAATTGATCGGGTTGTGTTTTGCTTTTAACCGCTAATGGCCACTAATGGACGTGAATTTTTTTATGACCTGATTGTGTTTCGTTTCTTACCACAAGAGGGTGAGTTCTGTTTTATGTGTCTTGTGTGCGTTGTGTGGTTAATTTCTCCAGTGCAGGAGGGAAGTATGCCTTCGGCTAGAGCAAATGAAAGCCTGGGTGCTTACCTGCCTTTTTATCTAGGGTGACCGTGGTCGAACAGCCGTGTTTCTGGTTGCTCGCAGCGATGAGGTAGTCGGAAAAGTCCGCGTTTCCCTCAACGAAATCTTCGACTGCCGTTCTTACGCACGTACGGTTCTCGAAGCGAAGAGAGGTTACGACCAGTAGTTGGTTTAAAAGCTTCCCGATCTGGCTTCTTTTGTAGCCATACCCGCTAGACAGTACCCAAACGAGTTCGCATAGCACAATCGAAGAGATCCAGCCGGGTGACTCTTCGGTGCAGTTCTGATTCAGGAATTGGGAGACTTTAAGGAACTGTGTCTCGTCGTCCTGAGTTACGAAACGAACCAAGACGTTGGTATCTATCCCGACCATGACCTCGCTTAGACCTTTCGGTTTTGAATCACTTGATCCATCTGTTCGAGGCTGAGTCGTTTGCTCGGTTTGGGAAGGATGCCAACCAGTGAATTCAAGCTGCTGTCGACTCGTCTCGCTCTCAGCTCGCCGTCTTTCCCCAGGTAGAAATCTAGCTGGTCGCCGCTTTTCACATTGAGTGCCTTTCTGATCTCAGAAGGTAAGGTGATTTGTCCTTTGGAGGTCACTGTGGCTATCATCCTTACAAATTGATTTAATTCCTTGCATTTTTCAATCCTCAAAGAAGCTGTGGTTTGATTGAGGGGGTTGATATGGAGTTTGATCGGACAGAGAGATTTAAACCGAGGGGGATGTGGATATGGGGAACGTGATGATCGGCTTGCGTTGGGTTTTAACCACATAAGGCACAAGATTCACAGAGTGATCGGGTTGAGCTTTGTTTTTAACCGCTAATGGCCGCAGATGGACGCGAATGGTTTTTTTGATCGGGTTGTGTGTTTGTAGAACCACATAAAGCACACAATTCACAAAGTGTGTTTATTCTGTATTCTTAACCTTGTGTATTCTGTGCCTCTTGTGGTTAATTTCTCCAGTGCAGGATGTTGATCGCGACCAAGGTCGCTCCTACCTGGCATTGGGGCTTGTTTCCTGTTCGGGCTTGGCTGGAATGAGGGCGTGTTTGTTTTAGCCCGTATCCGTTTACTTTTCCTAGTGTGCTTCCTGGGCTCCGCTGGCTTTCGCGTGCTGGCGGGAGGAGGGCCGGAAGGGGTTGCTCTAATTGTCAATAGGGACGATGCGAGCTCGATTCGGGTGGCGGAGCATTACGCGGAGTTAAGGGGCATTCCTGAGAGCAACGTGGTTCACTTGGAATCTGTTCCGCTGGGCGATGTGGTCTCGATCGCTGAATTGAAAGAGAGGATTCTGCAGCCGGTTTTCACTGCTCTAGCGGAGCGGGGAATCGCGGGGCAGATTGACTACTTGGTCTACTCGGTGGGCTTCCCGACTCGGGTGAGCTTTGACAGCAAGGCGACCGAGCATACTTGGGTGGCGAACAACGAAGGGTCGCTCACGGGCATGACCTACCTGTATCAGTTTCTTGACGACGAGAAGCAGCTCTTTTTGTCGCCGAATAGCAACCTGTACTTTGGCGGCGAGATGCGGCGGACTAAGGATGAAGCTGGGCGAGTGGCCTTGGATGCATCGGGTGGCTCGGACTTTCGGGAGCCCTTTCATTTTCGGGCAGCCTATGCTTGGGGGCAGGGCGGTGGACGATTGGCGGGGCAAGCCGGTCCGCGTTACCTGATCTCCGCCATGCTCGGAGTGGTGGATGAGGAAAAAGGTAATTCTGTTGAAGAGGTTCTTGAGTCGCTGAGCCGTTCGGTCAGAGCGGATTATAGTCAGCCGGAAGGAGTCTTCTATTTCATGGATAATGGAGATGTGCGTACCAAGACGAGAAGCTGGGGATTTGAGGAAGCGGCGGAGCGACTTCGCGGGATGGGACTGAACGCGATTGCCGAGAAGGGGAGTTTGCCCTCAGGCGAAGAAGCGATTGCGGGGGTGATGTCGGGCAGCGCTCAACTCGATCTGGAGAGCTGGCAAGGGGAGCTTTTGCGGGGAGCCTTTTTCGATAACCTGACTAGCTTTGGAGCCCGTTTCTCGGCTGGGAATTCTCAAACGGTGATAAGTGAGTTTATCCGTAGCGGAGCTGCGGCTGCCTCAGGTGCGGTGAGTGAACCCTATGCCTTGCAGTTCAAGTTTCCCACTCCGTATTTGTTTGTGAACTACGCAAGTGGGCTGAGCCTGGGCGAGGCCTATTATAGATCCGTGGCCAGTCCTTACAATCTCCTGCTGGTGGGGGATCCGCTTTGTCAGCCTTATGCGAATAAACTGGATCTGCGGCTACAGGAAGGTTTTGAGGCGGAGTTGGCCTCGAAAGAGCACGTGCGGCTTGCTCCGTGGGTGGATGCGGGTGAGGTGGCCTATTTCACTTTCGCCATCGATGGCCGATTCGTGGGGCGTTGCCCGGTCGGCGGGCTCTGGAGCTTCGAAAAAGAGGAGTTGTCCAAGGGCGAGCATCGTCTGTCAGTGGTGGCGGTCAGCGATGATGCTATCGCGAGCCAGACCAGGGTGGTCTTTGAGTTTCACGTGGAGTGATTTTTTTACCGCTAATGGCCGCAGATGGACGCGAATATTTTATGATCTGGATGTGGGGGTGTTTAACCACAGGAGGCACAAGTATCACAAAGTGATCGGGTTGTGTGTTTTTATGGCCACTAAGAATCAGGTTGTATCTGCCGCTCTATAAAGCGGCTTGTTGTTTCAGGTAGGAGCGAGCTTGCTCGCGATTTGGATGGTCGGATCAACCTGCCTCAGCTTTGCTGAGATCCTGCCGCCGTAGGCGATCCAGCGACGCAGGAGCGATGTTAATCGATCTGGTTTGGGTTTAAACATCGTTCGCTAGCGCTCTCTGGATCCGAGCGTTGCTCGGGCAATATCCGCTTCGCGGGCAGGATTGATCTGGTTGTGTTGGGTTTTAACCACATGAGGCACAAAAATTACAAGAGATGTGAGTCTGTTTTCTGTGACTTCTGTGCGTTATGTGGTTAGTTCTTTCACTGCAGGGCATTGGGATCGCGACCTAGGTCGCTCCTACCTGTTTCGGACTCGCAAGGTGGGAGCTTTATCCATTGAAATTGACTCTCCAAAGTGTCTACTTCAATCTAGTCATTATGAAGGCTTCGATTCTGGATCTGCGCTACAAGACTAAGGATGTTCTCAAGGCCCTGGAGCGAAACGAAACGGTCTCAATTTCTTATCGAGGAAAGGAAAAGGGGAGGATTTATCCGGTTGAGGCGGTAGACACAGTTCAAGCGAAAGTTAGCGAGCACGCTTTTTTCGCATCTGCGAAGGAAGAGGAGTCTGTGGATGAGCTGATGGATTGCCTGCGAGGTGATCGATACTGAGCCGCATGCTTTTTGATACCGATATTTTCATCTGGATTCAGCGGGGGAATGCGAAAGCTGCCCGCTTGGTGGATCGTACTAAGAGCAACGAGCGTTTTCTCTCAATCCAGACCTACATGGAGCTCATGCAGTGCGCTCAGAACCGGAATCAATTGAAACTGACCAAGTCGTTCCTGGCGGACTTGGGCTTCGTGACTTTGCCGCTCACTGAAAACATCGGTCACCGGGCGTCCGTCTATGTCGAACAGTTTTCGCTTTCCCATGCAGTGAGAGCGGGGGACGCTTTGATCGCTTCCACTGCAGTGGAGAACAACCTTACCTTGGTTTCATCGAACGCTAAGCATTTCAAAACGATACCGGATTTGGATTATAAGAAGTTCACTCCCTAGTCTTTGCGGAGAGATAGAGGAGGCTGATCGGGTTGTGTTGGGTTTTAACCACATAAAGCACAAGTATCACAAAGTGATCGGGTTGTGCGTTTTTTAAACATCGTTCGCTAGCGCTCTCTGGATCCGAGCGTTGCTCGGGCAATATCCGCTTCGCGGGCAGGATTGATCGGGTTGTGTTTTGTTTTAAACCTCAAGAGGCACAAAAATCACAAGGGATGTGAGTCTATTATCAAGAGTTCTGTTTCTTCTGTGCGTTATGTGGTTCTCTCTTCCATTGCAGAGCTTTGGGATCGCGACCAAGGTTGCTCCTACCTGGCACTAATCAGGGCTTTTTGTGGGTATTGTTAGCATTTCCTTTTTGGGATCCGTAGGGTTTTGTGGGGGTGAATGAAATATCCCAGAAAAGTGTTGAAACTACCTACTATAACTACGTAGTTTTAAGACATGTTACCCTTACCCCTGCCCAAGCTCCTCTCTTTTGGCGTGCCCTTGCTGTTAATCTCCGCAGCGATTTCTGAGGCACAGGAATTCACCTTTGATTTCACTAGTTCTGCCAGCGATCCGCAGCTTGGAGTATTCACTTCGACTGGGGGTGTAGTCTCAGATTGGGAGGATGATAGTGGTCTGGATAACGCTGGCTCGGGCTCGGTGTTTTTCGAGTTGTTTCCAGGAGAGAGCCTGACTGGCCTGACTGTGTTAGCTGAGAACAAAATTAACTTTGGAAGTCAGGGCTTAGGAGATGGATCTCCTTACGCCTTCGATGAATCGGGCGATACGATCAAGTTCAGCTTTAATTCTCCAGTGACGATCGAGTGGATCGATTTCAAAAGTTTTGGTACCGCGGATGAAGTGACGCTCTCTAGCGATGATGACAGCGGTTTGTTTGGAGACAGCAATTTGAGTAGAGCGGGCTCGACGAGCCTCGGGTGGGACTTGGCTGCCAATGAGCTGTTTACCGTCGAATTCGAGGAGGGGGAGTTTTACTTGGAGGCCATTACCGTCTCGGCGGTGCCGGAGCCGGGAACGGTTTTTGTAGGACTGTTGGGAGCAGGCGTGGCCTTGTGGGGATTCCGTAAACGTCGGCGGCAAGTTTCAGCCTCTCTCGATTGATAGAATTTTTTGAGGCGGGGCCTGAGTTCGGTATGTGCGTTTAGACAAGCAGGACCTGCCTTTTGTATGTGAGATCCAAACCTGAAAAGGGCGCTCTGTTAGGGGCGCCCTTTTTGGTGCTATTTAATTGGACGGGGGAGCGGAGGGGCCTGAATCGCGGAGGGGGTATTGGGTTTGCGTCCTTTTTATTGTTTGTAGGAGCGTGCTTGCTAGCGATATCGGATGGCCGGATCAGCCTGCCTCAGCTTTGCTGAGATGTTTCGTCAGGTGTCGTCGCTAAAGCTCCTCGGTATTGCCGGAGCAGGTGATACAGTGACACAGTCGCGATGTTAATTTACTAGTTGGGTTTAAACATCGTTCGCTGGCGCTCTCTGGATCCGAGCGTTGCTCGGGCATCATCCGCTTCGCGGGCAGGATTGATCGGGTTGCCTGTTTGTTTTAACCACATAAAGCACACAATTCACAGAGGATGTTTATACTGTATTCTTTAATTCGCGTCACTTGTGCCTCGTGTGGTTATTAAATTCAGAGCAGTATTTTGATAAGGCCGGTTTCGAACAGGCCGCTCTGCAAGAGTGACCCTGCGGCCGTAGGCGATGTTAATTTGCTAGTTGGGTTGTTTGTGTAACCACAAGTGGCATAGAATTCACAAAAGTGTGGCTGCGACTTATGTGTCTTTAGCGCTTGGGCCTGTGTATTCATGTCGCTTTGCTACGGTAGTAGTTTTTATTTCAAAGTCGGGGTCTCGACCAAGGTCGCTCCTACCTGGACGCAAAAAAAGCCAGCCGCGTTTCTGCGACTGGCTCTGAAAATTGGATACGTCGATCGCTTACTTGCGAAGGCGCTTGCTGGCGGCTACGAGTCCGACGATGGCGAATAGACCGAGTAGGCTGACGCTGCTGTCTGGGACAGTCTCAACAGGCGTGTCGGGGCCAGTGATGGTCCCTGTGATGGATAGCTCCGTGAGGATTGCGGTTCCCACGCCGCGGCTAACGACTGCGAGTTGGTACGCATAGCTCTCGAGTCCTGTTAGGCCGACAGACAGAGTGAATGGAACCGCGGTACCTGGAATCAAAATGCTATTGTCGCTTGTTAGTCCGAGGCTGGTGCTTTTGAATATGATCGTATAAGCTACTTCAGCCACAGACATTGAAAAATTAGCTGGATCCGTAAGCCCGAGCCCGAAATCGAAAACGGCTGGGTTGAATTCGTCCACGGGAGCGAATAGGACATCGAGATTAACCGTACCGCCAGTAGCATCGTCTGCGGTGAGCGCTCCAGAAACGTCGTCAACTACAGGAGTAGTGTTGGTGTCGAAGCTGTAGGTTACGCTGAAAGGTGTCTCGATGGAGAAGCCCACTGCAGTGATAGCCAATGCTGCAGCCGCGGCGAATAGGGTTTTGATGGATTTCATTCGGTTGAACAGTTGTTGGAGTTCTAAGTTTGTAAATTGTGGATCAACGACGACGGTTTCCGTAGAGAGTACTCCCGATCTAGAGCCTATCTCCTAGAGGGTTAGGCAATACTCACAAGGAGCAAATGGGGTGGGAGGCGTTAATGGGGGAATGCACTAGTTGCCCCATAGGCGCTTTTCGCTAGTGTTCCGGCGAATTTCCCAATTTCACGAATTCCTCAAGGAGTTTTGGGTGCTTACTTGGAGATTTCGCAGGTCTCGTCACCCCGCTCTTCTTTCAGTAGGGGGGCTTTGGGACGAGCAAGATGATTCATGCGCAGCACGGGGTTGCCGGTGTTCGCCACTACTTGCACCGCTCGGTCGTCCCAGAGTTCGATCATGTCGAAGTCCTTTTCGTTGGTAACCTCCAAATCGGGAAGTTTGTGTTTTTCCAACCAAGCGGAAACCGGTTTCTTCCCTCCGGGAACACTGGCCCGAGCGGTCATTATCTTAACGGTGTAGCCCGCTTCGACCCATTGCTCAACGCGGCGAGCCATTAGCGGTACGGGTTTGCCAATATGGTCAATGCCCTTCCAGCCGGTGTACTCAGCCAAGGTTCCGTCGAGGTCTACTCCGATCCATCCGGGGATGCTCTTATTTTCGACTTTCGCGACAGGCTTCTCCTCAGAATCGTTTTTCTCATCTGTGGTTTGTCCGAAAAGTTTGGCTTTTATACGTTCGAGCATCGTCGCTTGGCTTAAGAAGGATCCTTTCTCGGAGTCAACGTGATTTGCTTCTCGGGCCGGAGTGAAGACTTCCGAGGAGGATCGAATGAGTGGTGTTGTGGTTTTAACCACACAAGGCACAAAATTCACAAAAATTGAGTGCAGTGTATTCTTCATTCTGTGCCTCCTGTGGTTGGTGTTTAATTGTAGGAGCGAGCTTGCTCGCGATTCGGATGGCCGGATTCGAACATGCCGCCGTAGGCGATTCAGCGATGCAAGAGCGATGTCGAAATTACTGGTTGGATTGTTTGGGTAACCACAAGAGGCCCAAGAGTCACAAAGATGTGAGAGTCCTTGTGTGTTTTCTGTGCGTCCTGTGGTTGATATCTTGCCTTTTGGGATCGCGACCGAGGTCGCTCCTACCTTGGAAAACGAAAGAGCCGAGCTGGGTAGCTCGGCTCTCATTCAAGTTAGCTTTGGAGTGAAGTGTTAGGCTTCGGGAAGGATGACCTTGTCGATGACGTGGATGACTCCGTTGCTGGCGAGGATGTCGGTGGCGATGACTTCGGCGTCGTCGACGAGTACTGTCCCGCCTTCGATGGAGATGTCGACCTTGGCGCCGTTGGCGGTGGCAACCGCTCCTTCGCTCACGTCTTCTGCCATAACCTTGGCTGGCACAACGTGGTAGGTGAGGATTGCGGTGAGCTTGTCTTTGTTCTCTGGCTTAAGGAGCATCTCGAGTGTTCCTTCGGGGAGGGCGGCAAAGGCTTCATCGGTGGGAGCGAAGACGGTGTATGGTCCGTCGCCTTGTAGGACGTCCACGAGGTCGGCCGCCTTCACCGCGGCTACGAGGGTGCTGAAATCTTCAGCCGAAGCGGCTACGCCGACGAGATCCTTCTCGGCCTTTTTGCTGCCATGGTGGTCGGCGGAAGCGAAGCTCATGGCCACCGTCCCGGCCAAAGTTGCGATCAAGAGTTTGATTGATTTTCTGAGTGTCATTTTTCCTCCAATTTTCGGGTTTAGCATGGATTCGTTTTGAACCTGCTATGTGGAGGATGACGAAGGCTTGGACAAAGTGATTGGGTTTCGGAGACTTTGCTTGGGGTTCAAAAGTTGTCCAGTTGGACCCGAATCTAACGAGGTTGCCTTCCTCGAAGCGTTTAAAGGACGGCTTCGATACCTATGATCGAGCAGAATATGATGAGGCCGACCGCAAGGAGTACGAAGACGGGTTTCAAGGGAGGACGTTCGATTTCCTCTCGGGCGGTAGCGTTCGAATTGGAAAGGGCTAGCAAGAGAACGAAGCTGACGACGAATCCAACGAGGTTCCACCAAAGCCAACTGACTTGTGGGGCTCCGAGCCAGAGGGCGCCATTGGCGGCGATTCCGGCGAGGAGAGCGGCGACCGAAGCCTTGGGGCTGGAGGGGCGTCTGGCGAAGAGCACGAAGACGAAGCAGGCCAGAATGGGGCCGTTGAAGGCGGAGCTCACGGCGTTGACGAGGACCAGTACCGTGGCCTGCGAGTCGCTGAACAGAAGGGCTAGAATACAGCAAAGTATGCCGAATCCCACGGTGAGGATTCGGGCGCGTTTGAGAGGGGTGCTGAAGCCGGGCAGATTGATCTTTCGGTCTTTCAGGAAATCGTTCTCCAAGGCGGCGCTCATGGAATTGATATTGGAATCGAGGCTCGACATTGCGGCTGCCAGAATACCCGCCACAATCAACCCCCGCAGGCCTGTCGGCATGTATTCGATAATAAAGTACGGAGCGATGAAGTCCGGGTTTTGTCCGACCATTCGCTCCTGCAGCCAGGACGATTCCTGATAAAAAAGCCCCAGCAATAAGCCAAAGGCGCAGTAGGTCAGAACTAGTGGAAAGCGAAGGCAGCCGTTGAGCAGAATCGCCTTCTGTGCAGTTGCCATGTCGCGGGCGGAGAGGAGTCGTTGGGCTTGGCTTTGGTCGCAGCCGTAGTAAGCGAGGTAGAGGAAGAAGCCGCCGATCAACATGGGCCAAAAGGTATAGGAGTCGCCTTCGCTCAGCCCGAATCCCGAGAATTCAATGGTGGTCAATCGCTGCGTATCGAAACTCGTCAGAGCCTCGCCGGGCGATTCGATTAGGTTAAAAAGGATTACTGCGCAGGCCAAGGCGCTCAGCCAAAGAATGATGAGCTGAATGATGTCCGAATAGATATCCGCTTCGATGCCGCCGATCGAAGTGTAGAGCATGGAAAGACCGCCGACTAGGATAATGGAGTTTGTAATGGAAATCCCAAGACAAACGGAAACCACTACCGACATGGCATAGAGAGCGACTCCGGTGGCCAAGCCGCGGCCGGAAAGAAAGAGCAGGCTCAAGGTTTTACGGGCGGGTGTGCCCAGTCGGTTCTCTACCGTTGAGAAGATCGTTACCGTACCTGCCTTTTTGTAGACTCCGACCAAATAGAGAATGCCGATGGCGGCCAGCGGAACGGCGAGCTCGTACTGCAGCCATTTCAAGCCGCCGCCTTCCTTGATGGCAATGAAGGCGGGAGCTCCAATGAGGCTGATGGCGCTACACTGGGTGGCGATCATGGATCCGGCGATGGACCAGGCCCCCAGTTTATTGCCCGCCAGATAGTAGTCGCTCTGCTCTTTTTGTCGGGCCCCGAGGTAAAGGCTAAGTCCGACCATGCTTAGAATGTACAGGGTTACGATTATCCAATCGATAGGGGTCATGCTGTCTGGGCAGCAACATGCGCGCCGGGTGATATCGCTGTGAAGCACGGATGGGGTTGCTCGTGTTTATCAAGCATGTATCGGGCGGTGGTGGGGGTATCCGTTTGTGATTTGTGTTAACCACATGAGGCACAAAAAACACAAGTAGATGTTGGACCCTGTAGGGCTTCGTTTGAGGAGCTTCTGAGTGTTTGGTCGTGTGGTTGTGATGTATCGCTCGCTTATCTGATCGCGTCTCCAGCACATACCGCGGTTTTATTCGTTTCGGTTGGATCGCGACCGAGGTCGCTCCTACCTGTACTTTATTCGAAGCGAAGTTCGGAGAAAACTGCCCAATCGTAGGAGCTGTTCTTGGGCCCTTTGTCTACGGTGAGGCGTAGGGTCCGTCCACTCGCGGCGGGAAGTGGGAGTGATACCGTTTGCGGTCCTCGGTCGCCTGGGACGTCCCTTGGATTGAGATGCTGGGAATCGAGCAGCTGTTCCTCTCCGCCGATGATCAGAGTCCATGTGATCCCGACGCCATCGGTATTGCCGCCTTTGCTGTAAGCTCCTTCCAGCATCGCTATATCGCATTGAAAACGCTGACTGCTATCCGGGACAGGGAAATCCAAATGGGCGGGAGGATGGAACATGTAGAAGCGTTTCCCATCGATCTCGTAGGATTGCACTTCGTAGGCCAGATCCCAACCGCTGGGTTGGACTTGGAAATTGGCTAGATTCGGGATGGGGCGACGATCGAAGTGTACGATGTTGAGCGAAGCTTCGGCCTGTCCCCAATTATTAACTACGGATATGTCGGCGGGACGGAGGTCTCTATGTGCGATAAGCTTCTGGAGATTGTCCTCGGTCGGGGCTTGGATGAAATTAAGATAGCCGTTGGGGACGCGACCTGAGTAGCCGTTGATGGTTGCTCTGCCGGTCTCGAGGGCGGCGGCCCATGCGTCGAGATGTACGTTGGGCAAAAACTGATTGGTTGGGCCCGGAGCTAGCGCCAGCACAGGGCGATCTCCCGCTTGGGTCCATTGCTCGATAATCGCTTCCCGACGGGCGACCGCTATTTCCTTTGGGAAGGAGTTTTGGAATAAGGTGAGTGATTCCAAGCAGGAGAAAAGAATGACCGAGAGGAGAATCCAACGGAGTGGTTTCCGATGAACCTGTTGTATCAAGACGCTAATTACGGCGGCGAGGGCGGATAGCTGCAAGATATGGATAATCAGGATAGAGCGGTTCGGCGCTCTGAAGGTTCGTAAGCTCTCTAAATGCTCAGCCAGCCACAAGTAGAGGCCGCTATTTCCAAACCGCGTGAATAGGAGGATCAGGCCAAAGGCGGAAAGAGCGCTGACGATGGCGATGGTTTTGATGCGTTTCTTGTCTGTGGGAATCCAAAGCGTAGCAACGGCTGCCAGAATGCCGATCCAGGGGATGAATCCGGAGAAGAGGGCGAACTCAGAGCGATTGACAGGAGCAGTGGTGTGGTAGAGCCAGGAGTACAGCCATTGCCCTTTGGCGGGCAGCAGCCAGTCCGTAGGAGTTGGCGACAAGGCTTGCACTTCGCTCCATGACCTCGTCCCGCTTTGAGCCTCGGCGAAATAGAGCCAATACATGTAGAAGCAGAGAAGAATCGCCGCCAGACTGGCGATGAGGGAAAGCCAGGAGAGCCCCTTGAGTGAAACGGTGGAAGGTGATCTGTCTCCAAAAAATGGAACGAGGCAGAACGGGGCGATGCCAAGTGTTCCGAAAAAGCCAAGGTAGGGAGAACAAAGGTGGAGCCATGCAAGGCACCCCGCCAGTTGTATCCATTTTAGCCATGACGGGCTCGCTGAGAGGCAAGCGACGATCGCGAGAGCGAAGATGAAGGGGAATACGGGAGAAACCTGGATATGCTGGCCTATGAAGTGAACTAGGATGGAGGGGCTTCCCATGGCAAAAGCAAGCGGGCCGATGAAAAGCCAAGGTAGTTTCAGGACTCGCAGTAGATAGGCCGAGCTCAGCAAGTTTAGGGCGACGATCGTGAGGCACCAGATTTGGAAGGCTCCTTCGACGCTTGCCCCTAGCATTCGGGCTATTGCGTAAAACCCAACTGTGCCGAGGTGGATGTCGGAGTGGGAAATGGTGCCCTCGACAGGGTAGAATTGACTCGGGCTTTTGAAGGATGCTTCGCCCGCTATGGACTGGTAGACGTGCTCCAGTTGGAGGTTGTTTAGTCTGCCATCACCGAGGTCCCCGGGGAATTCTTGGCCCCCGGAAAAGATGATGGATTTCCCGGCGTGCAAGAGACCCAACAAGAGCCAAATACAAAGATAGAGCGACGGCCAAAGAAGACTTTTGGGTTCGTTATCGCTCGTCATGTTTATATTTCAGATTCCGAAAACTCGCCAGCGTGGCGTGGTTGGGGTCGGGCTCAAGTTCACTTTTAGGTGGAGTAGTGCCCTTTCTTTCTAGGGCTTGAGTGAGTCTTAGCTGTATCCGAAAGGAAGGTTTGCCTTTAATGTAAGTATCACTTTAGTGATACTTTATGAGAATCGAACTTGTCACAAGTCTGAAGAGGCGTGCAACTGAGATCATTCGCGAATTGAATCAAAAGCGCGACCCCGTCCTGATCACCGAGCACGGAAAGCCTGCAGCTTATTTGATAGATGTTCAATCGTTCCAAGAGATTATGAAGAGGAATGAACTGCTGGAAGGCTTAGCTCGTGGAGAGTCAGCCATCGAGCAGGGGCGGGTTGTATCTCAAGTTGGTGCGAAAGAGCGAATGAGTAAATGGCTCGCGTAATCTGGGCGGAAACCGCCCTCAGGGATCTGGAATCGATAGCTGAGTATATCGAGTTGGAGGATCCGACTGCAGCAAAACGCGTGGTTAGACGTGTTTTCGAGAAGACTGATCAACTGATAGATTTTCCTGAGTCGGGCTCTGTTCCGAAGTTGTTGAGAGGAACCCCATACCGGAGGCTGATTTCCAAGCCGGTTTTGATCTACTATCGGATTGAAGATGAAGTCGCTTACGTGGTTCACATTGTGAAAGAGGAGCGAGCCTTCGATCTGTCTCGGATTGTTGAAAGTCAAAAATAGTTCGGATCCCGTTCCGGCGAATATCCTATGTAAATCAGGACTAGAGATCCGTAATTGCATCGTTTTAGTCGAGACGAACGATTCGGAGAAAAATCGAGGCTGAGTTGCATGCCCAGTTGTCAGATTTCCCAGTAGTTACAGTGCTGGGACCTCGGCAGGCAGGTGAATGACGCTTTAGAAGCCGATTAGCTGGATCTTGTGGCGTTTGGCTTCGGCTAGGATCTGTTCCTTTTGCACCATGATGACACTACCGGCTTTTAGGACCGCGGTGCCGATATTGTGCTCGGCCATGACTTCCAGGGTACGTAGTCCAAAAACGGGTACGTCGAAGCGGTAGTCCTGTTCCGGCTTGATCGTTTTGACGAAAACGAGCTGCTCGGTCTTGAAGCTGCCGGCTCGCTTGAGCATGGGGTCGGTCCCTTCAAAGGCTTCTACGGCGAGGACAGTGCCTTTGCGGACTACTACGCCTTGGCCGACGTCGAGGCGGGCCATCTCTTGAGCAATCTCGATACCGTGCTGGATGTAGGTGTCTTCGATTTTCTCGTAGGCCTTGGTCATGTAGCCGGGAGTGGCTAGCTGGTCGTCGAGAAAGCAACGGGCATCGAGGGCGACTTGGCCGTTGGCAAGCAGTTCGTCGGCGATGGCTCCGAAAATGGTATGAGCGTTTTTGCGTTTGAGCTTAACGAGCAAGGTTGCCGCCTTGATGTCCGGTTTCAGATCCTTGAAGAGCTTGCCTGGTTTGACTTGGCCGGCCGCGATGGCGTAGCGGCAGCCGAAGGCTTTGATGGCTTTGAGCCAGGCTCCGATCTTACCGACGTTGATAACGACCCGATGGTTTTCCGGAAAGAGGTCGATGGTCTCTTGAGCGGCTTCACCTTCGAAGGCCATCAGCCTCAGGTTCACGCCCGCAGCCAAGGCCTTCTCCGCCACCAGCTTCGGGTATTCGCCGCGACCGGCAATTAGGACGACGGGCGCGGATTTATCGAAATCTGGTGGTAGGAATTGGGACATGGTTTTGTTTTACCGCAAATGACCGCGAATGCGCACCGGTATCGTATTAGAATTTTGTTTGAACCACAAGAGGCACAAAATTCACAAAGGTTACATTTTGTGCCTCTTGTGCTTTTTGTGGTTTCCTAAACTCTCCGTGCTTCAGTGTTCTTTGTGGTTCCGATATTTTGCCGTCTAGTTGGCGACGATGTTTAGGATCTTGCCGGGGACGTAGATGACTTTGCGGATGGTTTTGCCTTCCGTGTGGGCGGCTACGCGTTCGTCGGCTTGGGCGAGAGCGAGGACTTCGTCTTGTGTGGAAGTCTTGGATACCATCGCTTGACCGCGGAACTTCCCGTTGACCTGGAAAACGATCTTAACTTCGTCGGAAACCAGTTTTGACTCGTCGAGCTTGGGCCAAGGGCCGAGGCCAACCGATGTCGTTTCACCGAGACGATTCCAGAGCTCTTCACCAATGTGCGGAGCCATGGGAGATACCATTTGCACCAACGCTTTCGCGGTGGCGAGGCTGATGGTTTCCACGCCTTGCAGATGATTGACGAAGATCATCAGTTGCGAAATGGCGGTGTTGAAACTCATGCCTTCGATGTCTTCGCTGACCTTTTTGATGGTTTCGTGAAGGAGCTTTTCGGTTTCCTTGGAATCTTGGAATCCGTCTTGGATCTTGGAGCTGACTTCGCCGTCCTTGCCGACGATTTCACGCCAGATCTTGTTGAGGAAACGGCTAACTCCGCCGATGCCCTTGGAGTTCCAAGGCTTGCGGGCCTCGAGTGGTCCGAGGAACATCAGGTAGGTACGCAGGGTATCCGCTCCGTATTCATTAACCACTGACACGGGATCGACACCGTTTCCGGCAGACTTGGAAATCTTCTTTCCGTCTTCGCCTAGGAGCATGCCTTGGTGGAAGAGCTTGCCAAATGGTTCCTTGGTGGGGACTACGCCTGCATCGTAGAGCACCTTGTGCCAGAAACGTGCGTAGAGAAGGTGAAGCACCGCGTGCTCCGCTCCGCCCACGTACATGTCGGGAGTTTTCCAATACTCTAGAGCTTCTGGAGAGGCGAGGAGCTCCTCGTTGTGAGGATCCATGTAGCGAAGGTAGTACCAGCAAGAGCCGGCCCATTGCGGCATGGTGTTGGTTTCGCGGGAAGCGCGTACCCACTCGGCGCCTTCCGGCTTTTCCTGTGAGGCAGGAACGAATTCGCCGGTCGCGTAGTTGTACCAGATCTCCATCCAGTCTTCCGCTTTCTTGAGCGGACTTTCGCCAGTGCCAGCTGGCTCGTAGGATTCCACGTAGGGAAGCTCGAGCGGCAGGGCGGCGGGAGGAACGGGCAGGGCGTAGACCTTGCCGTCTTCATCTTCGTAGGTGACGGGCTCTTCGGGCAACCAATCGGAGATAGCTCCGCTAGCGGCGGCCGCTTCGTAGTCCGCTTGGGAAACCCAAGCGATCGGGAATGGCTCGCCCCAGTAGCGTTGACGGGAGAAGAGCCAGTCGCGCAGCTTGTATTGGGTGGATTCCTCGCCTGTGCCCTTGGCTTTGAGCTGAGCGGTGATCTTTTCCTTGGCTTCTTCCCATGGGAGGCCATCGAATTCGCCGGAGTTTACCAAAACGCCGTCGCCAATGTAGGGGAGGACATCTTCGTCGCTGCCCTTGATGACGGGGGTGATCGGCAAATCGAATTGCTCCGCGAACTCGAAGTCACGCGTGTCGTGGGCCGGTACCGCCATGATGGCTCCGGTGCCGTAGGAAATGAGAACGTAGTCCGCTACCCAGACCGGGATCTTTTCGCCGGTGATGGGATGGATGGCGTAGGAGCCGGTGAAGACGCCGGTCTTTTCCTTGGCCAGGTCGGTGCGTTCGAGGTCGGACTTGCCGGCTGCGGCGGTCACGTAGGCGTCGACCGCCTCCTTCTTGTCCGCTACGGTGAGCTTGCCTAGAAGAGGATGCTCCGGAGAAACGACCATGTAGGTCACGCCCATCAAGGTGTCCGGACGAGTGGTGTAGATTTCCAGCGATTCTTCCAAGCCGTCCAGACCGAAGCGTACGGTGGCTCCGGTGGACTTGCCGATCCACTCCTGCTGCATCTTCTTGGTAGAGGCAGGCCAGTCGACGAGCTCCAAGTCTTCGATGAGGCGATCCGCGTATTCTGTGATCTTGAGAACGACCTGACGCAGATTGCGGCGAACGACTGGGTGGTTGCCGCGTTCCGACTTGCCGTCGATCACTTCCTCATTGGCCAATACGGTCTTCAGCTCGTCGCACCACCAGACAGGACGCATGTCGACGTAGGCAAGGCCGCGTTTGAAGAGTTGAAGGAAGATCCACTGGGTCCAGCGGTAGTATTTCGGGTCGGTGGTATCGACTTCGCGGTCGTAGTCGAAGGAGAAGCCGACCGATTTGAGCTGGTTGCGGAAGTGGCCGATACGCTCGACGGAAGTGACGCGCGGGTGCTTGCCGGTCTTGATGGCGTACTGTTCGGTGGCGAGGCCGAAGGCGTCCCAGCCGATCGGGTGCAGCACGTTCTTGCCCTTGGCGCGCTGGTAGCGAGCGAGGATGTCTGAACCAGTGTAGCCCAGCGGGTGGCCGATGTGCAGGCCCGCTCCGGACGGATATGGGAACATGTCCATCACGAAGTACTTTTCCTTTTCGGAATCGTTGGAGGCCGCGAAGGTCTTGTTCTCGTCCCAGAATTTCTGCCAGGCCGGCTCTATTTCGCTGAAATTGTAGTCTGCGCTCTTTGCCATGATTGCTAGTGGTTCGGAAAAGGGGACGGATGTTGGGGATTTTTAGGGAAGAGTGAAGGGTTAAATGACGGGGCCAAACGGATAAGGCTTCCGCGTGAATTCCTTCGCTTGGCGGCACCTCCAAACGCGCTGGTCGGAGGCTTCGAAAACGAGGCTGGCAAGGGCTTTGCTATGTAGGGGCAACTTATGAATTTCGAACCAATTTTGCCTAGCCAATCCACCTCTGTTGCAAGCTTGAACCACAGGGCCTCGGAAGTCTGCTCGCCGGGATTCGAGCCCCAGCTGCAAGGAGCGGAGACGGAAAAAACTGCCGCCCAGGCGGAGCGTTTTTCCGAACTGGAAAATTCGTTCTACGAATGGCGAGACGGGCTAGACACGACTCATCCGCTGAATTTGCCCCGCTACCAGCAGGTGGTCGGGAGCACTGAAGACTTTTTGTCCATCGTGGAAAAGGCAGTGGTTGTAGACGGCTACTCGGATCCCTTGGCCTTCGTGCAAAGCCTTTCCCGCGGGGAGCTGGCGACTCTGAAGGCGATTCATTCCACGGGAGACTTAGATCCGTCGACGATGACAAAGGAGGGAGCTTTGAATCTAATTTTGCCCGCCAGCGAACGCCAGGACATCGACAACGACGGGTTTGTGGAAAGAGGTCACGGAGTGGGTTGGAGCTTTCCTCCGGTGAATGCCTCACAATCGGTGCACGACGCATGGGAGCAGGCCACCGAAGGTATGAGCGAATCCGAGAAGATGCTGGCTCAAGGGATGTTTTTGCCCTCCATGATCAGGCTCGACGAGGTGAATGGGCAGGTGGTCCGAGTCGAACGCTCAGAGGCAAATAATCCTTACGCCCGACCAAACTTTCCCTTTGGCAGCTTGATCGATCAACGACTCGAAAACATGGAGGCGTTCAAGTTCGATATGAAGCCCGAGCAATACGAATTCCAGAAAGATTTTCTGACTCGATTCGGAGAAGCCCTTTCTTTCGCCGGGCTTAACTAAGCTCAGAGAAGGTGGGTCGGCAGCGGAGAAAAACGCGTGTCGGAGCTCGGTTCCGCCAATTCCAAGGCGGCAGCTTTGGCCTTCGCCGCGGCTGCGGGATCTTTGAACAAATGGGCTTTGGTGATGGCTCCTTCGGCTAGGAAATAAAACTGTTCGGCAAGTTCCTTTGAATCGGAAGCATCCAGATCGTTGGCAATCTCAACCAGCTTCTCGAGGATGTCCTGCTTGTGTTTCCGAACGGCTTGGAGGACGGGCGAACTCTGGTCAGGATACTCAGCAATCGCGCGTTGAAAGGGGCAGCCCTTGAAATCCTTTTCCGCAAACCAGTTTTGGTGGAAATCGAAAAAAGCCTCCAACCTGTCGGAGGGATCCTCGCCACCAGAGCCCAGGGCTTCGGAGAGTTTGGTAAACCGTTTGGCCGCGTGTCGCTCGAGGGCGGCCACGATGAGATCGTCCTTCGATTCGAAGTGATTGTAGAGAGTCATCTTGGCTACGCCCGCCTCGGCCAAAAGGGTGTCGATGCCAATGGCGTGAAATCCGCCGGCGTAGAAAAGCTGCAAGGCGGTATCGAGAAGATGGTCGCGTTTGGGGGACTTGCGGCGTTTGCGGGGGTAGACGACTTCGGACATGGGAGCCACAGTGAAGGCGATATTGTCAGGAATCAAGGGTAGACAGATCTGTACTGAAAATTGTGCGTGGGCTTGTCTTTGGGAACGAAAAAGCCGCTCGGTGGAACCGAGCGGCAATGTCAGGCTTTGTGTTACAAGCGGGGGCTAATTGAGAGGGAGGGGGCCAATCTTTATGAACTGTGTTTCGCCACTGCTGTCGTCCACGCCGTCGTTGTCCGTCACGATTACCGCTTCGCCATCGGCGAGAACCGCGAGGCCTTCGACCTTTTCGATTACATAGCCGTTGGCGGATTCGAGGTGAGGCAGCAGATCGACAACTTCAAGCTTGGCGAGTGTTTCGAAGGAGTCGGACATGTCCTCCGGCTTAAAGTTCACTCCGTCGATGGAGAATTGGTAGATCTTCTTGATCGTCGCATCCAAGTTTCCTTGGTTGTCGCGCTCGACCACTACGAAGTTTGAGTCATTGATGGCAACGATTTCGGACAAGCCAACCCAACCACCCGCGGGGGAGGTAGGCGTATCCAGAGGATAGAACGCAAAGGTCCACTCGCCGGTAGCGGTATCATAGCGTCCGATACGGGGATGAGGATCGCCGGCCCATTTACGTTGGATCGCTACATACAGCACTTCACTGCTGCCGGATCCGACCGAGGTAACACCTTCAAATCCGAAGCGAACCTGCTTAGCGTTGGTTGCAAGCGGCATGCTTACGACTTCTTCGATGCTGCCATCTTCGGCGACTTTGTAGAGCCAGTCTAGGGATTCGATAGGGCGGCCGGAGTCGCCCACAGTGCCAGCTCCTTCAGAGGCCAGCCAAAATCCTCCGTCAGCTCGACGCGCAAGCCCCTCGGGATCGACGTTTATGGTGCCGTCTTCGTTGATGAGGCTGTCTTCGCTCATTTCGAAGTATTCTAGACCCCAAGCGTTGATGGCGTCGTAGTAAGGGTTGCCGGGAGTGGTGGCGGCGAGGATCGCGTTTTCGATTGCTGTTGCGAAGGCGTTGTAGCTATCGACTAGGACGATTTCCTCGTCAATGAGGGCGGGGAAGCCGGAGGTATCCACACTGAAGATACGGCTCTTCTTATAGAAGCTGTCGTAGACTGTCCATGCTTGAGACGCGTCGCTAGGATCGGCGGCCAGAGCGGACAATGCTGCCCAGGGAATTGGGGTTCCATCGGCACGATCTTCGGATGCGATGGTTGGGTAGTCTGGCTCGTCGGCGTCATACTTGTAGAGGGTAACGGCGGCTCGGAATTTATCCCCGCGTGAATCTTCTTCACTCGCGGTAACGAAGAGGTCTCTTCCTGGAATAGCGAGCAGACCTTCCGGACCCATTCCGCCGGCAAGAACTTGGAGGAATTCCGGTTCGTCAGAGCCCTTTGGTAATTTATAGACGGATACGACGCTGGAACGCTCGGAGCCAATGAAGATAAGTTGGTCCTTACCGTATTTTGCTACGGTTACGCCTTCCGGTTCGTTGCCCTTGTTTTCGGAACGACCTTCTGGGTAATGCCCAACCATGGCGGTTATGTGGTCGTCGGCGTAGCCAGAGCTGAAGAGGACGCTGCCATCTTTGTGGTAGATAGTGAAGCCGCGAGATCCACCGTCGAGGTCACCCTCGTCGGCGGTTACGAATCGGTCCTCGTCGATCCAAGCGACCGCGTCCGCTTCGCGAGGGACATCATAGAGATTGTCCTTCAGCTCGATAAGGTCGTTTTCGTTGGTGTCCACGAGAGTGAGGTCAACGGTGCCGGCCGAGAAGTCGTTAAGCACTGCCCCACTGGGCAGGTCCACGATGATCAGGTGATTGTTTTCCTGTAGGGTGATAACAACTTGGTTATGCTTGTTGATGTCGACGAATTCAGGCTCCGGATCTTCTGGGAAAAGATCGCAGATGCCGGTCAAGTCTACAGGGCGAACTTCCCACATGGTGGGATTTCCTGTGAGGTCGACGATGGCGAGGAAGCCAGCGGGAGCTTGCGGAGGAGTTCCGTCGCCGAGATCTTCATCCCGTTCGTTTTCGATCGCCACAGCGGCAAAACGTCCGTCCGGGCTGATAGCGATGGCGTCCGGTTGGCCGCCAAGCTCGAAGCTCGCGATTTCTACTTGGCTATCGATATCGATGACTACTAGCTTTCCGCTTGTATTCACAAAATCCTCACTGGTGTTAACGCATGCGAGGGCGTAGTTTTTGTGTACTTTGACAGAGGTTGGTTCTCCGCCCAGATCCACTGTGCCAAGAGGCATGGGCTCGTAGGGATCGGTGATATCGACGAAGCCTAGGGCTTCAAGCTCAGCGTCTGTGTAGACGAGGGTTTTGCCGTCTTTGGTCGCGGCGATGATTTCGGATACGGTATCCTCCTCGATGCTCGAATTTAGAAAAACCGGAAAAGTGGCGATTCGATGGAAGTAGGTTTCTGTGGACGCCGGTTTGTCAGGTCCTGGCTTGCCGGGCTTTCCTGGTTTTCCGCCGGGGCCGCCGTCGGTAGGTGGAGTGCCAGGATTTGGCTCTGGATTGAGGAGAGGAAGGAGTAGGAGAGCGAGGAGGAAGGCGAGTCCGAATAGGAGGGACAATCCTTTCGCCGCGGAGGATGATGCCGTTCTGGAAGAACGAGACATGTTCAGTAGGCTCATGGTTTTTGGTTGGTGTATGTTGAGGTACGAGACCCGGAGCGTTTTGCTCCGTCCGTGAACCCTTTCACCATGCTAAACCGTTTTCAATGTACCCATTGTAACATTACCGAGTCGGGGGCGTGTCGATTCTATGACAGTATTACATATACATGTGGTTACATTGTGAATACGTAAAATTCGGCACTCCGGAGTCGGGTCAGCCTCGCAGCCCGATTAGCCTGCTAACCTTACCCGAGGAGCAATTTTGTCGCGAAAGCGAGGGCGATGCCGAGTGTGAAGCTGAGCAATGTGCCGACGAGGATATACTCGGTTTCGCGTCGGCTCTCGTTGGCCTTCTGGAAACGAAGAACGGACTTGGCCGCGATGAGAAAACCGGCTGCAGCCAGCTGGCCACTGTATACGAAAATGAGCAGGAGTAGACGCTCGAGGTGTCCGATGTAGCGGCCGGCCCGGTAAAGTCCGGAATCGACGGGAAGCTCCTTGGGGTCGGATGAAATCATAGCCGGCAGGGCTTTGGCGATGAAGTGACCAGCGGCGAGCGTGTTGGCGATGATGCCTGATATGATCACAAGGAGATGCAGGTAGGAGACTGGGTTTTGCTCGAACCACCAAGGATCGAAAATCTTAAGCCGGCTCCAATCGAGGGAACTCAGGGCAAAGATAACCGCAAGGTGGGCGGCCTGATCCGCGACGAAGGCGCCGGCCTCGGAAACGCGAGCTGTCGACAAGCGCGTTTTCAGCAGATCGATTAGGCCGTGGCTTGCGGTTACGAGTAGGGGAAGCCGCCATTCCGAGAAGTCGCCCAGCAACAGATAGGCGCAAAGGCCAGTGATGAGAAGGTGGAGCAGCAGAGTCAGGGGCCGGCCTTTGCTGCGAGCAATGGAATCGGTCTGCAGGGCGAAGTCGGACAGCATGTGAGCTGCGAGGAGGGGAACAAAAATCGCTAGATCGAAGGTGGGCATGGATAAGGGGAATGGGTCGGTCGGATCGGGCGAATTACTAGACTTCTGGCTTCGAGTCGGCGAGCGTGTTTTCGAGTCCGAGGGAAATGGAGTGAAGGGCGGACTTTACGAGCTTCCATTGGGCGCTGGCAAGGTGCTTGCCGAAGGCTTGGGCGGAAATTGGCGGCTGGAAGCGTTTGGCCAGTTCGTACTGGTTCTCTTCCGAGAAGGCGAGGGACACCGCTTGGGCTTGTTTGGAGGTCCAACCGGAGGTAAGGGCGTCCAAGAGAGAGACGGCTGCTCCCCCGAGCTCATGACTGGAAGTGGGAAGTTCTGGGCTCAGCTGCAGGGAAAGGCGCCGCTCTTCCGGCATCGATTTCAAGGCCCGCCCGGAGAGCACGAAGGCTTCCCCTTGCGAGAGGGAAATCTTCTCTGGGTTCAGGCTTTCGTAGCTGCCGATCCCGATGCTTACCCGCGTATCGATCTCCAGTTTCGCGAGCAAGGCTGCCCGCAGCTGGACCGCTAGCTGCAAGGCGGCCGATGTGGGCTTACAGAGACATTGCCAGCTGTCCCCTGCAAAGACCTCGAAATGGGCGGCCGAAGGGTGGGCCTCCACCATCTCCATGAGGCCGGAGTGGAGCGACTTGCGTTGGCGGGCGTCCAACTCCTGAGAGCCGACTATGTCTCCAGTTAGAATGCTGATCACAGATAAATATAAAAAGGTTTATTATAGAAAAGTAAACATAAAAAGGTTTAAATAAACATTATAAATGTAAAAAGGTTTATGGGTGTTCACCTGAGGGGATTGGGTTTTTGTTTCTGATTGAGCTTGGACAAGCGACAGCCGCTTGGCATGTTGGTCCGGTTTTATGGTCACCGGAATTGTTCAGGAAAAGGTCCTAACCCATCGCTAGGCATGAAGGCGGAAGTCGAAGCGCTAGTCGAAGAGTTGAAGCGTTTGCGCAAGGCAGGCGTGTCGCGTGTTAACGTATCCGACGCGGCTATACAGGCCTTGAAGCGGCATGCCAAGGCTCCGACCCTAGATGCGAAGACGAGGGCCGCGGTGCTCGAATCCATTCCCGACAAGGTTCGTTCCGCCGACGGAAGGGATTTCGACAAGGTCCTGACTGAGACTAAGACGGAAACGAAAAAGGCGGCGGCTTCCCGCAGCTATGGAGCGAAGCTTCCCCGTCCGCCGCGAGTGCACTTGCCGGAAGGGGACAAGCAGACGCGCTGGGACTACCTCAAGGAAAAGGTCTTAACTTCGTCTACTTGCAACGAGCATGTGAAGCCCGGGAAAAAGGTCGTTTTTGGCATCGGCAATCTCGATGCCGACATCTTCTTCTGTGGCGAGGCTCCCGGAGCGGATGAGGAAACCCAAGGCGAACCCTTCGTCGGTCCAGCCGGTCAACTTCTGGACAAGATGATTGCCGCTATGGGTATCAAGCGAGCGGATGCCTACATCGGAAACATCATGAACTGGCGTCCCGAGATGCCTGGTCCGAGGGGAAATCGTCCGCCGACAGCTGAGGAAATGGCGTATTGCATGCCCTTTCTCAAAGCTCAGCTCGAGATCGTGCAGCCCAAGGTGATTGTGGCCTTGGGAGCAACGGCAGCCAAAGGGCTCTTGGGGGCGGACTCGTTTCGAGCCTTGCGTGAGGTAAAGGGCAGCTGGCAAGAATTCGAAGGAATCCCCGTGATGCCCACCTACCACCCATCGTATTTGCTCCGCAATGACACGAAGCGCGACAAGCGTGGCGCATGGGAGGATTGGCTAAAGGTGATGGAAAAGATCGGGCTTCCGATCAGCGACAAGCAAAGCCGTTATTTCCTCTAAAGCGTTCGGCCGCGGCCCGGGCCGCTTCGCTCATCGTTCTTTGGTAGCGATCCGGTAAAAAAGGTCCGTTTCGAATAAGGGGAGGTGGACTGTGTAATTGGCGAAGCCGTCGATAATGGTTGGGAAGTAGACTCGTTCGAAGCGGGGAGCATATTCCCAGTTTACCAAGTCGCTCGATTGCATGACGTCTGCGATTATACCGGAGTCGGCGGCCCGAAGGGCGTAGCGAATCGAATAATTGACTCCGTCGCTTGTCACGAACTGAGGGGATTGCGGGGAATCGAAGGCCAGCGGATCAGTGCCGAAGGCGAATTCCGAAAAGTTGTCCACTCCATCCGCGTCCGGATCGGCGTCCCGCTCGCTCGAGCTTTCCAGCCAATCGATGCGATCACTCCATTCGTCGTAGGTGGTCGCGTCCAGGGCGTCGATTGAGAATTCGAAAGTTACGGTATCCTCGGAGTCGATACGGACGATGGCTTCTTGGGATTCGCCTTGGTAGGTCACGGTCACGCGATGTGAGCCTTTGAAGGTATTGGCTGCGAATGAGCCGGAAGACGAGGAGAGGCCTTCGTGGTCCTCCCACCATTCTCCTTCTACTTTGTCGATCCAGAGTTGTCCGGTGGCCTTGAGTTCCGGCTCGATTTGGGTTCGAGTGGTTCCGCTATCGTCGTCGGATAGGTCGTCGTACATGATGGAATTTCCCCGCCAGTGATCGAAGTCGTTCAAGCCCCAAATGGTTAGGCCGTCGACGGAGGGGTGCTCGAAGGCGGCCTCCAGCACCGCTTGAGTAACGGAGACTTGTTCTTCCATGGTGGGATTTGGCCAGCCCCAGGAATTGTCGAAGAAACGGTTTTGCACCGACATATCCAGCTCCGTAATTTCCAGTCGCAAGCCCGGCAGGCCATTCGGATGATTGGCAGTCGGCTCCATGGGAGCGGCGAGAATGTCTAGCCGGCGGGTGACGCGCTCTTTGGTGGTCGTGGGTCGGTCCATGTGAGCTTGTAGGCCGATCCCGTCGATCTGTCCCCCGGCGTCGCGGACGGCGTCGATGAAGGCTTTATAGGCAATGACATCCTCGTCCTGATCCGTCCAGTAGTTGAGGATGTTGTAGTCGTTGATAAAGAGGACCGCTTCCGGATCGGAGGCTTTGGCTTGGTTGAACCATTCGGCAACTTTGGCCGCTTGCGCCGTGGTGTCGCTCGAGTCGGCGATCTTGTCGATGAGAAGTTCCGGCACGTGGAAGTGCTCGTTGTACAAGTCGAAGTTGTCGATGCCCGAGTCCTTGAAGGTGGCGTGATAGTCGCTGACGTGCTCGAGGATTTGTTGTTGGATGTAATCGCCATCGGACGAGTTCCTGACTCGGGTGGGAACTTGGTAAGACGAACCCCAGACGGTGACGTGTCCCCGCAGGCGCAGAGCGTCTGGACTGTCGAAGGCGGCCAAGGTTTTTGGCAGGGCGGCTAGAGCTAGGTTTTCCTCTTCCGAGCGAGCTTCGTAGTAGGTCCACTTCATGACATTTCCGTAGGTCATGGAGTTGAAGTGCTTTTGTAGCTGTTCGACGGTGAAGGGATCGTAGCCCGAGGATTCCGGATCGATGCGGTGGTGCTCCACGGCGCAGCCGAAGCGGAAAGCGTGGTTGAGCATCTCGATCTGAATGGTAGCTCCTTCCAAGGGCGTTCCAGACACAGTCTGGACTTGGACGGTCAAATCCGCCTTTCGGTGGGAGATGTCTGCTTGGGCGAGAGAGTAGGGCAGGCCGATGAGGGCCAGGGTGGCGAGCAAGGGGGTACGCTGATCCATGGTGTATTTAACTCCGGAGAGTCGGGGTTTCCTTCCACTTAAATACAGGCCATGCCCAAAGCACGCAGTCTTTCCTTGGTCTAACTATTTGAGTAGACGCGAAAAAAGGCGGACCCGCTGGGGATCCGCCTCGAACGTCAATCGGCAAAAGGTTTCGCTTGGCGTTAGAACTTGAAGGTATTGGTCAACTGCCAGGTCATGCCCTCGACGATGCGCATCGCTGCGGCGGTACCGTCGGGATTGGCGCTGATGGCGACCAAGTGAGGGTTTTCTCCGATGTTTTTCATGTTCAGCTGAATGCTCCAATCGAAGTTCTCGAACGGTTTCGAGTAGCCGACCCAAGCGTCGAAGGCGCTTTCCTCTTCGCCGTAGAATGGCTGGTCGACGTCCAAGCGATGCTCGGTCAGGCCAGTCGCTTCGTCGTAGATTTCAGCCAAGCCGTAACCCAGGATTTGAGCATCTGCCCAGCGGTAGGCCATCCCGACCTTTGCCCCTTTCATGCGACCTTCCGTGAAGTCGTAGTTTTGCACGAGACTGAACTTCCAAGGACGGATTTCCGCGGCTTGCGATCCATCCTGATCCAGCTGGAAGAGGTAGGCTGCATAGACGTTGGTATTGAAGTACTCGCGGATGGTCTTGTCGCCCGCCCACCAGAGACGAAGGTCGCCGGCCGCGGTGTTGTTGAAGCGGTCGTAGACGTCCTCGATGTAGGAGATGAAGGCCGCATCCAAGTTAGTGCGAGTGGCAGTGGTCTTGGACATATTGAAGCTCACGTTCCAGTTGTCGGTGGGACGCGCGGTCATCTCCAACTCGAAGCCTTTCGATTCCGTATCCACGGTTGCGACTGGATAGAGCCCGCCGATCTTGCCCGCTCCTGCGGCTTGCAGAGCTCCGACACCGTTGTAGACGCTCCAGTCTCCCATGCCGGTTGCGTAATCGCCCGCTTGGATGGCCGCGACGTCCACATCAATCCCATAGGCATCGTACCAGGCTTGGCTTTGCATGCTGGCGATCCAGGCGGCGGAGGCTTCCTGCTGGGCGATGGTTGACTCGCTGGTCAAGTAAGCCTCGCTGGTTGGGTCTGCGTAAGTGTCCCAGTCCCAGCCACCATCGACGTAGGCCCAGTTCCAGTACCACTCCAGTCCGCTTGCTTCACCTAGGTTTCCAAGGTTGTTGGTAACCGCGGAAGCTGTACCCCAGCCCTCTAGCAAGTAGAGATAGTAGGTGTTGGATCCCAAGGTGCTGGAAGCGGAGTCGCCACTCAGGTTGGCATTGAAGACCTTGGTTTTGTACCAGTTGGCCCGCATGGATAGACGTCCGTTGGCAGTCTCCATCACGAAGCCGTAGTCTTCCGACTCGCCCTGCGAGTTAGGCAGCAGGCTGCCGTCGAAGCCGACGCGTTGCTCGGTGTTGAAGTTGCTGGAGTTGTTGTAGGTTAGGCTCAAGTCCGTGCCCCAAGGAAGGGAGTTGCGGAAGCTGTCTGGCATATGAACGACGACGCCGTAGCTTCGTGTATCGCCTTCGCTGACCAAGTAGACAGGAGTATCCCCATCGCTGGAAGTGTAGTCCATCTGAGCTACACTGTATTCGCCAAGGGGGGCGTTCGCGCTTTGTGTAGTGACTTTATCATGACGCCACGAAAAGACGGGTACGATCATGTTGTCGAGCATGTGCCCCTGCCAGGTGAAACCGTATGAGTCGATGGTCTTGTCGGTCTTGCTGCCATTGGTGTAGAGCTGGTCGATGTCTCCATTGTCCGCGCTCAGGATGTCCACTTCGGTGGTGGTCCAGCCGACGTAGTTCTCCGGGTTTTCCGATTGGGTGGAATCTGGGTTGTCCGCGTCGGTTGGGTTTTCCCAGTAGGCGGCGGGATCGACGTAGTCCGATGCAGTGGGATCGAGCGACCATTTCCAAGTCGAGTCGAAGTAGGTGACTGTGGTGGAAGTCGGAATGGTGATCGTATCCGTGAGGTAGGACAACTGACCAGAGGCGGAGTCGAGCTCGCTCAAGTCGTCGCTCAAGTAGTAGATCCAATCGATCTGGCGGGCTCCGTCTGAGATGGAGGTTGATAGGCCTTGCATTTCAGCCCATTCCGGATCCGTCGCGTAAAGCACGTAGCTGCGGGAGTCGGTGAACTTTTCGCTACGCTCCCAAAGGCCGGTGATGTTGTGGTATCCAAGAAAGTCCGACAGGGCGGAGTCTTCCATGAACTCGGTGAAATCGATTTCCCCAGCAGCGGTGAAACGCAGACTATCACGAATGATATGGTTGGTCGAATTTCCGTAGTGGGAGGAACTGCCGATGTAGGCTTGGCCAACTCCTTCATTCTCTACCGCAAGGTCAGTGTAAGCAGCGGGGTACTCGGCGGTGTAGGCGTTGATGTCCACGCTGATGTAAGGAGAGGAACCCAGGAAGATGCCCTGCTGGCCGTTTTGGTAGTCCTGATGGTCGTAGTCCAAACGGAATGCCAAGCGATTGTTGAAGAAGCTTTGAGTGAAGGATGCGTTGTAGCTTTCCCACTCTTGCCACTCCTTCTTGTTGTTGCCGTCGATCAGGTGATTGTAGAAATCGAATACAGAGGCATCGGTGAGGCTGACGTCTTTGTAGACGTTGTAAATCGCTCCATCTAGGTCGGCTGATATGGAATATTGGTTGTATCCAGCGATACCGATGTTTCTACCGAAGGGAATGCCGCCGATGCTTGCGTCAACCGTACCATCGGTCCCGATGCCTTGGAGCGTCGATGCATTGGATTGGATAACCTTGTAGGCTTCGGTGCTTTGGTCGTACCAGAAAACTGGATTCGAGCTGCCGAGGCGGGCCATGTAGTAGTCGACCCAGCTATTCCATTCGCCTGTATCGTTGTCAGGGACCACTGTATCCCAGGCTTCGTACATATCCCATGATTGTTGGGCGATCGCGTCCTCGTCGAAGTAGGCGGAAATCTTGTCGATGGGAGCCAAGGTGCGAGGACGGTTTGACTGGATGTCGCCGTGTTCGAAATTGGCGGTGATGATCGTTTGAGCTCCGTCTGCCTTGAACAGGTTCGGCTGGTAACGGATAGCCGCGTAGAAACGGTTGTCGTTGTTGTAAGCCTCCTCTTGACGGTAGTTAGTATCGTCGTCCAAGGCCGCAACTCGGACCGCGAGCACGTCTTCCAGCACAACCGTATTTACGTTGAGGCTATTGCGGAAGGAACCGAACCCATCGACCCGGTTCTCGTAGGTCTTTTCGTCGCCGGAAAGGGAGGCTGTTTGTAGGCCGGCGTTGATGATCCCCGCTGGGCTGCCCACCCCGAAAAGAATGGAATTTGGACCCCGCTGCAGGTCGACGCGATCAACGATGTATCCATCCCAAGGAATTTCACTCTGGAAGTAGTCTCTTGTGTTGTCAGCGGAATCCAATCCGCGGACGCGCGTGTTGTTACTTGGACGGAGGAGGGCTGCCGTTTCGGAGATTCCGTTGGCATTTCCCATCCCGCCGAAGTTTCCGTTGAGCCCGCCGACTTCCGTATTCGCGGTGTAGACCAGCAGGTCTTCCGTATTTTTGGATCCGGTGTCCTCAAGGAAATCCTTGGTGACAACACTAATGGAGGAGGCGATATCTCTTAGGTCGGTTCGAATGCGGGTACCTGCCAGAGTGGTAGTGGCCTGGTAGCCCTGTTCGCTATCCGCCGTAACTTCGAAGGGACTGAGTTCGAAGATCTCTTCCGGATCTTCCTCATCCTCCTCTTGGGCGTAGGACACGCGGGCTAGCAATGCCGATACGCCTAGGGTCGCGTACAGGCAGGTTCTCAATAGGTAACCTGTTCCCTTGGGTGGGGTGGTTTTAGTCATCTTATAGTGTGTGTTTGGTAGGGGGAAATTCTAGCTTCGCGATCGTTGGGGCCGTGGGGCGGATAGGGTATCGCGCTTTTCGTTTACGGCGCTTAGATGCAGTTTGGATACTACTTTTCCATTACATTAATGTAATGGATTTAATCGTTCTTTCTGATGAGCGTATCCGATGTTTGGATATGGGGATTAAAGGGGTTAAAAACGGGTTGAACAGGGGTCGATTTAGGGTGCAAAAAACGCGAACCCAGATGGGTTCGCGTCGAGGAAGTTAAATTCTTTTTGAATCCGCTATTTCTTGGCCGCGATTTCGGCAAGCTTGCGGTTCAGCACATCCAAGGGGACTGGCTTTCCAAGTACCTCGTCAACACACTCCGGCATTTCTCCAGAGTCTTTGATAAGGTCTCCGAATCCAGTGATCATGAACACCGGTGTAGTGGGGGCGATCTTCTTGATGGCGGCTGCGAGCTGGTCTCCACTCATTAGCGGCATGGCTCGGTCGGTGATGACCAGGTCGTATTCCTTGTGGCGGAACGATTCCAAGGCACTGTTCGGATCTCCGAAGACGTCGACAGTGTGTCCGCCGCTGGCCAACAATTCAGAAATGACTTCGAGGAGGACCTCTTCGTCGTCAACCAGCATGATGCGCAAGGAACGCATCTCTCCGGATTCGTCGAGATCGATTTCCTCTTTGTATTCCTGTTTGACGGCAGGGAACTCCATGATGATGCGGGTGCCGACACCTTCTTCCGATTCGATGTTGAAGGTACCATGGTGACGTTGAACGACGCCAAACACGATGGAGAGACCCAGTCCCGTGCCCAGTTTTCCCTTGGTGGTGTAGAAAGGTTCGAGACACTTGGTTCGTGTTTCCTCGTTCATCCCAGTGCCAGTATCGGAAATTACGATACGAACGCTACCATCTTGGTCAGAAACGCTGATGTTGATGGCTCCGTTTTTCTGCATGGCGTCGACGGCGTTGATGATCAGGTTGGTGAAAACCTGACGCAGTTCCGGCTCGTTACCCATGATGGGGCGTCCGGAAGACATGCTCATCTGGAAGTCGATATTCACACCGCGTGCTTCCGCCTGGTTTTTCCAGCGATGGCGGGTGAGTTCCTTCACCTGCCAGAGTAGTTCATCCGGTAGGATTTGGATGAATTCTTCGGGGCTGTTCTGGGAGCGATAAAACTCTCTTAAGCGACTGACTACTGCGGCCCCGTCCTGAGCGGCGACCTGGATTTTTTTCAAATAGGAAGTCAGCTTGCCCTTGTCCTGCATCGTTTTGGGAACGGTGAGGAGCAGTTCGGAGAAACCGAGAATAGGCGCTAGCAGGTTGTTAAAATCATGAGCGATACCAGAAGCCATCTGCCCTAGTACGCGCAAACTTTCCTGCTGGATTAGGTTTTTTTGGGTTTCCTTGAGGTTCGCTAGAGCGTCGTTTAGCTCGACGTTCTTCTTGGCTAGCTCGTTGGAGACGTTTCGCACTTCGGTGGCGTCTTCCAGAATGACAGCGAAATAATCAGCTTCCCCGGATTCGTTACGAAGGGGAGTAAGGTAGGCGTTGGCCCAGAAGGAGTCACCGTTTTTTCGATACAAAAGCAGGTTGCAAGTATGCTCTTCCTGATTCTGTAGACATTCCTCAATATCCAGAATCGCTTGGGCGTTGGTCTGCGGTCCGTGCAGTTGGGCGAGAGAGGAGCCAGCCACGCGTGAATAGCGGTAACCAGTCATATGCTCGAAGGCCCGATTGGCGTAGCAGATTCGCATGCTGGAGCCTACTCGCATGAGCAGGAGCACGGATTCATTAACCAGTTCCACGCTTGTCTTGAGCAGGTCCATGGCTGGGTTTCCACCTTCGACCGTCATGTTCTTTCCTTCGATGACCAGCTTGTCTTGCCCTAAGTCACGTCTCGCCGACAGCAGAACGGATTTGGTGGTGCCGGACTCCGATCTGAAGCGAAGGATGCAGGACTTCACGTAATTGTCTTGCTGCGTTTCCAGGAGCAGCTTCTCCAAACGCTCCGCGTCTGCACGATCGACGATTTCCCTAAGGTTGAGCTTTGGAAGTTGATCGATGGAAATGCCTAGTAGCTCAGCCCAAGAGTTGGATGCTTTGACGAAGCTTCCATCGAACTCATGAGTGGAGTTTAGGTTTAGGTTAACCGGAAAGACCTTGCCTGCGGCAGGGGTGTCTATGGCCGGTACGGCCTTAAGAACGATACGGGTCTTTGCCGGTTCGGAAGAGATAAAGAGAGGGAAGGCTTTCAAGAGAAGCCCTCTTGCCGAGTTGGTTGGACTGCTGAGGTTTACTCTAAAATCTTGTCCGGAGCTAGATGGGTCTAGATTGACAAGCCAGCTTTTGAGGGCGGGAGCGTCGGAGACCAGGAGGGCTAGGTTGGCGTGTCTGCTTTGCCCTGTGCTGAGACCCCAGATCTTTTCGCAATTGGAATCAGTCTCAATGAATGAAAGGTGACCGTCGTGCAGCGAGTAGGCGGTATTTTCGCCCGGGGTGCTCAGCTTAGCGAAAAAGGACCAGTCCAGACCCAAGCCCGAACAGGGATCCGACTTCGTCTCTTCTGGCAGTCTGTTGCCGCTCTTCTTCTCGGATAGGGCGTCGTGGCCCGATTCGATGCGGCTTTTGGTATTGTTCTTATTGCTCTCGCTAAGCATGCGGTCCGTCCTTGGAAAGCGCTTGTGGTGTTTTGGGGAGGGCTAAATCCTTTTAGCCCTTTGCCGCGGTCGGAGTTTTTCCGGACGCGGCTTGGAAGGTTCATCGGACGGAGGCGTTGGAGCTCTCCGTTCGCTGATGCATTTGTGGAATAGGTTTTTCTTGCGTATCTTCGCGCTCGATTAGGCGAGCGAGATGAGCTCGTGCTTGATGGCGTAGCGGGTTAGGGCTGCCACGTCATGGAGGTTGAGCTTACGCATGATGTTCGTGCGGTGGTTGTCCACGGTGCGAACTGAGATATTCAAACGAGACGCGATCTCCTTGGTGGAGAAGGACTCGGCTACGAGCTGCAGGATCTGCTTCTCGCGGTCTGAAAGGGGGATTTCGCTGGAAGCTGCATCTGGGTTGAGAATGAGCGAGCGCATGACGCTTGCCATTTTTGGCCCGATGAAAGTGCCTCCGCCAGAGATGATATCGAGAGCCTTTTTGAACTCGTCGAATCCGTCCATCTTATCGACGTATCCCTGAGCTCCGGCTGACAGCAGTTCACGAATGTTCGCCGAGCTCGCTCTTCCTGAGAATACGAGGACTTTGACACCGGGAACGTGAAGGGTGAGGCCACGCAGGACTTCTGTCCCGCTGAGTTCAGGAAGGCCGACGTCGAGGATAACAGTCTCGGGTTTTAGCTTGATGCACCCTTGCAATCCTTCTTCTCCGGTTCCGAACGAGCCCACTATCTCATAGCCTGGAAGCATTGAGATGAACTCAGAAACCATTTCTCGGATTGCTGTTTGATCTTCGATTATAACGACGCTTTTCATGTTAGTGATTTCCTTTTGCTCCCTTGAGTTACGGACTTGGGAACCTTTTCTTAAGCGTCAATCCGCAGTATCCTCGATGAACTAGGCTATTTCGGCGCCCTCTCATGTGGATCGAGCGGTGGGGTTTCTAGCTGACTCGTTTGACCGCGGCGTGTGGCCCCGTGCTTAGTAAACCGCAGGAGGGTACGGTTTTTAGGCAGTCGTCCAGCTAGGGGAGGAGCCAGCGGTGAGAGGCCTTCTTTTCAGGGTATCGGGGTACTGTGAATATTTTGTGTAAAAAAAAGACGGGCCCTGGTTTCCCAGAGCCCGCCATCCTATTCCTGCACCACAAAAAGTGAGTGGGGCGGTATTCCTACTACCTGTCTATTACCTGAAAATTCTATCGGAGAAGGGTTTGCCATTGGCGCTCTTTCGCTTGGAAAGCCGCTTTGATGGCGCCGCCCGCCACGCGAGTCTTGTAGTCTTCTCCAATGCTGGTGACCTTGCAGCCTTCGAAGCCTTCTTCGGTGAGAAGCTTCTGTAGGGCTGCGTCGAGTCCCTTGATCATGCTGCCACCACCGGTGATGATGATGTTTTGCAGGAGATCTGGGATGCTGTCTGGGTCGGCCTTGATGATAAGAGCGCGAACTGCTTCGAAGATCTTCTTGAGCAGGGTGTCGCAAGCGGAACCGACTGCGTCGGCCACTTCGAGCTGCTTTATCTTACCGCTGATCATGACCGGATGAGTAGCCTGCTGGGTGTTGCCCTGCACGAAGGAGTGCTTCTCCTTGATCTCGCGGCACTTGGCGATGGAGATCTGGCTATCTGGGTACTTGTTGATCAAAGAGTCTTGGATGGCTTCGTCGACGGCGTCTCCCGCGAAAGCGAAGGAGATTTGGTCCTCTGCGGATGGGTAGTACCCTTGGATGAGACAAACGTCGGTGGAACCTGCTCCGATGTCGACGAAGAGGGAGTTGCAGACAGGGTCTACGTACTCGCTCTTGACGAGCTCGGCTTCTTCTCGGCTGCCGAGAGCGGCGAGGAATGGTTCTGGGATAAGGATTACCTTGTCGAAGATGCCTGTTACCGCGAGGCGAGTGTTTTCGCGAGCGGCTGAGTCAGCGTTGGCAGGCATGCCGATCACTGCGCGGGCTTCCGCGTCGGGGGAGATGCCAGCGGTTTCCTTGAGGTGTACGAGAAAGTCGCGAGCTGCGTCCATGTCGGCGATGATGCCGTCGCGGAGCGGTTGAATGAGATTGAGGTGTAGCTTGTACTTGAGGGCGAGTTGGCCGAACAAGGTGGTGGCGTCGCCTGGGATGATGCCTGGCAGGATGCCTTCCGTAGTGTATCCCACGATGGAGGGGATCAGTTCGGAGCTGACAACTTTGCCGGTGGTTGGCTTTGCTACTTGGATGCAGGTCTGGTTGGTGCCGAGGTCGAGCCCGACAAGAAGCAGTTCATTCGTGTTCTGCTTCGCTTTCGCTTTTTTTGGTGCGGATTTGGATGTGGTGATACTCATTTTGGGTGGTCAGTTAGATTTCGTTTAGATGATGCAGGTATCGTCTGCTGAGGCATTATCCTTTAAGGATAGGGTCTATTTGCGCGTCGTTCATGCCTTCGACGATTTCGTTTAGTGAGAGTATTTCGTCGGCGAGAGCCTCGGAGTCGGCAGCTTGCAGGGCGTCGATCATGTCGCTGACATCGCCGAGCTTTATGCGGCGTCCGCCGGTATTGAAGTCGGCGGGCGGTTTAGGATCCTTCTCCACGTAGGAGGGGCGCACCCAGGATCCGGACATTTCGTTTTGGCGTTTCGCTTTCTCTTGCTCCAGCTTGGCGACGTAGAGGGAGCGGTACTTGGCGGCGATGCGTTCCTCGACTTGGGGGATGATGCGCTTGACCAAGGTTTCCTTGAAGAGCTTCTGCAGCTTGTGCCCTTGGTCTACGATGCTTTGCTCCCGAGTGAACATGTCGCGCAAGTCCGCCTTGGCATCCTCTTTCAAGCCGGTGGGGAGCATCTGCATCCACTGCTTTATGAGAGGAGGGAGTTCTTCCTTGATGATGCGACGCGACTCCCACTCCTTACCGTCACGGTGGAGAATGCAGGCTACGCGGAAACGGCCTACTATGGCGTCCCATCGGTCCTGTGCGCGGTTTGTCACTTTCATCGAGGCGATCATTTTAATTACGTCGCCAAACTTAGCGTCTCGTGTGCCAAAAGCACTAAGTCATTGATGGACAATGTTTAATAATTTTAAGGAAAAAGCTGCCTCCTTAGATACCGGCAGATTATCCCTAGTCGCCCCGCTCGGGGGTACTTTTTGCCTAGGGTTTATGGGGAGCTGGGCCCAAGAGTTCCCAGCCAACTCTTGGCTAGGCCTCGCAAACGGCCCGCGTCTATTCGAATTGGGCCCGGAATTCTGCCAATTCCGCCTGTAGCGCTTTGATAGCGTCCGCCTGATCCGACACGGTTTGTTCCAAGTTTGAGATTCGCTCTTCCACTTCGGGGGACAGGGTCATGGCCAAATCCACTTTCAAAGCTTGGTCCGGAGTCGCCGAGGTGAGTTCAGAGGCTTCGAATTCCGGCTCGCCAGAGAGCAGGTGGGCGAAGCGGCTGTCCTTTTTGCCCGGCTGGCGGGGAAGTTCAATCACGAGAGGGGAACTCCGCTGGGCCAACTCCGCCAATTCGGATTTCATTTCGTCCAGGCTTTCGAAGTGGCACATGCGCTCGCAACGAGTGCGAAGCTCACCTGCGGTTTGCGGTCCGCGTAGCAGGAGCTCGGCGAGGATAGCGACTTGCGGTTTGGGAATCGGGTAGACGTTGTCCAGGCTGTGTCGGTATTTGGCGACGCGAGCTTCGGACTGGGTGACCAGCAGAACCAGTTTTTTCAACCGCAAGGACTCTAGCCCGGTGGACACGGTCTGATCGTCGAGCTGTAATTGAGGGAGACGGTTGCTCTTCTGGTTGCAGGCATTGACCAAAGAGTTGAGCGTGAGCGGGTAAAGGTCTGGGGTGGTTGCTTCCTTTTCGATCAGGCATCCGAGGATGCGAGTTTCGACGAGGGAGAGGGGGGATGGGTCTGTAGTTGCGGTTTCGCTCATGGCCGAAGAATCCTGATGTTTATGGGGTTTCGATTACATTTCTGTCATTTAGCCAGCAAGAGGGTGACGAAGCTCGCATTGGGCGCAACATTGTTGCAAAGGGTATAGTCTCTAAACACTTTACACGACTCGAGCTTCCCATTGGAACTCTTCCCCGACTGGTCCCAGAAATTTAGAACGTTTGTATTTATTATGAGAAGGAGAAATAGCCTACGCGGCAAGAAGAGCGGTTTTACCTTGGTCGAAATCCTGTTGGTGCTAGGCCTGATTGCCCTTTTGATGGGCGTAGTGGTCGTCAATGTGGATGGCATCTTCGGTGGCCAGCAGGAAGAGATGACCAAGATGAAGATCAACGAATCCCTCTCGGCTCCCCTTTTCAAGTACAAGACCGACACTGGCAACTACCCGACCACGGAACAAGGCCTGCAAGCTTTGCTAACGAAGCCTTCCAATGATCGCGGACGCTGGCGCGGACCATACGTCAAAAGCGAAGAATCCCTTCTCGACGCTTGGAATCAGGAGCTCAAGTACCGCTTCCCTGGGACGCAGAACCCAGGAAGCTACGACTTGTATTCGCTCGGCGCGGACGGAACTGAATCTGGAGACGACATCGGCAATTGGTAGCGTGAGCTATCGTCGGCGGGCTGGACTCCGGTTCTTTAGCGAATGAGGCGCGTGATCAATGTCAGCCGGAGTGGTTTCACTCTGTTTGAGATCCTGCTCGTTCTGGCTTTGATCGGGCTCCTTTCCTCGCTTTTTGTGCTCAACATCGGCTCGCTTCTTCGAGACGGAGAACTGGAGACTCTGGAGCGTGAATACTGGCGGGCGGTCGAGTCGGCCCGCGCTGGAGCTGTATTCAAACAGCAAGCGCACTTCCTGGAGTGGGATGCCGACGAAAGCCAGTTTCTGGTCAAGGCGGGAAGCTCGGTAGAGTCCTTCCCGGTGTCCTTGGATAGTTCCGGAAACTACGAGATCGACGTCCTTTTCGAAGAGGTCGCCGCGGAAAATAGTTACTTGCTAATTCGCGGTGAGTTGGTGGCGGTTCGAGAAATCGTAACGGTGGGCTTTTTCCCGGATGGGACCTGCTCTCCTTACACTGTTTCGCTGCAAGTGGAGGATTTTGTTACGCGTTTCCAGATGGATCCCTGGACGGGGGTTGAATTGGTGAATCCTCATTCCGGAGAGGAGTCTGCAATCTAGCATCCAAGACATGGATACGGAGGGGGAAGTTAGTTTCAACAAGGCAGGAGCAGGGTTCACGCTGCTTGAGGTCATGGTTGCGATGGCCCTGTTTTTTATGGCGGTAACTTTTTTCTCCATGACCTATTTGAACACCCTGATGGCGGTGGAAGGCATGCGAGTAAACCAAGGCCTTGAACAAGACATGGCCGCCATTCGGCGCCAGGTTTTAGTTCTTGGGGATGTCGAGGAGATCGAGCAGGGCGGCCAGGTCGTTACCGGTGAGCATGGCTTGGCGACATGGAGAGTTGAATACGAGCCTACGGAAGTCGCGGACCTGTTTGAGGTAACCCTGTCGGTGGAACTCGATCCCGATGACGAGGAGAACGGAGTTAGGCAGGCGACTGAAACGTTTTACCTGACCCGTCCAAGCTGGTCCGAAGCAACGGCTCGCGAAGAGCTGCGGGCCCGCACCAAGGAGAAGTTGCTCAATCGGCAACTTAATATCAACCAGTGAGGAAGGGGGCGCATAGATTCAGCCGGTCGGGGCGGCGTTCCGGTTTTACTTTGCTCGAAGTCCTTTTGGCGGTGGCGCTCGGGGCTTTCATAATGACTGCGATCACTACTTTCCTTTTTAGCATGGCGGAGCTTTGGGGCGTAGGTTCGAACGAACGCCTGTTCCAGAAGCACGCTCGCGGAGTGGCCCGCTTTTTGGAGAACAGTTTTCTTAAGGCGTCTCCTCCTTACGACGCCACGGGTGAGGATACGGATCCGGTCTTTTGGATGAATTGGGAGGGCGACGATTCGGAATCGATTTCCTATCTGAGTTTCGAACTGGAGGAAAGTCCGGGCGCTTTGATCTGGCCGGACGAGCCATTGCCGCACGTGGTTTGTTCGCTCGAATTCGAAGAGGGAGAAGGGCTCTTCATGCTTTGGCGTTCCCGTTTGGAAGAAACCTTTGATGACGATCCTCCCAGACGCACTTTGATTTCTCCCTTCGTTTCGGAAATCCGGTATCACTATATCGAATACGAAGAGGAAAATCCGGAGTGGGAGATCGAGACGCTGCCCCAGCAGGAAGCGGACGGGACCTATATCATGCCCGAACGCATCGAGCTCGTATTCCGTTTCAAGGAGGACGAAGTAAAGCGACAGCTCATTCTGCCAACCATCATGGAGGGGACCCCAATCCTATGAGCCTTCGAAGAGATGCCGGAAAGCGGGGCTCGATTCTCCTGATGGTCCTCGTCCTTATCGTGGTGGTTTCCTTTGCCCTGACGATGTTTATCGAAAAGGCGGAAGTGGAGATCAAAGGGGAAGGCTATTTCGTAAAACGCTCGGAGCTGCGTCGAGACGCTTGGTCCATGCTCGAGGTCGCGGTCGCTGTGTTGGCCGACGTGAAAGCGATCGACGGCTCGCTCTACGCTCCAGCCCAAGGTTGGCGTGACCCGCTCGAGTATGCCCAAGTCACCCCTCGCGAGGGGCTGAATGTCCAGTTCGAGTTCATCGACGAGAGCGGGAAGGTGGACATCAACAATTTGGATCGCGATTCGCTTATCCTGCTTTTCGACGAGCTCGGTTTCGACTTGGAGATTTCGTCCGGCCTGAGCGACGTGCTGCTCGATTGGATCGACGAGGATGACGAGACGCGAATCGAGGGAGCTGAATCACGCGAGTACAGCACGCTGGAGTTGGATGCCCACCCTGCCAATCAACCGCTCAAATCTCTGGACGAGCTTCGCTACCTGTTTGGATTTCGGGATCTGTTTTTTGACGAGAATGGCTCTCCCTTGCCAATTTTCCAACAACTCAAAGACGCGGTCACGGTGCAGGAGGTGTCCTCCTTGAATGTCAACTCCGCCACCTCGCTCGCCTTGAGAGCGATAGCCGATTTGGACGAATACGACAAGCAGGCCATCGATGAATTCCTCCGCGGGCTCGACGGAATCGTGGGAACCAGCGACGACAATTACTTCGCGAGCGAGGATGACGTGACGGCAGTATTGGTCGATATCCCCGACGGCGCTCCGCTGGGAAACCAGATATCGGTCTTGACCGTAAAAGTTACCGTGTCGGAAGCAGGCTACAGTTTCACCCTTTGGGGAACAATGAGCACTACTTCCGAAGCGCCAGCTATGGAACAAAGCGGCTCAAATTTGCGTTATCCGTTCGATTTCCTCGAATTAAGGGAACAACCCGGCTTTGATAATGCTCGACCCCTATGATTTTTGCCTAGAGTTATTTCCACCTCGTGACAGCCCTCTCAAAATTTAAACCGAAATCCCAAGTTTACGAACTGGATGCCTTCGTCGTGCCAGGGCATTGGTTCTTCTGTCGTCGCATCGAAATCCCGACGGATTTGCAGAAAGGCGAGGAAGAAGGGTTTGCTCTTTTGGAGCTCGAGGCGCTGTCGCCGTTTCCGCTCGAGCATCTGCACTACGGTTATGTTTTGGATAACGCGGGCTCGTTCGCCTTCGTCTATGCGGCTTATAAACGGAGATTCGAACGGGTTGACTCCTCGGATTGGCGCCGGATCGACGCGGTGTTGCCCGACTTCTTGATCGGCCTCAACGAGATGGCGAAGGCGAGTTCAGGCCTGATGCTTGTGTCCGAGACTTCGCTCATGGCTTTCTCTTTTGACGAGCGCTCAAACCTGCCGGCCGATTTTTATGCCGAAGCTCGAGTTACCTCGAAAGAGGGTGAGGAGCTTTCGCTGGAGAAGCAGTTATCCGGTTTCGCAGTGCGAGCAAAGGCCTCGCTTCAAATCGGGCATTTGCGAACTTGGTATCTCGAGGACGACCGCAAGTGGGAAGGCCGAGCCGCATGGTTTGGAGCGGTGGATGCCAGCGATTCCGATCATTTCCGCCTCGGCTTCAATCGAAGCCAGATTTGGAAGGCGGACCTGCGTGATCCGGAAATGCTGGAGCTTGCCAAGAAAGACGAGCGACAGAACGGTGTTCTTTGGAAGGCAGTGGGTGTCTTGGCGGCCTTGTTTGCTCTGCTACTTTTGGGCGAGCTCTACTGGGGCGGCAGCAAAGCCTATCTGGCCTGGAGGGATGCGGGAATCGTGAAGCGAGCTCCCGAAGTGCAGGAGATCGAAAGCCTCAGTCAGACCAGCGTGACTTTGCGTGATTTCCAGGAATCGGATCTTGCTCCGTTCGCGATGATCGAAGCTTTGCGGCCCTATCAAAATTACCCGGATATCCTTTATCGGAAGTTCGAAACCAATGGTCCGGACGTGTTGATTTTGGATGGTCGGGCATCCCGCCAAAGCTTGGTGACGGAATTCAAACGGAGGCTGGAACGCTTCGACAAGGTTTCGTCGGTCGAGCTGACCCGTTCCGACAACAATACCTCAGGGTCTACTTTCACCATGACGATCCGCTTCAAGTTCGGAGCGTTCTACCAACTCGCGGAGGCTAATCTCTAACATGGCTGCTTCCAATTCACAGTCGCTCTCTTCCCGCGCCGCTTTCTCCATCGTGAAGGCAAAGCGTTCCTTCTTCAAAATGTCCATGCGGGAGAAGGTCCTGGCGCTCTTGTTCGGCTTTGCCTTGGCTGCCCTTTGGTTCTCTTGGCAGGCGGACCGCCATTCCCGGCTTTCGGAGATGCATACGACGGCTCGAAGAACGGAGAACATGCAAAGCATGCAGCTCGCCGAGGGTCCGAATACCCGCGAGACCTACGCCAACCAGATTTCGCAGATCGATCTGGAGTCCCTTCCGTCCAAGGAGGAAGTCAGCGGCCAAATCGACGCCTTGGTGCGACGTTTCGGATTTGATCCGTTCGATTTGAGCGAAGCACGTACGGAAGAGGGGGCGGACCTCAAGTTTCATACCTTCCAGCTTGTCGTTAACAAAGCTCCTTACAGCCGGATCAAATCCTTTACCGAAGCGGTCAAGACGGAGCTTCCTTTCGTCAGTCTCGAGCGGATCGTAATCCAAGCCCAAACCAGAGACGATAATTTCCAGGACGTGCGCTACGTCTTTAAGTCAATTGAATACATAAAATGAGAAACTGGGTCCCAACACTAAAGACAGCGTCCCTAGCCATAGCCTGCGGGCTCGCCAGCCTGCTCAACGCCCAACAAACCAGCACGGTCCGCGAGGCTCCGGATCCGAGCACGATCGTCGACGGCTACCGCATCATAGACCAGGAGTTGGAAGGGGTTCTGCAGATTCTCTCGGAGATGACCGGCCGCTCCATTCTTCGTCCGCAAGCCTTGCCGACTCCTAAGATTACTTTCGATAGCGGTGGGCCGATCACCACCGGCGAGCTAATCCTGGCTTTGGAGAGTTTGCTTAGCCTAAATGACATCGGCGTGTCCCCGCTCGGTGAGCGTTTTCTCAAGGTGGTGCCGCTTAACGAGATTCGCACCGAAGCCCCCGAGTTGGTTGTCGACAGTTTGAGCGAACGCCAAGCGAGCGGGCAAGTAGTGAGCAAGCTGTTCCGTCTCCAACATTTGGATTCGCAAACCTTTCAGCAGCAGATCACGCCTTTCTTGAGTCCAGGATTCAGCACCATTATCCCATTCGAGAATTCCAATGCGGTGATTGTGACCGACACCATCAGTAACCTGCAGCGATTGGAATATGTGGTTAGCGAGGTGGACAAGCCTTCCCGCCTGAACATCGAGCCTGTCTTCTACACGCTGCAGTTCGCCCAAGCGAGCGAGGTGGCGAACCAAATCCAGCAGATGATCGAGGATGCACGCAGCCGTTTTGGTGAAGAGGGTAGTGGAGCTGGGAATTCGGCCACGCGCACCAACCGCCGCAACGAACGGAATCAGGACAGCGACACGCCGCAAACCGTGAGTGATACCGGATCGGCATCGATCAGCCAAATTCTCTTCGGCTCCAATACGGCGATTTCCTCCGACGACCGCACGAACCAGATCATCATCATGACCGCCCCGAGCAACTTGGAGTTTTTCGAGGGCATTATCCAGAAACTGGATATTAAAGCGGATCCATCGACTCGCATCGAAGTGATATCGCTCAAGCATGCGGACGCTTCTGAAGTTCGCGATTTGCTGAGCCAATTCGTATCCGGAAAGACGGATACGGACGGAAATGATCGGAGCTACAGCGATAGCAATAATCGCGACACCTCTGCGGGGAATGCGACTTTCCGCAATAACGAGACGAGCACTACGACGGCTCGGGAAACGATGATGGCCAACCTTGCCAACTCTGCTTGGGAAGATAGGGACAGCCAGTTCAGCAGCTTCATGACGATCCTGGCCGACGAGCGAAGCAACGCACTCGTCATTTCCGGTACGCGCAGCGATTTGTCTCTGATGAGCGCCTTGGTGGAAAAGATCGACGTTTTGCTTCCTCAAGTTCGCATCGAAGTGCTTATCGCGGAAGTAACCCTAAACAAGAATCGTGGGCTCAACCGCGGTATGGATGCCTTCACGGTAACGTACGAGGATCAGGACGATGGGTCTGCCAACATCGAAATTCCGAGCTTCAATCTGTTGGGCTTGGGCGGCAGCGGCACGTTTAACTACGACGATGGAGTAATCTCGGATCTGACTTTGACCGCTATCCTCAATCAAGCCCGTTCCGATTCGGACGTGAAGCTGCTTTCGGTTCCAACTCTCGTTACGACTCACAACAAGGAAGCGAAGATCATCGAAGCGGTTTCCTATCCGATCATTACCAGTTCGCAGAATTCCTCCGTTTCGGATACCTACAGGCAATCGGTGCAGTATCAAAATATCGGTATTGAAATGGTGGTTACACCATTGATTGGCCCTAATGATGTGATCCAGTTGGAGATCGACCAAACCATCGACGACATTTCTGGAAGCGTGACGATTGGCGGAAACGAGCAGCCGATTATCAGTAAACGACAGGCAACCTCCTATGTGAGCGTTTCAGATGGCGAGATGGTAATCCTCGGCGGTCTGCAGAAGAACAAGCTCGATTTCGAAAAGACACGCGCACACTTCCTGGGAGGAGTGCCTATCCTAGGTGGGCTTTTCCGCACCAAGACGGAAGAAGCGACCAAAAGCGAATTGATGGTTTTTCTGCGACCCAAGATTATCCGCACTACGGATGACGTAAACGAGGACGCCATGAAGAAGATCGGCGAGTTGGAGTCGACCAATACGATTGGCGGTTTCCTCGAGACCGGGAAGGTCGAGATACACGAAGACGATACGGAAGAAGAGCAGCCAGAGAAGAAGCGTCGACTTCTGCCAAAGGGCAAACACTAAACGGAGGATTTGGGCATGGTTCGGGGACTCACGACACTACTTGCGCTTTCGATAGCGGGCATCGTTTATGGGCAGACGGACTTCAATCCGTTTCTGACCCCTGCTGCGGACCCGAATGCCAACAAGGAAACTCCGCCTCCTGTGACCACCTTGGATAGTTTCCAGTTCAATGGGATCATGCGTATGGGTGGTACGGTTCGTATCAGTGTTTTCGATGCAAAGGAGAACCGGAATTATTGGCTAAGCGAGGGGGAGATGAACGATGTTGGCATCGAATTTCGCCGCTTGGATGAAAAGAATGAAACCGTGGTCATTTCCAAGGGCAGCGAGAAGAAGAAACTCTCGTTGAACAAGGTAAAGATCGAGCCTCTCAAACTGACGGGCAATGCAACTCCGGCGACCCAGCCTGCTTCCACTCGCATGGTCAGCAATCGTCCACAAGGTCCGGCTAAAGTGGAGTCCGATGAAGAAGCTCGGGCTCGAATCCAACGAGTCGCGGAAGAGATTCGGCGTCGGCGAGCGGAGCGTCGGCAGAAGTTGGAGAATGGAGGGGATAAGTAAGGTATGGACGTCCTGAATACTGGATTTGAAACCCGTTATGGCCTGAATGAGGAGCAGCTTGAGGATGTGCTTTCCTCTCGACGGGCGGAAAGGCTTGGCAAGATCGCTGGATACGCGGGACTCAGTTTAAATGAACTCGTAGGTGAATTGGCGAACTATGCGGAACTGGAGCGAGTGGAGGCGGACCGTTTCGATTTGCGAGCCTTGCAAAAGGTGCCAGTTCGAATTTTGCACGAGTTCCACTGTGTGCCGATCAAGCCTGCGGAGACGGAGGAAGACGATGCGTCTGACTTTCCATTCAACTTGGCCACTGCATGGCCTATCAGTCGGGAGATGGATGACTGGGTTTATGCGGCTTGCGGAGAGCGACCCCATTGGGTGGTAAGCCATCCGGAGCGTATCACGAATTTTATTACGCAAAACTTGGGGGTTGGAGCTGAGAGCTTGGATGACTCTTTCGAAATGGAGGCTGAAATGGTCGCCGAAGAGGAAGAGGATGAGGACGAAGATGCCGCGATCATTCGTTTTGTGAATGAAGTCTTCAACCAGGCCATTAGTGGCGGGGCTACAGATATCCACTTCGAGCCGATGGAGGATCATCTGCGTATCCGCTACCGTATCGACGGTTTGCTGGTGCCAGTTCCTGTGCCCGAAAACTTGAGACGTTTCCAAGACGCCATCGTCTCCCGTCTCAAGATCATGGCGAAGCTCAATATCTCAGAGCGACGTTTGCCTCAGGACGGCCGTATTAATCACCGAGTCGGGAACACGACCTTGGATATTCGTCTCTCCACCATGCCGGTCATGTACGGGGAAAGCATCAGTTTGCGACTTCTCAATAAGAAGGACAAACCGCTTAGCCTTGCCCAGCTCGGCATGTCGGAACGCGATACCCAAGTGGTGAATCGTGTGCTGAACCTGCCGCACGGAATCATTCTCGTTACGGGCCCGACCGGATCCGGTAAATCAACTTCGCTCAACGCCTTTATTCGCTCCATCAATTCCGATGATCGTCGAATCATCACGGTGGAGGATCCGATCGAATACGAGGTGGCGGGAGTCAACCAGATCCAGGTAAAGCCAGACATCGGCTTTGGTTTCCCCGAAGCCCTTCGACACGTGCTGCGTCAGGATCCCAATGTGATCATGGTGGGTGAGATTCGCGACCGCGAAACGGCGAACATCGCCGTACAGGCATCGCTAACCGGTCACCTTGTTTTTTCGACCTTGCATACAAACGATTCAGCGGGAGCGATTACACGCTTGATCGATATGGGAGTTGAGCCGTTCCTGATCGCTTCGAGTGTGGAGATGGTGATCGCCCAACGTCTCTTGAGACGCTCATGTCCATCCTGTACCAGTGTTCGTCCTGCGGAACCGATGGAAGTCGAGGACGCGTTGCGTGTTTTGGATTTGGATCCCGCCCTTGCGGAGGGAGTCAAGGGGCTACCTGATCCGAGAGGTTGCGAAACGTGTCGAGGCATTGGATACAAGGGCCGAATCGGTATTTACGAAATTCTACGCGTGACCGAGAAGATGCACGATCCGATAGTCAGGCGGGAGGCTGCTCCCGTGATACGCCATCTCGGTTTGGAGGCAGGGATGGTGACGCTAGGGAAATCCGGTTGGAATCTTGTGGAAAAGCGATTAACGACTCTCGAAGAAGTGGTTCGAACCATTTCCGTGAAGGAAGGCGAGTAGCGGAGGGAAACGCAGGACTGTGCCGATATTCAAATACAGCGCTAGAGATGCCGGAGGTTCTTCGGTGAGAGGCGAGCTTGACGCTCCCTCCCGCAAGCTCGCCCTTCGTAAGTTGAGCGGCATGAAATTGCGGCCCATTTCCGTAAGCGAAAGCGGGCTCGTTCAAGAAGAAGGGAAATCGGGATCGAAGCTCGGTTCGCTTTTTTCTGGATCTCGGGAAGCTCGTGCTCGGAAACTTGATACGCGCGTTACGCTTCCGTTTCTGACGGCTTTGAAGGAGCTGGTCTCTTGTGGCGTGCAGGCTGGCGATGCCTTGCAGCTAATGAGCGCCCGCTTGAATGATCCTTCCCAAAAGCGACTTGCCTCTTTGCTCTGGGACGACGTGAGGCAGGGGCGTTCTCTGTCGGAAGCGTGCCGCAAGCAAACAGCGGTCTTTGACGACAGCATGGTTAGCCTGATCGAGGCGGGCGAGGCGACCGGTAATCTGAACAATGTGCTCGGACGGCTGGTTTCTAATTTGGAGGAAACCAAGGAGATAAAATCGAAGCTGAGCGCGGCGATGGCGTATCCGGCCTTTCTGATGGTGGTCGCATTCGGGCTTGTCTTGATGTTTCTCTTTTTCCTTCTGCCGCGTATTGAAGGATTGCTTACCTCGCTGGGAGGCAATCTTCCTTGGTCCACGAAGCTTTTGATCGGGATGGCGGAACTTGCGCTTTCCTATGGGTGGCTGGTTATTTTGTTGGGAGCCATTGGCGTGGTTTCTTTGTTGTCTTGGAGAAAGACTAATGCAGGGAGAATCCGTTTTGACGAATTGCTGCTTAGCATCCCTTTGCTCGGTCCGTTCCTGAGGGACGTGCAGGTTTTGAGGATGACTCAGGTTTTGTCTCTGCTCCTAGAAAATGGGATCACCATGGTGCAATCTTTGCACATGTCCGAACGCTCGGTCACCAATTTCGCCATGCGTGAGAAGTTCGCGGAGTCTCGGGCCCGGGTAACGGAAGGGTCCTCCTTGTCCGGAGCGTTCAAGCAGACTGGCTATTTCGAAGGTATGGCGCTCGATATTTTCACGGTGGGAGAGAACACCGGAAACGTGGTGCCCGGCTTAAAGCAGTTGGCCCGTCAGTACACCGAGCGAGTGGACAAGGCCATCAAATCGTTTATCGGCGTCACTTCTATTGGAGTGTTGCTGTTTGTGTTCGTCTTCGTGGGGCTTGTGGCCCTCGGGATCATCTCCGCTGTTTTTCAGCTTAGCGGCAGCCTTTCAGGATAAATCGAAAAGACGCTGAATCGGATTTGAGTTTTTTAGGGTATTAGGGATAATATTGGGGAAGACCTCCTAATTGCGTCCCCTTTTGACCGCTCTCCTCTTACAGCCTAGTTTCAAGTTCCGTGTGGCGCTTGCGTTTATCCTTTGCTGCGTGCTCGGATCATCCCTCTTCGCGGAAACGAGCGATTTGAGGCATCTCCGTTTCCGGGCCCTGAAACTGGAAGACGACACACAGTTTAGTGGCTCCGTAAACGACATCATCCAAGGTCCGCAGGGATTTATCTGGTTTGCGACGGATGAAGGGGCCCATCGTTACGATGGCCACAATATCAAGTCCTTCGTGCATGATAACGAGGATCCCAGGTCTATCGCCAGTAGCTCTGTCGAATTGTTTCACCTGGATGGACAAAACCGGCTTTGGATGGGAACGGAGCGCGGCGTTTCGGTCTATTTGCCGGAGATCGAGTCGTTTAGGAATTTCCCTTTGGACTCGGATGCGAGGCAAAAAGGGCTGCTAGATCGCGTGGCCGGAATCGAATCGGATAGCGAAGGGCAGGTTTACGCCGTAGCGGAGTCCGGCATCATCTATGGTTTCAGCGAGACGGAATCTGTTTTTCATGCTCTGAACGACGAATCGCTCGGTATCGTCAAGTCGCTGGATATCGATCCGCGAGGCCGCCTTTGGATCGGGGTCAATGGAAGCGTATTTCGATTTGATCCTCTGATGGGTGAAATCGTCCAGTTTTCCGAGCCTTTCCAAAGCCTGCAGGACGCTACGAATTTTGTGGAGAGCATCGCCTACGTTTCGGATGAGGAAATCTGGGTGGCCACTGCAACTCAGGGCGCTATTGTTTTCAACAGCCTGAGCGAGGAAGCGGTAGAGAGTCCGAGGCAATTGAGAGGAGAAGGCTACGGGCATCTGGTGAAGATCGACGAGTTTGGAAACGTTTGGCTCGGGCATTCCGGGGGCTTGACGATTCGGGACGAATTAACGGGGGAGGTTGCCCGTTACCATGCGGGAAGGGTGGATGGGGATTTTCCTTCCAGCGAAATCCGGTCGTTGATGCAGGATGATCGCGGCAACGTTTGGGTAGGCTCCTCGCTGCATGGTGTTTTCGTAGCTAATAAAACGAAGCCGTTTGGCAGATTGGCAGAGTATCTGGGTCGTCCTGACGGATTGGAAACGGTAGTTTCCGCTGTTATGGAGGACAGTTCCGGAAATCTGTGGGTAGGCCGGAATACCTCGGGAATCGATGTTTTCCCTGAAAATGGAGGCTTGCCGACTCTCCTAGACTATCAGGCAGGGGCGGCTTCAAGCCTGCCTGATGGTACAGTCTTCTCCATATTCCAAGATTCGAGGGAAACGATTTGGGTGGGCGTTTTCCGCTGCGGGTTGGCTCGGTACCGGCCGGAGTCAATGGATTTCGAGTTCTTCCTTCACGAAGAAGGGAACCCGAACAGCTTGTCCGGCAATGACATTAGAGGTATTCAGGAGGATGATACGGGAAAGCTATGGCTCCTTGTTCATGGCCATGGCCTATCCCATTTCGATCCTGAGTCGGGCACATTCCAGAATTACAGCCGGGACCCTGCAAAAGAGGATTCGACATTGGTCAGTGATTGGGGGACCGCGCTCCTTTACGCCTCGGACGGTACGTTGTACTACGGCACGGATATTGGTTTGAGTGTAGTCGACACCCTAACTGGCGAAGTACAAAACTATATTGCCAACCCGGAGGAAAAGGGCGGTCTCTCGAATTCGGTCGTAAACGATCTGAAAGAGGATTCCCAAGGTAGAATCTGGATAGCGACTTCTGGTGGAGTGGAATTATTCGATCCAAGCTCGAAGGAGTTTAGATCCTGGGGTGTGAAGGATGGCTTGCCGAGTCGAGTGGTTCAATCGGTGGTTCAAGATGCGGATGGACAGATGTGGCTGGGGACCAATCGGGGACTGGTTCGATTTAATCCAACGGACTCATCGATGCGCGTCTATCGCAGGTCCGATGGGCTCTCCTCCGATACGTTTTCAGCGAGAGCAGTGGAGCAGGGCAGGGACGACAGCCTTTATTTCGGCACTAGAGACGGGCTGAGTTACTTTTTGCCTTCCGAGATTGTAGATGACGTCACCCCGCCAACTGTGTGGATCAGCGATTTCAAGGTTTTCAATAGATCCATCGAACTGCGACCGGGCGAAGAAGGGCCGGGCGTCTTGTCCAAAAGCATCCTTCTCACCGATCGCGTTCAATTGGACTACGATCAAAAAGTTTTTTCGGTGAGTTTTGTCGCTCTGGATTTTACCCGGTCCTCGCAGAGCGAATACGCGTACCGCTTGCTTGGCTTTGATCGAAAATGGACTCAAGGGAAGGGAATCGGCGAGGTAACCTACACAAACCTTAGTCCGGGGAATTACACTTTCGAAGTCAAGGCGAGCAACGGTGACGGATATTGGAGCGTAAGTCCTCGCCAGTTGCAGATCGTGGTGATGCCCCCGTTTTGGGACACCTTGATTTTCAGGCTCGGGGTGACGATCCTTTTGCTCGTCATTTGCTCTGTAATTATTTTCTGGCGACTCAATGACTTTAGGCGTCAACGGGAGGTTCTCGCGGCGAACGTAAGCAGAAGGACTGAGCAGCTGAGAAATGCCAACCAGGAGCTCGAGGTCGCCAACTCCCGCTACGAGGAAACGCAAAGCAAGATCCAAGAGCAAAATCGGGAGCTGATGAAGCACCGAACAAATCTGGAGGCAATGGTTTCGCAGCGGACCAAGGAACTGGAAAAGGCTGTGGAGAAAGCGGAGCGTTCGGATCGGCTGAAAACCGCGTTTCTGGCGAATATGTCTCACGAAATCAGGACTCCCATGAATGCGATCATCGGCCTCCTAGACGTGCTGCAGATCGATACGCTAACCGATGCTGAACGAGAGCATTATTCCGCGGTGATCAAGCAAAGTAGCGAAACGCTCATGACCTTGATCGATGACATTCTGGACTTGTCGCGAATCGAGTCCGGCGAAGCGAACATCCAGCTCGAACTTTGCAATTGCGACGAGGTCTGCGAAGAGCTTTTTGCCCTGTTTCGCCACCTCGCCGCTGGTTCCTCGGAAGGAAAGGTGGAGTTGAAACTGGTGCGTGATGATATGGAAGGGGAGAAGCCGGACCTAGACTCTGACTTTGTTTTGTCTGGGCTGGACCCGATTCGACTGAAGCAGGTTCTTACCAATCTGCTCTCGAATGCCATCAAGTTTACCGATAGCGGGCAGATTCTGTTCGGCTACGATTCTTGGTCGGATGAGACTCGCTCCGGTATTAGGTTTTTTGTTACCGATTCGGGGATCGGCATCGCTCCCGAGCAGTTGCATCTCGTTTTCGATCGGTTTCACAAGCTCGAGAAACCCAATGGCCGCGTTTATCGGGGAGCTGGCTTGGGTCTGACTATCTCCAAGAAGCTTACCGAGCTCATGGGAGGAACGATCTCGGTCGAGTCTGAGTTGGGGGTGGGGACTACGTTTCGAGTCGAATTCGAACGGGAAAAGGAGTCTCCCAAGGATCTTGAAAGGTCCGCTGCTGTGGATTCCTACTTGGAGACCAAGCATGACGAGGAGGCCTACCTTGCCGGGAAGCGGGTTTTGGTAGTCGAAGACGAGGAGCCAAATTTCATCGTTTTGGGCAAGTACCTGGAGAAGGCTAAGGCTATCGTGGTGTGGGCCAAAAACGGGGTGGAAGCGGTGGCCCGTTTTGACGAAGAGGAATTCGATCTAGTGCTGCTTGACGTTAAAATGCCCTTGATGAATGGATACGAGGTTTTGAGCCATATCCGCTCTGTGAATACCAGTATCCCCGTGCTTATGCAGACTGCCCATGTGATGGAAGCGGAGCGGCGGAGGTCCGAGGAACTCGGTGCTAACGGCTTCATAGCCAAGCCGTTTACGCAAGGATCCTTGCGTTCGGCAATCGAGCAACTGCAGCTGGCTTAAGGGCGGAGAACTCGGTCCGGAGTTCGCGTTTAGTCAAAGTTGTGGTTGAAGCGGGAGAACAAAGTCCCCTAGCTTGCGTCATAACGTCGATGAGTCCCAATATTCAAATAGCGATCCGGTTTCTGATAGCGAAAAAACGCTCCATGTTTATGAGCCTCTGCGGTATCGCCTTTGGAGTCGGCTTTTTTATCGTTACCCAGGCCCAATTGAGCGGATTCGAGGAGTTTTTTATCCGTACCATTCTGGGAACGGACGGAGCCATTCGCATCGAGGACAAGTTCCAAAATACTTTGTCTCAGGTGGAAGCAGCTTCCTCCTCGGAGCAGAGCACATCCTTTTTTGTGGCCGACAGGGGGAATCGCCGTTATATTCAGGGTGTCGAGTATCCGGATGATCTTCGGGAGGCGGTACAGAAGTTGCCCAACGTTTCCTCCACCTCCGCAGTCCTAAAAGGTAGGGTCGAAGTGCAAAGTCCGCTTCGGGCAGAACCCGGACAAGTTTATGGAATCGTCCTTAACGACCACATTTCAGTGTCGGATTTGGAAGATCAGATCGTATTTGGAAGTTTAGAGAGCTTCCGAGAAACCCCGACCGGGATTCTACTGGGTAGGAAATTGGCAGACCGTTTGCAGGCTCGGGTAGGGGATTCCATTTTGATCGACAATCGTGGAGACCAGGACCGCTACCGAGTCTGTGCGGTATACGAAACTGGTGTATCCGATATCGATCGGGTGCGGATTTTTATGCATTTAGATCAGGCCCGCTCGCTCCTCAAACGCCCGCATGGAGTGACATTTGTGCAGGTGAGCCTGTTTGACCGCGATCGGGCGGAGTACGATTCGGTGGTAATTGAAAACTTGGTACAGCACTCCGCGGCCCCTTGGCAGGATCGCGAAAAGGTCTGGTTGGATGTGTTCAAGGCTCTTCAAGTGTCCGCAGTTATCACGGTTTCCACCATTATCCTGATCTCTGGTCTCGGTATGTTTAATACTCTGGTGATGATCGTGATGGAGAAGACTCGGGAGATCGCTATCCTCCGGTCGATGGGTTACAGCCGGGCTGATATTTCCTCCATCTTTTTGTGGCAGGGGGCTATCGTCCTAGTGCTGGGAGTGATTCTTGGGTTTTTGCTAGGCGCTGGAGTGACTTACGGGGTGTCTCACTTGCCGCTGCGTGTTCGGGGCATTTTTTCCACTGACAGCTACGTGGTCGAATGGTCGGCCTTCCATTACCTTTGGGCCGCCATCACTGCCTCCTTTATTGTAATGTTTGCCAGTTTTGCTCCTGCTCGAAGGGCGGCTAAGCTCGTTCCAGGCGATGTGATTCGGGGGACTGCCTCATGAGCCAGTTCATCACCGAAGAAGACGTGGCTATGGAATGCCGTGGTCTACATAAGTATCTAGGAGAGGGTGAAATGCGTGTTCACGTCCTCAAGGGTGTGGACTTGCAGCTACGCCGCGGAGAGGTTTCCGCAGTGGTTGGCCCGTCTGGCTGTGGCAAGTCTACCTTGCTCTACCTACTTGGTTTGCTCGATCAGCAGGATGGAGGTCAGATCTCAGTGGGCGGAGAGGACGTTCCACCCAATAAAGACGGGGCCCATACGAGGCTGCGCGGCGAACACATCGGCTTCGTATTTCAGTTCCACTTCCTCCTGCCAGAGTTTTCCGCTCTGGAAAACGTCATGCTGCCGATGCGTAAGCTCGGAAGACTCTCCGAACAGGAAATGCGCTCTCGGGCGAGCGAGCTACTCCATGAGGTTGGCCTGGGCCAGAAGATCGGCCGCCGTCCCTCCCAGCTGTCAGGAGGCGAGCAGCAAAGAGTGGCCATTGCCCGCTCGCTCTCCAACCGACCCAGTGTGCTTCTCGCTGACGAGCCGACGGGCAATCTCGACGTTGCCAATTCCATGATGGTATTCGATCTTCTGACACGGCTCGCCAAGGAATACCGGCAGGCCGTTTTGATCGTAACTCACAATCCCGACCTCGCTGAAAGGTGCGATCGAATCTTGAGAATGGAGGACGGACTTTTTGTGCCCTAGCTTGCAAGCTGCTTAATGATAGCTATTAGAAGATTGATTAATGAGGAACACATTTCCTTATAACGCCTTGAAGCTGCTCTAAAGTCTCCAACATTTTATTTGCTTTTCGATTAAGCTCTCTTTCACTGCCTTTTCCTCTTAAGCCTAACCTACTGCTCAGTGAATTCCGAAAATTCCCGCAAATCGTTTCTGATTGCGATCGCGGCCATCGTGGCCGGCGTGTTCGCATTGCCCAAATTTCTTGCCCGCCCTAAGGCTAAGGGGGTGCAATCTAAGTCCGCTTCTCCCATGAAGTTGCGACATGATCCTCGCGCTGTGAATCGAGAGGATTCGCGTTTCGCTTAACAGCTATCCCTGACAGGAACGGCTAACCTTTCTCCGCTATGTCTAAAGTGTTTCCTAAGTGGTCAAACGCGTTACCACTGAAGATCGTCGTATTTCTCTTCGTCTTCGTGACTACGCTCCTAGCTGGCATTACGTACTATGTGACGCCGAAATATGTGCGAGTGGGCTACGAGCCAACGCAGCCGGTCCCTTATGACCACAGCTTCCACGTTGGGGAACTCGGTCTCGACTGTCGTTATTGTCACGACAAGGTGGACCAGTCCGACGTGGCCAACATCCCAGCCGCTGACACTTGTATGAAGTGTCACAGCATGATCAAGACGGACAGCGATCTGCTTGCTCCGATCCGCGAGAGCTATGCCACTGGCGAGCCGGTAGCATGGAAGCGCGTTCATCAGGTTCCCGACTATGTCTACTTCAGCCACCAAGCCCACGTAACGCGTGGAGTTTCCTGCGTAGAATGTCACGGTCAGGTCAACGAAATGGCGGTCGTTTCCCACGCCGAGCCAATGAGCATGAGCTGGTGCTTGGACTGCCACCGTCATCCGGAAGAAGTCCTTCGCCCTACTGACGAAGTCTTCAATCTCGACTGGACACATCCAGGCGGCAAGCAGGGCCAGATCGCTGACGGCCTCAAGTTTGTCGAAGAACGCAACATCACTCCTCCACAAAGCTGCACAGGCTGCCACCGATGAAACGCGCACCTTACAATCACCCAGAAACAGCAGCGCAGTCCGGCCCACGCTACTGGCGTAGTCTCGACGACCTGTCTCAATCCCCAGAATTCCTCGCTCAGGTAGAGCGCGAGTTCGGTCCGGAAGCCTCCGAAATGAACGAAGTGGATCGTCGCCACTTCTTCAAAATCATGGCTGCGTCTTTCGCTATCGGCGGTCTCGGATTTGCCGGATGTCGTCGTCCCGACGCCCACATCCTCCCGCATTCCAAGATGCCGGAGCATCAGATCCCAGGTCAGGCTCTCTATTATGCAACAGGTTTTCCGCTCCGCGGTGAAACGCTTCCGCTTCTCATCGAGACGCACACTGGACGTCCTACCAAGGTAGAAGGAAATGCCGAGCATCCTGGATATAAGGGCGGTACCACTCGCAAGGCTCAAGCGGCGATCTTGGACTTGTACGATCCCGATCGTGCCACCTCCCACACTAAGGGAAGCTCCAAGATCAGTAACGCGGACGTAGACGATCTTCTCGCTAGCCTCGGCAAAAAGTATGCCGGAACAAGTGGAGCAGGCGCTGCGGTATTGGCTGAAAGCTCTTCCTCTCCAACGCGCCTCCGCTTGAAAAAGGCATTCCTTGCCGCTTTCCCAGAGGCTACTTGGGCGGAGTTTGACGCGATCGACTCAAGCAACGCTGCAGTCGCTGCGGCCAAGCTCACCGGTAACGAGCAGCTCAAGCCAAAATACGATCTTTCCAAGGCCGCTCGAATATTAGCGGTAGACGCCGACTTCCTCGATGAAGAAGAGGGCTCTGTTCAGTTCTCCAAGCAGTTCTCTGCTGGTCGTAAGGTTCGCTCCAGCAAGGACTCGATGAACCGACTTTACTCGGTCGAGAGTAACTTCTCTTTGACCGGTGCGATGGCCGACCACCGCAAGCGTTTAGCATCTAGCCAGATGGTTTCGTTCCTTGCTGCCATCGCTTTGGAGTTGGATCTGGGTGTTGAAGGCAACGCTCTCGGTTCAGTTTTGACTCCGCTCGCTTCGACTTTGGACGCCGACACGCAAGAGTGGGCAGCCAAGTGCGCGGAAGACCTTTCCAGCCACAAGGGTGAAAGTCTTGTCTTCGTAGGGCAGCACCTGTCGCCTGAGGCTCATGGACTCGGGTTGCTGATCAACGAAAAGCTCGGAAACCTCAAGAAGACAGTTTCTCTAGTCGCGGTAGACAACGGAGCGACTGCATCCATTCAGGACCTCGCAGCAAGCATCGAATCTGGTTCGGTAAGCTCTCTAGTCATCTTGGGAGGTAACCCAGTCTACAACGCGCCGGCTGGCTTGGACTTTGCCTCACTACTCGACAGTGTTGAGGAAGTGGTACGACTCGGCTACTATAGCGATGAAACTTCTGAAAAGGCTTCCTACAACATACTGCAGGCTCACTTCCTCGAAGCTTGGGGAGATGGCCGCACCTATGGCGGTGATGTTGTAGCTCAGCAGCCAATGATTCTCCCATTGTTCGATGGATTATCTGAAATCGAAGTTTTGGCCCGTATTTTGGGTGAAGCTAACGCCGATGGCTACAGCTTGGTTTACGCAACGTTCCAAGGTGCGAACGCCGACGCTGGTAAGCACGCATTTGATGGCTTCCTGAATGAAGGTTTCTCCGCCTCCGCTTACGCCGTAGCGAACAACAACATTTCTGGAATCGAGTTGGCGGAACTTCTTTCGGACTATTCCGCTCCATCCGCTCCAAGCAAAGATCATCTCGAAGTTCGCTTCGTCAACGACCCGTCTGTGGACGATGGCCGCTTCATCAACAACGGCTGGTTGCAGGAATGTCCTGATCCCATGACTAAGTTGACATGGGACAATGCGATTATCGTCAGCCCACGCTTTGCGAAAGACCTCGGAATTGTTGCTCCAGACTCTGCCAATCAAATCGCTCACAAGAACCCGAACAAGGTTCGCGACGGTATTCAGTTTGCGTCGGTGGCAACTATCACAGTCGATGGCCGCGAAGTTACGGGAGCGATCCACATTCAGCCCGGTCTGGACAACTACACCGTAGTGCTTCCGCTCGGTTACGGTCGCGAAAAGACTGGACGTGTAGGAACCGGCTCCGGTTTCAGCGCTTACGCCATCCGCACTGCGACCGCTTTTGTTACCAACGCGACGCTCGCTTTGACTGGAGCGGAATACCAGTTGGCTGAAACGCAAGAGCACTGGTCCATGGAAGGACGCGCGATTGTCCGCGAAGGTAATCTCGACGATTACGCAGCGGATCCATCATTCGTTCATGCCATGGGTATGGAGTCGCATTCCCCAGCGATCTACGGCGACGCGGCTGATATGTCCACTCAGGAAAAGATCACCAAGACTCCACGTGGCGGCTCGATCTACGAACATCCGGACCTAACTGGTGTTCACCAGTGGGGGATGAGCATCGACCTGAACGTTTGTACGGGTTGTAACTCCTGTGTGATCGCCTGTCAGAGCGAGAACAACATTCCAATCGTAGGTCGTGACCAGGTTCGCCGTGGACGTGAAATGCACTGGATTCGTCTAGACCGTTACTTCTCTTCCGGAGCAACTGATAAGACCGAAATCCCTGAAGACCCACAGGTTTCCGTGCAGCCAATCGCCTGTATGCAGTGTGAAACGGCACCTTGCGAAACAGTTTGTCCAGTAAACGCGACTGTACACGACGAAGAGGGACTCAACGCGATGGCCTACAACCGTTGTATCGGAACCCGCTACTGCGCGAACAACTGTCCATACAAGGTTCGCCGCTTTAACTTCTTCGATTACCAGCAACGCCAACTCGACAAGCTCTACCTTGGACCACTCGCTCCAAAGGGAATGCCAGAGCTCGTACAGATGGCGCAAAACCCAGACGTCTCGGTTCGCATGCGTGGCGTAATGGAAAAGTGTACTTTCTGCGTGCAGCGTATCAACCAAGCCAAGATTGCTCAACAGGCCAAGGCTGGCGACAGCGACGATGTTCGCGTTCGCGACGGAGCCATCAAGGTCGCCTGTGAGCAGGCTTGTCCGACTGATGCGATCGTGTTCGGTGATCTTAAGGATCCCGATAGCCGCGTATCCGATCTTTTCGACAACGAACGCACGTATTCGCTGCTTGGATACCTCAATACGCGTCCTCGCACCACTTTCATGGCTCGCATCCGCAATCCTAATCCAAAGATGCCGGACTATGGAGATCTGCCACTATCCACGGTAGAATATAACAATGCGTCCCACGGATCGCATGACTCACATGATTCCCATGGCTCGCATGACGACCACTCTGATTCACACTCCGAACCTGAAGGAGGAAACCACTAATGGCCAGCGCTAGCTCCCATTCAAACGCAGTGAGACCCGCGATTCTTGATGAAGTAAATCCGGTCGATATCCCCCGCCAAGCTTGTGTGGCGAACGACCGAAGCTTCAATTGGATCACTGAGAAGATCTGCGGCATCGTAGAGGAAAAGACTCCCACATGGTGGTGGGTCTGCTTCATCATCGCATGCTGCACCGCGAGTTTCACTTTCGTTGGTCTCATCTATCTCGCCGTAACGGGTGTGGGTGTTTGGGGTCTTGCCAATCCAGTCAACTGGGGTTGGGCGATCGTAAACTTCGTATTCTGGATCGGTATCGGTCACGCGGGTACGCTGATTTCGGCGATCCTCTGCTTGCTTCGACAGAAATGGCGTACCTCGATCAACCGCGCTGCGGAAGCGATGACGATTTTCGCCGTTGTCTGTGCGGGACTTTTCCCCGTCTTCCACGTGGGGCGTGTCTGGTTTGCGGTCTACCCTGGTTATCTTTTCCCTTTCCCGAACGCGAACGCCATCTGGCCTAACTTCCGTTCGGCGCTTCTTTGGGACGTATTCGCGGTTTCGACTTACGGTACCGTATCGGTTCTCTTCTGGTACATCGGCTTGATTCCCGACTTTGCGACCGTTCGTGACCGTGCGAAGACTAAGATTCGCAAGATCGCCTACGGCATCGTCGCCATGGGATGGCGAGGATCCAACCGCCACTGGAGCAACTATGAAATGCTCTATCTGATTTTGGCGGGTCTATCTACTCCACTGGTACTCTCGGTTCACACGATCGTATCCTTCGACTTTGCGATCTCTTTGGTCCCAGGTTGGCACACAACGATCTTCCCGCCGTACTTCGTGGCAGGGGCGATCTTCTCCGGTTTCGGTATGGTACTCACTTTGATGCTGCCACTCCGAGCGATCTACGGATTGGACGATTTGATCACTCAGTACCACATCGACTGTATGACCAAGATCATTTTGGCGACTGGTACGATGGTTGGTTACGCCTATGGTATGGAGTTTTTCATCGCGGCTTACGGCGCGAACGGATTTGAAGTATTCGCCTTCGTTAACCGCGCTTTCGGCAACTACGCGTGGGCCTACTGGATCATGATTTCCTGTAACGTTATCTCTCCACAGTTCTTCTGGTTTAAGAAGATTCGCGAGAACACGACCTTGGTCTGGGTTATCACGCTCTTCGTCAACGTCGGTATGTGGTTCGAGCGTTTCGTAATCACTGTTACTTCACTCTCGCGTGACTTCCTTCCATCCAGCTGGGGCTACTATTCCCCAACGGTTGTGGATATCTTCACTTATCTCGGAACCTTCGGTCTCTTCTCTGTGCTGTTCCTCTTGTTCCTCCGTTTCGTGCCTCTGATGGCAATGGCGGAAATCAAGGCGGTTACTCCCCAGGCTGACGCTCACCACCATTAATCTCTAATCGTCGACTCCTCTAAAAATGGCGGACAAATTTGGAATACTCGCTAAGTTCGACACCCCGGCTGACATTATGCATGCAGCGGAAAAGGTGAGGGACGCAGGCTTCAAGAATTGGGACGTGATTACGCCTTTCCCAATTCACGGAATGGATGGGGCTATGGGGCTTAAGCGCTCTTGGGTGCCACGCTTTACAATCTGTGGCGGTACGATCGGCTTCCTGACTGGTATGAGCATGATCTTCTACACGTCGGCAACGGACTTCGGAATCCCGTTCCTAAGTGACGGCTACCAGATCCTGATCGGTGGTAAGCCGCTTTTCAGCCCGTACTTTGCCTTCCCAGTCTCCTACGAGCTGACAATTCTCTTTTCTGCCTTCGCATCCATTGCAGGCATGTTCATTCTAAACAAGCTGCCGATGCACTATCATCCGGCGCTCAAGATCGACAAGGTCAACGAAGCCTCCGACGACAAGTTCTTCCTCTACATTGAGGCGAACGATCCGCAGTTCGACGAAGCTAAGACCCGCAGCTTTATCGAAGGCCTGCACCCGGTCGAAGTATCCGACATGGAGGAATAGCCCGATGCGTTACGTATACCTGATATTTATATTCGCTGTGATAGCGACTGTGAGTGTACTCGGCTTCCGAGGCACTAAAACTACTAAGAATCCTTTGGAGATATTTCCGGACATGGACCGCATGCCGAAATATCATCCGCAGGCAGAAAGCTCGTTTTTTGCGGATGGACGCACCGATCGACTACCGGTCGCTGGGACAGTCGCACGTGGTACCTTTATCGAAGATACCTACATGGCCAGTGGAAAACAAGGCGATGCTTACGGTAATGGTTTTCCGATTGAAGTGAACCAAGCCGCTATAGAGCGCGGAGAAGAGCGTTACAACATTTACTGTAAAGTCTGCCACGGCGCTGCAGGGGACGGCCAAGGTCGAACCGCTGCGTTTGGAATGGCAGCCATCGCTAACTTAACTAACGCTCCATATACAGATATGGCTGATGGTGAGATTTTTCACTACATCGGCCATGGCAGCCGCAGTGGCCGGATGTTCGGCTATAAGGAAAAGCTTTCGGTCGAAGACCGTTGGAAGGTCGTCTTATACGTTCGCGCTCTACAGCGAGCGGCAAACGGCTCCATCGAAGATTTAACTCCTGCTGACAAGGAGGGACTAGGACTATGAGTGCTGAACGCGACGCTTCGCTTCCGAACCCAACTAAGTGGCTCATGATCGGCGCCGTTGGCCTGATCATCTCGTTTATCGGTTTCTTTGTCGATACGCGGATGGCTGCTTTTTGCTACCTGATCGGCATGATTTTCACCACATCGATCACGATCGGAATGCTGTTTTTGGTGATGATCCACCACATTTTCGATGCTTACTGGTCGACCATAATTCGCCGCCAAGCTGAGAACTTCCTAGCCGCCCTACCTTGGATGGCTGTTCTTTTCATTCCCGTTTTCCTGATTACCTATCTGTACAAGCAGGATACGCTTTGGATTTGGATGAACGAGGCCCATGAACTTCACGGCCATGGAACTGTCGCCGAGGATATTCTCTACCAAAAGAAGACCTGGTGGTTGAGCGAACCCTTCTTCTGGGCTCGTGCCGTGATCTGTTTCGGAGCTTGGATCTACTTCGCACGTACTTTCCGTAGGAATTCGATCTCTCAGGATTCTGACGGCTCCCCGAACCACACTTTCTCCAGCCGTAAGCATGCGGCGGGTGGTCTTGTGGTCGTGGCATTGACTTGGTCCATGGCTGGTTTCGACTGGATCATGAGTTTGGAATACCACTGGTTTTCTACCATGTTCGGCGTCTGGTTCTTCGCGAATGCCATGCGTGCGGCACTCGCAGTGCTCGTTTTGGTAGCGGCTTTCCTCGTCGCAAAGGGGCCTCTTAAAGGTATCTTCAATACCAAGCATCTGCACGATTTGAGCACGCTCTGTTTCGCGTTCACTGTGTTCTGGGCTTATATCAGCTTTTCCCAGTACTTCCTGATCTGGAACGGCAACATTCCTGAAGAAACTTTCTGGTACAACTTCCGCGAAGAGGGGATGTGGTACGGAGTATCGATGTTTCTGATATTCGGTCACTTTCTCTTCCCGTTCCTTTTCATGCTGCAGTACCCGCTAAAGACCAAGTACGCTCCCATGGTTTTCATGGCTTGCTGGATCTTGTTCATGCAGCTCTTCGATATCATATTCAACGTCCTGCCATCTCTGAAGATCCATGGTCAGACCGCTCAACTTTTCCATCATCCAGTTGGTTTCCTCTGGTTGGCCAGCTCGGTTCTTGGTGGAGTCGGCGTCTTGCTCTGGGCTTACTGGACGAGCTTCCACAAGGTTAAGATCATTCCGATCCGCGATCCACGCATCGGAGAGTGTTTGAACCACAACCACTAGTTTTCAAGATGACGCAAGCGCACACACCCTCGCGTAGTTCATTTCCGGTCGTCGTAGCGATTATCGGTCTCTTCCTTCTGTTTTGGTTTTTGACCAGCAAGGTCTACATGGATCAGCCCGAGGTTGTTCCAGTTTCTAACTTCACCGTTCCGGACAAGACTTTGGCCGAACACGATGGTGCCGCTAACTCGGTGTTGGCGAGCCCAGCGGTGCTCGACGCTGCCAGTGGCAAGGTCCGTCTTTCTATCGAGCGGGCTAAGGATCTCGTGGTTGCTGAAAACTCGAAATAGAGTGAACCGCTTCCGAAAGTTCGACGACACGCTATGAATCTGATCTGCAACCTCTTTTCTTCGGTTTTTCCAACGCTTGAGGGCGATGGATCGAAACGTGACCGGGAGCAAGGGATCGACGCCTCCATGCGTTTTGCGACGCTTGGCTTGATCAAGGGCTCAGTTTTCTGGCTTCTCGTGTCGTCCCTTCTTGGCCTAATCGTTTCGGTTAAGCTTCACTCACCAAATTACCTGTCTGAGTATTCTTGGCTGACCTATGGCAAGGCGTACCCTGCTTTCTGGAATGCGCTAATCTACGGTTGGCTATTCAACGCGGGCCTGGCTTGCGTGGTTTGGATAGTTTCTCGCCTGGGTGGACGTCCTAGTGGAAACAGCGGTTTGTTGATCATAGCCAGCGGTGCGTGGAATGTTTCTGTCCTGCTTGGGCTTTTGGGAATTTTCAAGGGTGACCAGACTCCATTCCGCATGTTGGAATTTCCAACTTATGTAGCGCCTCTGCTTTTCGCATCCTTCATTGGGATAGGAATTTGGATCTTGCTCGCTTTCAAATCCCGCGTCTACCGCTCTTCATTCGCGTCTCAGTGGTACGCCCTCGCTGGTGTTTTCAGCTTCGTCTGGATTTACACAGTGGCCCAAGGGATGATTTTCTGCAGCCCTGCTCAGGGTGTTTTCCAGAGCGTCGTTGCCGCTTGGTTTGGTGGAAATTTGGTTGGGCTCGTTGTAATCCCATTTGCCTTGGCGGCTGTATACTATGCGATTCCTAAGGTTCTAGGTCAGCCGATCGTTGGCTACCGTCAGTCTAACATCGCTTTTTGGAGTTGGATTCTGTTTTCGAGCTGCGCAGGCCTTGCATCACTTGGCAATGGACCGTTTCCAGCTTGGGTGGTTTCAGTTGGAGTTGTAGCGAGCTTTGGACTTCTGCTCCCGCTTTCGATCTTTTCGATGCAGTTTCTGTCGAGCTTGCTGGCTAGTTTCTCCAAGATCTGGGACACGATCTCCATTCGTTTCGTATTCTACGCGGTGGTAGCCTTTATGGTTGGAACCATTTTCACGATCCTTGGCGCTCTTCGCGGCGTTCAGGAGGTTACCCAGTTTAGCCAATATTATGACGGCGTACGTTTTCTCGTCCTAGTAGGTTTTGCCGGAATGTCATTCACGGGCGTCATCTATTACATCCTGCCGCGATTGGTTAACAAGGAGTTGCCCAACACATCTTTGGCTGATCTTCAGTTCTGGGTGCAAGGACTTGGCATTTTCCTGATTACAGTTGGTCTCGTTTACGGAGGTTATGTTCACGGATCACTCCTGAACCAGAGCACAGCTGACACGGTGGCGATCTTGGAAAATACCAAGACCTATCTTTTCCTCACATCGCTCGGCTTCGTCATCTTCTCATTTGGTAATTTCGCATATGCCGTTTCGTTTGTTTGGATCATTCTTTCTCCAAGAACCGAAAAGGAAAAATCAGCCGACTTGATTGAGTCTGCTCCTGAACTCGAGTACACGCATTCATGAATAGGGGACCTTTCATTTTTATCGGCGTTCTCATCATCGTGTCGCTCTCTTGGGCGTTCACGCTGGTAAAGCCGATTCAAGAAGCGGGACGGTTGAGTCCGCAGGGCTTGGGAACGGATCGAGTTCCAACATTGCTTCCCGGACTAGCCAGTCAGGGCAAAGAAATATACCAAGAGCAAGGATGCGTTAATTGCCATACTCAGCAAACGATTGGAATCGTTGGAAGCGATATTGCGCGTGAGTGGGCGACTCGTCAGTCGATGCCTTTGGACTACATCGAACAGACTCCTGTTTTGACTGGCACCAACCGTGTGGGACCTGATTTGGCAAATGTCGGCGAACGCCGCACCGATGCCAACTGGCACTACTTGCATTTCTACAATCCGCAAATCACGTCTCCCGGAAGCAATATGCCTTCTTTCGCATTTCTCTACGAGGTGCGCGAAATTATTGGAGAGCCCTCTAATCGAGCTCTTGAGCTTCCTGCGGAATACCGTCCGGAGCCTGGTTACGAAGTGGTACCTTCCCGTGAAGCAGACGCACTCGTTGCCTACATGCTCGGCTTGAGCCAGGCTTACGAAATCGAAGCGGCTCCAACCCCTGAAAAGCTCGCCTACAAGTGATGCAAGACGATCAAGAACAACCTAATTTGCCAGGGGTCGACGCCAGTAAGGCGAGTGACGAGAGTGTACTCCGCGTACACGCCCAATTGCGTCGCAAGCACATTGAAGGCTCTCCAGTGGCTTTCTTCACAGTAACGGCCTTAGTCATCGTTTTCGTATTTGGCTGGTTCTATGTTCGCCGCTATTTCGCGGACTTCGACTCGAATGCTGTCCTTTACGACAGAGGGGACATTGCCGCGATGCAGGCTTGGGCCGAACGCCCTCAAGAGCCTGCGGGGCCAGTTGTTATCGATGGCGGCGCCTTGTATGCTCAGCAGTGTGTGGCTTGTCACCAAGCCACGGGGCAAGGCTTGGCAGGAGCGTTCCCTCCGCTTGCTGGATCTGAATGGGTTACCGGAGTTCCGGAACTACCAATCAAAATTTTGCTAGCTGGTCTTGGCGGAGAAATCGAAGTTAAAGGCGCCACTTATAATGGAGCTATGCCTGCGTTTGGCGCTGTGTTTGACGATGCGGAAATCGCAGCGGTCGTGAATTACGTCCGTACTTCCTGGGACAATGGAGCTTCCGAAGTCACCGCAGATCAGGTTGCGGAAATTCGTGGGGCTATCGGAAGCCGCGGCACTTGGACCGCGGACGAGCTTTCCGAGCATTTCTAGGCTACTCAACCCGATAGACTTTTTTATTTCTAAAAGCCGTCCGGAAATGGGCGGCTTTTTTTTGCTTAAAAAAACGCCCATCCGGTTAGGGAAAGGGCGACTAGTTACGAAAGTTATTGCTCGCTTGGCTTAGCCTTCTTCGCGGGCGATCGGGTGGGAGAATTCCGCGGTTACACCAGGACCATCTACATTCGGTTTGATATAGATTTCGCCGCCCAAAGTCCGAATGGCGTGGCGGGCAACTGTGAGTCCCATTCCCACTCCGACTGTGTTTTTGGTGCTGATGAAAGGTTCGAACATGTTCTCCTCGATCTCAGGATCGAGTCCTGCACCCCGGTCGATGACTTTGAATTCGATCTCCTCCCCAGCTTTCGAGATATCGAGGGTGATGGGACGCCCGCCAGCATGCTCGGTGCCGTAGCTTTCCCACGCATTGATTATCAATTTGGAGAGGGCGTCTTCGAAGGCTTCGATGTTGGTCTGGATATAAAGGTCCGGATGATCGTTATTGATATCCACTCCGTAGTCGCGGTTGGTATCTTCCTTGGCCCGTCTGAGGCTGCCGCTTATCAATCGCTCCAAAGACATCTCATGCAAAGGCAGTCGAGTGGTGAACGCCACGGTGCTCAATTGCTTGATGATTCCCACAATTCTGTTGGATGCCGATTCGACGCGGGCGATGTTTTTAAGAACCTTGTCTGGATCCTTGTAGTTCACCTTTGCGAGCTCGAGATAACCCATCACAACGCCAAGGAGGTTGTTCAAATTGTGGGCGATCCCTTGAGTCAGAGCACCAATCGCAGCAGACCTTCTCGATTCGCCCAGACGCCTTGTCAGTTCGATATTCGCCTTGTTGATCGCGAGATAGCTTAGCTGAGTCCTGACGCGAGCGATGGTTTCGTCGAGGTCGATTGGTTTGGTGATGTAGTCGACCGCTCCGGCTTCCAAACCTTCGAGCTTGCCCTTCTTCGAATTGTGCGCGGTTACAAAAATGACTGGAATTGCGTTGGTACGTTTATCCTCTCGCAGCTTCGCGCAGACCGCGAATCCGTCCATACCAGGCATCATGACGTCCAGCAGTATCAAGTCTGGCCGTTCGTTTTGAGCTACTTCCAAGCAGGATTCGCCGTTTGTGGCGGTTAACACTGTGATGCCATCCCATTCAAGCTTGCGTTGCAGCAACTGGATATTGATCGGCTCGTCGTCTACTACGAGCACGGTACGCTTAGCTTGAGGGAGGACTTGAGTTGGAGGAAATTCGCTCATTCAGAAAGCAGTGAAGCGTTTCAGGTACGGTATCTATGAAGCTGACTGAATATCGTACGCTTTGAAAGTGTTTTTCATCAGCATTGCGACAGTCATGGGGCCGACGCCGCCTGGAACAGGCGTGATACGGGAAGCCTTCTCTTTTACCGCTTCGAAATCCACGTCTCCAACGAGGCGGTAACCTGATTTCTTGGAGCTGTCTTCGACTCGGTTTATGCCCACATCGATGACGACGGCTCCTTCTTTGACCATGTCTGCGGTCACGAAATTAGCTCGGCCTATGGCTGCGACTACTACGTCTCCAGCTCTGACAACCTCGGGCAAGTTCTTGGTGCGGGAGTGGCAAACCGTGACCGTGGCATTGGCGTGTGGGCCTTTTTGCATGGCAAGTAGGGCGAAGGTTTTGCCGACGATTAGGCTCCGTCCAATTACGACGACATGCTTGCCTTCGAGACTGATGCCTTCGCGTTGGCAGATTTCAATGATTCCTGCAGGCGTGCATGAAGCGAATCCGGCAGGATCCTCTTGCACGACTCGACCCGCGTTTTGCACGTGAAACCCGTCTACGTCTTTGTTTGGGTCTATTCGGTTGAAGGCCGACTGCTCGTCGAGGTGGGAGGGAAGGGGAGACTGTATCAGAATCCCGTGTACGGACTTGTCCGCGTTTAGTTCGTCCACTTTGGCGAAGAGCTCGTCCTGAGTGATCGACTCGGACATTTCGAAAAGCAAAGGAGTGATTCCGATCTTCTCCGCGGTGCGGTTTTTTTGGCGAACGTATGAAACAGAAGCGGGATCCTCGCCCACGCGAATAAAGGCGATGCACGGTTTGGGGCCTTCGAGCTTGGCTACGCTCTCTGTAAGTTCGGCGACGATGTCGCTGGAGATTTTCTTGCCGTCGATGAGTTGCATTTTCGGAAAATGGCTAGGGAGTGGAAAAAGGGGTTAGTTCGATCTCTTTATGGAGTTTGCTAGGATGATCACGTCCGAACCATCTTCGACCTGTCCAAGGAAACCGGATACGCGAACGGGTTGAGAGAGGAGTTCGTCTATTCTGACCCGATCCGGAACTTTTGTCGCGTCGATAAAGGCCAAGGTCTTTCCGTTGTCGGTTGTTAGCTTGTAGGATGCACCGGTTCTCTTCTTTCCGATTAGTCCTGTCTTTACCAATCGACCCGCCATTTCAGTGGGAGTCTGCTGGACTGCTGCCTCTGTGGCGTCGCCTGTCGATTGACTCGAGTCTGGCAGACTGGTCACGATACTTCCCGCATCGATCGAAGTGTTTTGAATGTAGCCGAGCACGATGGTTTCGAGCTGCAGCTTGCAGAACCAGGTGTTGACGCTGAGAATGTCGGCCTTGTCCTTCTCGGTGGCGATCGCGAGGGAAGGGGAGTTCTTATCGGGAGAGAGGTAGTAGAGACTGCCCGGTTTGGGGCTTAGGTCCTTGCTGATGTCATTGTTGTCCAAATACACTTGGAACACCCCGCGGTAGTAGATTGGCTGCCAGCCGCTCACTGGCTCAACCCCCTGAGGCCATTCTGCTGGAACCGCGAGAGAAATGGCTTCCAGGCTTCCGATTTGAGGTGTTTCGGCATCGGGATCCAAATGGATGGCGATGGGTTTGGCGGTAGCCGCCAATGTAGCCGAGACGGCAAAGAGAAGTGCAATGAGTCGCTTCATTTTGATCGGTTGTTAAGAGGCTTAAAGATTTGTGTCTGCTTTGAATAGCAGGCTGATTTCGCGTGAGGTCAATGCGATGCCGGCACCTTTGGGCATCCCTTTGATACTGTATCGACCGATTTGGTACCGTTTCAGTTTTTTCACGTCGTAATGGAGGGCTTGGAAAAGGCGTCTGATTTCACGTTTCTTTCCATGGTGCATTGCGACATCCAATTCGGTCGCTTGCTCCTTGTTTTTGTCCCCGGCGAAGACTGCTTTCTCGACCTTCAGCTTCTCGCCTTCCACGGTAACCCCACGGGTTAGTTTATACAGCTTGGCTCTGGGGAAGGGCTGTTTTAGGGAAACGTGGTAGCGCTTGGTGATGAGGTTGGACGGGTGCATCAAGCGGTTGGCCAGATCGCCGTCGTTAGTCAAAATGAGAAGGCCTTCGCTGTCTTTGTCCAAGCGGCCGGCGCAAAAAAGCCGTTCCCCTTGAAAGTCTTTGGGCAGCAGATCGAACACGGTCCTTTCGTTGTGCGGATCGTCGTTGCTGCAGATGAAGCCCTTCGGCTTGTTCATCGCGATCACGAGCTGCGTCTTTTGAACTGGTACTTTGACTCTGCGGCCGTTGAGTCGGACATCGTCGACGCCGGGTTGCACTTTGGAGCCCAGCTCTGCGGTTTTACCATTTATGGTGACTTCGCCATTTTTTATATACTCTTCCGCCACGCGGCGTGAGCAAAGTCCGGCATCGGCGAGTAGTTTTTGAGTTCTGATCAGCTGTGGCGAGTCCATTGGAAAAAGGGTCGAATCGTGCAGGGGAAAGTTTCGGTGGCAATGTTTCTTATCCCAGCAGGGACGCTTTCGCTAAAACTTTCGTTGCCAAGAGCGAAGCGAGCCCTACTTCTACTCTCCCTTGATTGAGCGAAACCCTGACGGGATCGCCACAAATCCGCAACCCTTCCCAATCATGAATCTTACTTTCGACAATAAAGTTGCCCTTGTAACTGGAGCAGGCCGTGGCATCGGTCGCGAAATCGCCCTGACTTTGGCGAAGGAAGGCGTTACCGTCATCTGCGTTTCCCAATCCGAGTCTTCATGCGGCTCTGCGGCTGAAGAGATCAATGCCGCCGGCGGCAAGGCAGTAGCTCGTGCCGTGGATGTGGGCGACAAGGTAGCAGTGGCGAAAGCCTGCGAAGAGCTTCTCGCGGAATTCGGCAATATCGACATCCTCGTCAACAATGCCGGCATTACTCGCGACAACCTGCTTTTCCGCATGTCCGAGGAAGATTGGGAAGACGTGATTTCGACCAATCTAAACAGTGTCTTTTATTGGGTGAAGGGCTTGGCTCGTCCGATGACCCGCAAGCGTTTTGGCCGCGTCATCAATATCACATCCGTATCCGGTATTATGGGCAACGCGGGCCAGACCAACTACTCCTCCGCCAAGGCAGGTATGATTGGGTTTACCAAGAGTCTAGCTCGTGAACTCGCCTCCCGCAGCGTGACGGTAAATGCGGTGGCTCCCGGTTTCATCAAGACGGACATGACCTCCAAGCTGGCAGATGCGGCACTTGACATGATCCTACCCCAGATTCCTCTCAAGCGTATGGGTGAAGCTGCGGATATTGCCAACATGGTTACCTACCTAGCATCAGAGGAAGCTAATTATATCACGGGCCAAGTTTTTACCGTTGACGGCGGCATGGCGATGTGATCCCTCGTGCTCTTTATAACTTATTTTTTGACCGAAAATGGCTGACGAAAAAACAATCGAACAACGGGTCTCCGAGATCATCGTAAACCAGCTCAACGTTAATGAAGAGCAGATCACTCCAGGCGCTTCTTTCCTTGATGACTTGGGTGCTGACTCACTCGATACAGTCGAGCTCATCATGGCCTTCGAAGAAGAGTTCAAGGATGAGATCAATGGTGAAATTCCAGAGTCCGACGCTGAAAAGCTTCAGACTGTTGGCGATGTGATCAGCTACATCAACGGTAAGGCAGGCGCCTAAGCGTTTACCTTCCGACTAACCCTATTTCGACAAGAGTCGCTTGGAAGTCTTTGCTTCAAGCGACTTTTTCGTACAAGAAAAGCAGTACCCTATGAGCGAATTGCCGGATAATCAAAGAATCGTTGTGACTGGGCTGGGAGCCATCACGCCTATCGGTCTCGACACCGAAAGCTTCTTCAATGGCCTGATGTCAGGCAAAAATGGTATCAGCCTTGTCGACGCCTTCGACACTTCGGCCTTTACCTGCAAAATCGGCGGACAGATTCGCGATTTCGATCCTACGGCAACTATGGATCCTAAGGAAGCGCGTCGCAACGACCGCTTCGTCCAGTTCGCCTTTGCTGCGGCCAAGGAAGCCGTTACGCAGTCCGGGCTCGATTTCGGTTCTGAAGATCCGGAGCGAATTGGAGTCTTCGTCGGATCCGGCATTGGCGGTATGGATACCATGGAGAAAAACTGCCAGAAGCTGCTCGAAAGCGGTCCTCGCAAGGTTTCCCCTTTCCTGATTCCCGCCCTGATCTCCAACATGGCTTCGGGTGTTTTGGCGATCGAATACGGAGCCATGGGGCCTAACTTCTCCATCGTGAGCGCTTGTGCTACGGGAGCTCACGCCATCGGCGAATCCGTCAAGACGATCCGACTCGGCGAAGCAGACGTCATGATCTGCGGAGGCAGTGAAGCTACTATCACCGCGCTTTCCTATGCGGGCTTCTGCTCCATGAAGGCTATGTCGACCAATAACGACGATCCAGAGCACGCCAGCCGTCCATTTGACGCGGGTCGCGATGGTTTCGTTATGGGCGAGGGTGCCGGTATTCTTGTTATCGAATCTTTGGAGCACGCCAAAAAGCGTGGGGCGAACATTATCTGCGAAATCGCCGGTTACGGCGCTTCCTGCGATGCGAACCACATCACCGCGCCGCATCCGGAAGGCAAGGGACTCATTTCCGCTATGAAACGCGCCCTGAAGTCCGCCAATCTCAACGCGGACCAGGTCGAGTACATCAACGCTCACGGCACGTCTACTCCCTACAACGACAAGTTCGAAACTGCAGCGGTTAAAGGCCTCTTCGGCGACCATGCTAAGAAGCTGATGATCAGCTCCACCAAGTCTATGACCGGGCACTTGCTGGGAGCTGCAGGTGGTGTCGAATCCGTTGCCTGTGCCAAGATGCTGCAAGAGGGCAAAGTTGCCCCGACTATTAACCTTCAGAATCCTGACCCCGATTGCGATTTGGACTATGTGCCCAACGAGGCCCGAGATGCCAAGCTTAGCGTCACCATGAGCAATAGCCTCGGATTCGGAGGACAAAACGCTTCCTTGATCTTTCGCGCTTTCGAATAGCCGAAGGCTCGTAAAACACCAAGTACCCAAATGGAAAAGACATTCATTATCCTAAAGCCTGACTGCATGGAGAAAGGCCTCGCTGGCCAAGTGCTTTCGCGCTTCGAAAAAGAAGGCTTCGAGATCGTCGCTTGCAAGATGTCCAAGCTCGGCTCCGAGATCTTGCGCGAGCACTACGCTCACGTTGCCGACAAGCCATTCTTCCCTGAAATCGAGGAGTTCATGAGTTCGCGCACTGTGATCTTCGTAGCCTTGCAGGGTGAAAACGTGATCGCACGCGTTCGCGAGCTGCTCGGCCCGACGGACTCGACCAAGGCGCCAGCCGGCACGATTCGTGGCGATTTCGGCACCGACATGATGCGCAATGTCGTTCACGCATCAGATGGACCTGATACTGCGGCGGCAGAACTTAAGCGCTTCTTTTCGGACGAAGAGATTTACGCCTGATTAGATTTAGAAGAGCATCCTTTTCATCGACGCAGAGCTTTAACACTCTGCGTTTTTTTTGTCCCTCCGGCCTGATTTTTACCAAATTTCGGCCTCTTTGAAGGAGGTCCCTTAAATCAAACGCTAATGTTACCTATGGACCAGATCTAGGGTGATCTTGTTCTGAATCAGTGAAAACTCGAGTCGATCAATAGGGGAATACACTGGTCGAGTCCTGTGTGGCTCGCGATATCCTAACTCCGCGGAAATAGATCAACTTCCGGCTCAACCCAAAAGAAAGCATGACTACCTCTATTGATTCCCCATCGACTCGTAAGCGTTCATCGGCTGTCAAGGTTCTGATTGTTGACGATAGCATTCACGATTTCCGGTCTCTTTCCCTGATGATCGGCAACAACTCCGACAATGATTATGAATTCGAGTGGGCTCGAAATTCGGAGGAGGCAGAGTTGAAACTGCAGGACGGCGACTTCGAGATTGTGGCCATGGATTACAATCTAGGTTTGGAGGAAGGCTCAGAGGTGATCGGCCGCCTTTCGCCACGATTCCCCGGTTCATCTTTCATACTTGTTACCGGGAATCAGGATCCAGAGGTCTACAAGCGGGGAATTCAGGCAGGTGCAGTTAATTTCGTTCAGAAAAACAACGACAGCGGAGTTATTTTCGATCGCATGGCCCAGTACGCTTTGGAGCGGAAGAAGGGAGAAACCTCGCTCAAGGTGGCAAACGCTTCGAAAGATTGGTTGATGTCTCTTCTGGAGACAGACTTGGCTAGTCCTCTATTCGCCCTTAATAAGCTACTTTCTTCAGCGGTCAAGGATGCGGATTACATGCCCAAGGAGATGCTGGTCGAACTTATCGACACGGCTTACCAGTCCTCCTGTGAAGCCTTGATGGCGACCAAGCAAATGATGGAATGGGGTCGCAGCATCAAAGGAGCGGTAGCGCCGAAACTCAAAATGATCGATGTGGCGGCCGGTGTAGATAGCGCAGTGCGACTGCTAACTACGGTTGCAGACGAGAAGGGGGTCTACATTTCGCAGAGAGGCATTTACGACCTCAAAGCGTTCTCCGATGAGCGCGTGATCGGCACCGTAATGAGAAATCTGCTTTCGGCGGCTTTGATGTATTCCAGCGAGGACAGTAAGATTTCGATTGTAGCCGAGAATCGGGGACCGAATTGTAGGATCGCTTTTCTAAGTGAAGGGCGAGGGATTGACAGCGGTGATTTTGCCTCTTTGTGCAACAGGGAATTTGCCGAGAATCATGTTTGGAAAGCAGAGGACCGGCAGGCGACTTGCGCTATCCAAGTCGCCAGTCACATGCTCGACTCGATCGGGGTTTCCTTGGAGCTGAAGAACGTTCAACGAACCAGCGTTTGCTTCAGCTTCGAGTTACCCAGCAAAGCGGCTATAGGGATTTAACCTTAGTATCTCTGCAAAAATACTGAAAAATCGTCTCAGCTGCTTGAGGCTTTCCCATACCTGGCAACCTTTCGCTATCGAAATGGAATTTCCCAGAACGATCCGGATTCTGCTGGTTGAAGATAACCCGTCTCATGCAGTTTTCTTCAAGGCGTCCTTAGGCAAGGCCTTTAAGCAAGCTCACGAGGTCGAGATTGCTGAGTGTCTGGTAGAGTGTTTCGCTAAGCTGGAGGCCTCACACTATGATTTAGTGGTTTTAGATCTAGGTTTGCCCGAGACTCAAGGACTCACGACAGTGACTTCTTTTTTCAAGGAGTGGGGAGGCGAGTATCCAGTAATCGTTTTGACTGCGTCCGCTGGAAACGGAATCGGCGAGAAGGCGCTTCGCTTGGGGGCCATGGACTTCTTGCCAAAAGGCGAGATTGGGGCAGACCAACTTGCCCGAGCAGTCCGTTATGGACTTGAACGATGGCGTCAGCGATTGGAGTTAGACGAGGCGCAGCGCAATTTGAAGAGCTTTGCCCATGTCGCTGCTCACGACCTCAAGTCGCCGGTGAAGTCGATCGCCCTCTATGCGGACATGCTGCGGAAAAATCCGAAAAACGGCAGCGAGGATACGGAGGGAAGGGAGTATTTGGGCTATATAAGCGAGTTTGCCGACCAGGCTTTGAGCTTGGTGGATAGCTTGTTGCAGTTCAGTTTGCTAGGCGAAAAATCCGTCAGTTTGGAAACGGTCGACGTGAGGCAGGTCACCAGCAAAGCCATTTCGAGCTTAAAGGCAGTCGCGGTAGAGAACCAAGCGAAGATAGAGGTGGACGAATTGCCGGAAGCCAATGCGGACGAAGGCTTGCTGGCACATGTACTGCAAAACTTAATAGCGAACGCGATCAAATATCGCTCCGACGACCCGCCGGTAGTCAAGGTGACCGGAGTTCACCGAGGTGACCAGGTAGAGATTTCGGTTCAAGATAATGGCCGCGGAATAGACGAGCGCTTTTTTGGCCGGATATTCGAGCCTTTCAAACGTTTAGCCGGAAGGTTTGGGGAAGAGGGAGTCGGTTTAGGGCTCACTATTTGCCAGCGTGTGGTGGATGCTCATCACGGCCGAATTTGGGTCGAATCCGAATTGGGAGTCGGTTCTGTCTTCAAGTTTACTCTGCCAGCGAGCTCAGGGGAGGAATCCCGAGAGCTGAAGGAAGCGGAGGCTGCATCCGTTCGGAGTAACGCTTAAAGGAATCTCCAAGCTGCGGCGACGCCGGCGCAGAGGATAAACCCGATGGCTAGGGGCATCGCGGTGGCGATGGTCGTCCACTTGGCGCTGCGAGTTTCCTTGTAGATCGTGTAGATGGTCGTGGAGCAAGGGTTGTGGCAGAGGCTGAAAAGCATCAGGCAAATCGCGGTCAGCAAGGTCCATCCGCCAGCATGAAGGATTTGGCTCAGCGGACTGCCATCCACTTCGAACATTACGCCTGCTCCCTGTTCTCCCACGCCGCTGACTCCAGTGACCTGAACGGTTAGCATCAGGACGGTTGGAATAACAATTTCATTGGCAGGGATCGCTACCACGTAGGCGAGGAGGATGACTCCATTCAAGCCTAGCGCCCAACCAATGGGCTCAAGCCAGTTGACCAAATGGATGGCGGTGGAAGCTCCTGCGAAATCGACGTTGGAGATTAGCCAGATTACGGCTCCTGCCGGAGCTGCGAAAACGATGGCACGCCAAAGAACGAACAATGTACGATCGATGAGCGAAGTGTAGAAGGTGCGAATGATGTTAGGGGGTCGGTAGGGAGGAAGCTCCAGGCTAAACGTCGAGGCCTCTCCCTTTAGTACCGTCCGCGATAGAGCCCAAGAGGTGATCAAGGTGAAGGCCACTCCCAATAAAGTGACCGCCAGCACCGCGGCCGCCGCGGTCAGTCCGGCCAATGCGGGCGGAGCCAGAGCCCCAATGAAAATGGTGGCGATCAAAATTTGCGTCGGCCAACGGCCGTTGCAGAGGGAGAAGTTGTTGGTCAGGATGGCGATCAGCTTCTCGCGAGGGGACTCGATGATGCGGGTGGCGATGACTCCAGCTGCGTTGCAGCCAAGGCCCATACACATGGTCAGGGCTTGCTTGCCGTGGGCTCCGGCCTTTTGGAAATAACGGTCCAAGTTGAAGGCCACTCTCGGAAGGTAGCCGAAGTCCTCCAGTAGGGTGAATAGCGGGAAGAAGATGGCCATCGGTGGCAGCATCACACTGACAACCCATGCCGTGGTCAGATAGATTCCGTCGATGAGCAGCCCGTCTATCCAGAAAGGGACGCCGATTTGGGCGGAAAACTCTTTTAAGGCGGGATGCCATGAATCCATGAGAAGTGAGGCCAACATGGAGGAGGGATAGTTTGCCCCTGTAATGGTAAGCCAAAGGACGATAGCGAGGCAGAGGATCATAACCGGAATGCCGGTCAGCCTCGAAGTAAGCAGGCGGTCTAATCGGTGCTCCCAGGATGAGCGCTTCGATTCGCCCTTTTTTCGGCAATGTTTTTCGGAGAGCTTTGCCGCTTCCGCGTAGATGTTCTCCACCCATTTATCGCGAGAATTGCTGGGAATTTCCCAATGCAATCTCGCTGCCGCCGATAAGATTGCGTCCCTTTGCTCCGGAGTTGAAACCGAAGCCAAAGCTGCGGAAGCTCTCTTTTCCTCGATTCGTTCTGTCTGCGGATCTCCATCGGTGCTGTCGAGCTCGCCCTCGGATATCGCTTCTATCATGCGCCGATCGCCCTCAAGCAAACGCATGGCGATCCAAGGTGCCTGATTCACGTGAGGAAAGGCCTCGTTTATCAGTCCCTCTAGTTCGGCCATAGCGGTTTTCAGGGCCGGCGTATCGCTTTTCAGCTGGCGGGGGCGGCAAACCGTTTCGCCGGAGGCGATGCGTGCGATTTCGTTGGTCAGGCTGGAAATGCCATCCTTTTGTCGCGCGGAACAAGGAATGACGGGGACTCCTAAGTCGCGGGCCAAGCCGCGGGTATCGATTTCGATGCCGTGGGCTTTCGCTTCGTCCATAAGGTTTAGGCAAATCACAGCTCGATCCGTGATCTGCAGCACCTGGAGGGCGAGGTTCAAATTACGCTCCAAGCGAGTGGCATCCATCACGATGACAGTCACGTCCGGTTGCCCGAAGAGAATAAAGTCGCGGGCCACTTCCTCGTCCTGGGAAGCGGATAGCAGGGAATAGGTGCCGGGTAGATCGACAATCTTGTAGGCTTTCTCGTCGTAGGAGAAGCCCCCTTCCGCTCGGGAAATCGTTTTGCCAGGCCAGTTGCCGGTGTGTTGGCGTAGGCCGGTTAAAGCATTGAACAAAGTACTCTTGCCCGTGTTGGGATTACCCGCCAAAGCGATGACGTGGTCCCACTTCTCCATGCGGAGGCCGAGCTTTTCCAGGTGTCCGACTTTGGCCGAACAGGTGTTGCATGCGCTAGGAGGACAGCCGCTCATCTGTAGTTCCCTTTCTTTTTTTGGTAATGATCTTATCGGCCTGCTCGCGTCGGAGAGCGATGGTCGCGCCCCGGATCAAGTATGCGTTTGGAGAGCCTGAGGGGCTGGTTAAGGTCAGTGTGACCTCGGTGCCGGGCACGATGCCCAAATCGAGCAAGCGGTTCCGCTCAGGGCCCCGACAAGCGGGTGAGAGCTCTACTATCGAGGCGGACTCGTGCAGCTTCAGGTCGGACAGGCGGCCTACCTCTGGGTCGTATGACTCCTCGGCATGGAAGCTGGAGACCATGACGTTTTCGGCCGCGGAGCGACGAATCGTCGTCTGGCGGCCCTCCAGTTCAAGCAGCAAGGTTTCGGGCTGGCGTTGGGCGACCTTGATTTGCATGCCAGGGGCGAGTCCGGCTTCAATCAGAGATTGGAAAATAGTTTTAGGTTCGTCTTCCAAATGGGCCACGCGTCCCTCCCAGCCGATTGGGCATTCCGTGAGAGGCAGGGCTTGGTTGGGGGGCAAATTTCCGTCGGCGGTCGGAATCGGGTCGCCATGTGGATCGTAACGCGGGTGTCCCAGCTCTTCGGCGATTTCGTCGATTTCGCGTCCAGACAAAAGGTGCTCCATCTTCTCGGCCTGCAAGTGCCACTCCGTCTCGCTGAGGCCCGTCTTGCGGGCGAGGTAGGTCTCGTACAAACGGTGCGCCCTTACCACCTCGCGGGCGTATTCGAGCCCCTTAGGAGTGAGCTGGAAGGCGCTTGCCTGGGAGGTCACCAAGTCTTTTGCCCGCAGCGAAGCCAGAAGCTCGGCGGATTTTTCCAAGTCGCAAGTGAGCGCTCCAGCGAGGCTTTCGATGCTCGAGGCCCGACCGCGGTAGTCGCAGTCGTGCAGGTGCTTCAGGGCATCCTCAATCTCTATCTTCTTTTTCATTTATTGACCTATTGTAAACGAACGATCGAAGTTGTGATTTTGATTGATCAAAATGAGCATTTAGGGAACTCACTGTGGAAATAAAGGAAATTCCGCTTTCCGCGGAGCTTGTGCGCGTGCATGGGCCGCGCCACTCGCGGGGCCTTTATGGCGGCGTCAGCTTTGCTTGGCTTTACGGGCTCGACGGGAGAGCTTGGAGGTCTCCGCGATGACGACCATGGCTCCAGCTATGCAGAGAATCGCTGCTGGATAGAAGGAGACGGGCGGTATGTCCGCAAAAGCGAGCCAGCCCATCACGCCGGCGAACACGAACTGGTGGAGATTGACTACAGCCAAAGTTTGGGCGGCGAAATGCCTGAGGCTTCGGTTGAGGGTCACGTGCCCTAGGGTGGTAGGCAGGATTGCCATGGCCAGCATCAGTCCGACTTCTCTCCAATTCATAATGGAAAGGCTTGGTAGAGTAGCGGCAGAATAGAGGAAACAGACTGCGGATCCGACCGCGTAAACGGGGATCATATAGAGCCATATAGACGGGAAGTCCTTATTTAGCCGGCCGTAGGCGAGGTAGGCGGCGAAGAGGGTCATCGATCCGAAGCAGACGAGGTTTCCCCAGAGGAAATCCGGATCGATCGAAAACGCGTTTAGGGAAAGCAATACCACTCCGCTCAAGGAAATCAGGGTGCCAAAAACCTCCTTTTTGGTTACCTTTTCTTTGACCAGAAAGAAGGCCAAAAATGGCATCACCGCGGGAGTCAGGTTGATGATCAAGGTTGCGTTGGCGGAATAGGTAAGCCGGGCGCCAGCGGCCCAGGAGATAAAGTGGAGCCCAAGCAATATTCCCGGCATGAGGCAGCGTTTCAGTTGGGAAAGCCCGACTCTGCTCTCGTGCCTCTTCCAGGCTCTTAGGAAAAGCGGGGATAGGATTATAACTGCGAAGAGCAGTCGATAAGCGGCCAGCAAGGCAGGAGGCAGTTCGCTCGACTTGATCAGGATCACCGAAGTGGAGCAAAAGAAGACGCCAGAAAGCAGGATTAGGAAATTCACCATGAGCTCTGGCTCGGGGAAGTAGGGGACTCCGTAGGCATAAGCAATGCAAGGCTGGCTTTTCTGCTCGATTCTTGAGGATGGATCATTAGCAGGTCTGCAAGTGGATTCGCAAAGATGCAGTCAGTCTAATCGATCGGTGCCGAGCCCCTTTCATCCGAAGCGTTATCATTACTATGGACGCTTCCTGAGGGAGAAGTTCGGTTGCAAGGTCTTTAAGGTCGTAGTGGACGCGGGGTTTACCTGTCCCAACCGCGATGGCCAGAAAGGCTGGGGAGGCTGCGCTTATTGCAATGTCGATTCTTTTACGCCCAAAGGAAACGGCGGTCGCTCGGCGAGCGTAGCTGAACAAGTTCTCACTGGAATAGAAAGGGCTCGCAAAAATTACGGGGCGGAGAAATTCATGGTCTACTTCCAGCCCAATACCAACACCTATGCGGAGGTCGGCGAGTTGGAGCGTATCTATCGGGAAGCCGTTTCAGTCGCTCCTGATGATATATTGGGTCTAACTATTGGGACTCGGCCGGACTGCATCGATCGCGAAAAGCTTGAGATGCTCAAGCGGGCATTCCCCGATTTGTATGTGACGATCGAGTACGGATTGGAATCGGCGCGAGACGATATTTTGGCGTCGATCAACCGGGGGGCTACACATGCCGAATTTGTATCCGCGGTCGAGTTGACTGCGGCCTACGGATTTGACGTTTGCGCTCATACTATCTTTGGGCTGCCGGGAGAGACGGAAGAGAATTGGATGGCTTTGGCGGAGGAATTGAATCGCCTGCCCATTCGCTTTGTAAAGCTGCATCATCTGCATGTAGTGAAAGGTTCGATACTCGCAAAACGTTACCGGGATAACCCGTTTCCCTTGTTCTCGCTAGAAAGTTATGCCGAGTTTCTGTGCCGATTCCTTCCAGCTCTCCGGGCGGATATGGTGGTGCAAAGGCTGTTTGGAGTGGCGGACGAAGACGATTTGATCGCTCCGGATTGGGGACTGCGCAAGTCGGAAATACAGCGTGAAATAGAGCGAAGCTTGGACTCTCGACAAGTGGTTCAGGGAAGCTCTTTTCCGAAAAGCGGCCTGTAGTGGCTGCGATATCAGTCGTTGTAAAACGATTGTGAATCCTGCCCTCGTCGGAACTGGATGAATACATTATGGTCTTGAATCCGTAACGTTAGTTAGAGGAGGGAAAATGTACGATAACACACAATTAGATATCCAGCAGAGCGATGGGACGCTGCAGCTGCGCTATCCACTGGAGGATTGGATTGAGCAATTGCTCGCCAAGTATCCGGAGGAGCTCGCATCGATTCGTCCGAATGCTTCGTCGCTCAAGAGCGACCGCTTGTATCAACTGCAGTCCAGTCTCAAGGGGACTGCCGAGTCTCGGCAAGCTGCTGGCTAGAGCGGCTTACTTACTCTCCAGACCTGGAGGGGTGAAGGCAGGGATGTCCGAGAGGCTAAGCTCGAAGATATCTCTTTGCTCGTTGGTTACGATCAAGGTTTCGTCATCCTTCCAGCAGACCGCTTCGCACTGTTTCGCGAAGAAGGGGCGATAGTGGGATTCGCCGGCGAAGTAGTCGTCGCTGCCTTCTGGAGCGATGAATACCCAGAGGCCGGTGTAGGTGATGATCGCTAACTTCTTGCCGTCCGGGGTCGCGTCGGCTCCGGTGGCTTGCCCGCCGAGCGGAAAGTCGCTGATCAGAGTTGCCGGATTGCTCTTAGATGTATCCATCTGATCGAGACGATAAAGTTTTGCCGGGGCCTCGCTCCGGTTTTTGGATACGAAGTAAGGCTTTCCGTGGGCGAAAAATAGGGATTCGCAATCGAAGTTTTTATTGTCCGGATCCGGGAATTTTTTCTGGTCCGGAAAATGGAAATCCACCCGCTTGCTCGCCCTCGCCTTGAATGCGTAGCGTGGATCAGGTTCGGGCAGAATGTAGATCGCTAAATCGCGACGCGCGTTGTCGTTGTTTCCGCAAGCCGCTATCAAGAGATTGCCTTGGTCATCGGTTGAAATGTCTTCCCAATCTATATTCGTCGCTTCGCCAACTTCGATTCCCTCATACTTGATTCCTTTTTCCTCCGCCCATTCTGTTTGGATGGGATCTCCGTCGAGCGTGATGGCGAAGATGCGATTGGAGTCGCCCGAGTCATTGTGGGTCCAATACACGTTTTCGAACTGTCGGCTTTTGGCGATGCCGGAAGATTCGCTAATGGATTTCGGTTTGATCTCGGCGATAGGGACCAGAGCGAAATTGACTGCCGCGAGAGAAGCGGCTGCTAGGGAGAGCAAGAGTGGAAAATAGCGAAACTTCATGAGTCGAAAGAGTTGTGGCCTCGAAAAGCAATTAAAGGGCCAGCTCGAACCGGGAGACGGATCGCTTCAATTTCAGCTGGCTTGCTGCTGATCGAAGAGGGACTTGTAGAGAGGACAACGCGAGTAGAGTTCCTCGTGAGCGCCGATATCCGCGATTTTTCCTTCGTTGAAGACGATGATCTTGTTGGCGTTTTTAATGGTAGAGAAACGGTGGGCTATGATGAGCACCGTCTTTCCGGCCACCAGGGCGTCGAGCGCGACTTGTACTTTGGCTTCGGACTCGGAGTCGAGGGCAGAGGTAGCCTCGTCGAGAATCAGAATCGGGGCGTTGCGCAGGAAGGCCCGAGCTATGGCGATACGTTGCTTTTGTCCTCCTGACAAGCGGGCTCCCCGTTCGCCAACCACGGTTTCGTAACCTTGCGGGCAATTGGTTTCGTCAGAGATGAAATCGTGGGCAAAGGCTTGGCGAGCGGCCTCCATGACTTCCTCGTCGGTCGCGTCTTGGCGGCCCAGTCGGATATTCTCCATGATGGTGTCGTCGAAGAGCACGGGATCCTGGGAGACGATGGCGATTTGGTCCCGTAGATCATTCATCCGCATGTCGCGGAGATCATGTCCATCTAGAGTGATTCGGCCCTCGCTGACGTCGTAGAAGCGAGGAACGAGATTGGCGAAAGTCGATTTGCCGGCTCCAGACGGGCCAACCAAGGCGCAGATATCTCCTTGGCTGATTACGGCGCTCGCATCCTTAAGGGCAGGAGTAGATCCATAGGAAAAGGAGACGGAGTGAAATTCGATATTGCCCAATACGTTCTGGAGTTCGACTGGCTGGGCGGGGTCATCGATATCGACGGGGGATTCTAGAATTTCGGCGATTCGTTGATAGGAGGCGACTCCCTTGGAGAGTTCCGAGGCGAAGGTCCCCAGCTTCTTCACCGCGGTGTAGGTGAGGTAGAGGGCGAGGAAAATGGAGGTGAATACGCCGCCGGGGACGCCGTTGTAGTAGCCAATCACGAATGCGATGGACAGACCCATGGAAGAGCAGACTTCAACCACCGGTCCGAGCCCGAACTGGTATTTGACGACCTTCATCTGGGAGATGAACAAGTCAGCCAAGCGTTCGGTGAAGCGGCGATTTTCCCGCTCCTGCAGGTTGAAAGCCCGGATTTCACGAGCTGCGGTGAGGTTTTGGGCAAGGTTGTTGGTCAGAGCCCCGAGTTCTTCCTGCTGTTGCCGAGCCTTTCTCTCGATCTTGTGGGTAAACTTCCGGATCGGGAAGATGACGATGGGAAGAGCGATCAGACAGAGGTAAATCTGGTAGACTCCGTCGTTTTTCGCGGCGACGTAGTACAGGTAGAAAACCGCTCCGATAATAGTTGCCGGCTGCGTAATGACGTTGCGGGCGATAAAGGTGAGCGTCTGCTGCAGGACTGTCGTGTCGGCCGTGATTCGGGAGATTAGATCACCCGTTTTCGAGCTTTGGAAGTAGGCGAGCGGGAGGAGCTGGATTCGCGAAAAGACGCGGGATCTCAGGCTCTGTATTGAGGCGAGCCCAGCGTAGTTCAGGAGATAGGCGCTCGCGAAAACGCAGATACCTAAAATGACGAAGAGAATGGGAAAGCTGGCTGCGACACCGAGGATTTGCGATGTAGACAGCTCCCGGTCGTCCGAAAGGATGAGGGTGAAGAGCTGCTCGACCCCGTTGGTTAGGCCGCCTCCGGTTACAAGTCCCGCCACCGAACCCAAGGCTACGGCGAATACGACGGTCTTTTTATGTTCGGACAAAAGTCCGAGGAAAATCTTTAAGTCTTTGAGCACGAGCTAGTGTGTTAGGAAAACCGGCAAGGGTTATCCACACTCGCAGCTCATCGCTCAAGGATTTAAAGAGTTCGCTGATTTCGGTAGTCAGCCGTTTTAGCCTGCTGTTAGAGGATGATGGGAAAATTCAGGCGTTTCGAGTAGTCGTAGCGATTCGGCTCGCCGTAGTCGGATAGTTTTCGCCGGCTATATGTCAGAGCAGCTGCGTCCGGACGTATGGTTTTGATCAAGGGCTGTTCTCTCTTCACGCTAGGGTCGTAGTCGGCGAAGGGATTCAGGCTCAGCGCCTCCTTGGTTTCTTCCCGCTTCTTCGCGAAGTTAGGCTTTGGCCAATTAGCGGTTGGCGATACGGATTGGGCGGTAACGGGGCAGGGGGCGTTCGTTTCAATCTGTTGCATAGTATGTTCCTGTTAGTTTGAACGCCACTATGCTAAAAATGCGTAAAGAAATAAATGCAGAAGTATGTCAGGGTCGACTCAAGCTGCTGTCAGGCATGGCCTTAGGGAAAGCTCAATTCCCTAGGTAGGCGACTCTAGTCCTTGGCGGATTTTACGTCCAAAGCGTCCCGCAAGCCGTCGCCCAAGAAGTTCATGGCGAACAGGGTCGCTGAGAAGAAGATGGAAGGAGCAATCAGCTCCCAAGGGGCGGAACGCATGGACTCCTGTCCGTCTTTGATCAAGGTACCCCAACTGGCCATGCTTGCTCCCATACCGAGACCGAGGAAGCTGAGGGTGGACTCCAGCAGCATGACCGCTGGGATGAGAAGGGTTGAATAGACGATAACTGGTCCGATGAGGTTTGGCGCCAGGTGCTTGGTTAGGATGGAGAAGGTCCTGACTCCCGTGGCACGGGCCGCCAGAATGAACTCCTGCTCCTTGAGATGGAGTACTTGGCCGCGAACGATACGTGCCATGGTTAGCCACTCCACTGCTCCGATCGCCATAAAGACGAGCAGGATCTTAAAGCGGAATCCGTCGAAAAGAATCATGAGCAGAATCACGAAGATGAGGAATGGCAGGGCGTAGAGTATGTCCACGAAACGCATCATCAGGGCGTCTACCCTTCCTCCAAAGTAGCCGGATACGAGACCGTAATTTACCCCGATTACGAGAGCGGTCATGGTAGCCAGAAAGGCTACGCCCAAGGATATCCGTCCGCCACGCATGATCCGGGCGAGGATGTCGCGGCCTTTCGAGTCGGTTCCCATTATGTGGAAGCGCTCCACTTTATCGAACCGGATTCCATTGAGATTCAGCGTCCCTTTTTTGGCGATCTGCAGTACATCGGTCTCCGGATTGATGGCGTAGACGTCCGCGAAATCCTCCAACGTGGTGACTTCATCTGGAGTGGCTTTATCGGCATCGAAACGAACTTCCACCAGACTCACTTTGGTAAAGGGAAGGGTGCTTTCGAGGGCGAGCACTTGGGAGTCTGGCGACAATCGATAGACGATCGGACCTAGGTAGCAGAGGACGGAGATGAAGACGAAAAATCCCAGCCCGAATAGGGCGAGTCGGTTGTCCAGCAAACGCCGGAAGGCGTCGACCCAGAGGGAGCGAGGGGCTTCTTGTTCTGCTGCAAGTTTGGGTGAAAGTGTCATTTGGAAATTCCTCGAAGTTGCCGTTTCGGTTTTGGGCTTACTTATAGCGGAGCTTGGGGTTGAGCAGGACTTGCAGAACATCAACTGCCAGGTTGGCCAACATGATCAGGCCGGCGTAGAAAAGAACCGTGGAGAGGATGAGGGAGTGGTCGCGATTGACGGCTGCCAGGACGAAGTGGCGTCCGAGGCCGGGAACCTGAAATATCGTCTCTACTACGAATGACCCAGTGACCAATCCAGCCAGGGTTGGGCCCAAGAATGAAATCACGGGCAGGATGCCGCCTCGTAAGGCATGTACGACCACGGCCCGAAATTCCGATGCTCCCTTGGCTCGAGCGGTACGGATAAAGTCGGAATTTAGGATTTCCAGCATGCCGCCGCGGGTGAGTCGGGCGATGTAGGCTGCGTAGTAGAGGCCAAGCGTGAGCGAGGGCAAAATGCGGTCAATCGGGCCGGCCCATCCAGCGACCGAGGTCCAGCGTAGCCAGATGCCAAATACCAACGCAAGAATAGGTCCAACGACGAAAGTCGGCAGGCAAATGCCGGTCATAGCGAGCGACATGGGCGTGTAGTCGAGCCAAGTGTTTTGGCGGGAAGCGGCCATAACGCCCGCTGGCACCCCAAGCATCAAAGCGATGGCCATAGCCCAAAGTCCTAGTTCGAGAGAAACCGGGAAGGACTCCGAAATAATGTCCTGAGCGGTCAGGCCAATGTGGGAGGTCAAAGGGGGCAGGTCTAACTTGATGTGTTGAACCAAGGTGCGGAAATACTGAACCGGCAAAGGATCGTTATAACCGTAGTATTCCATCTGCCGCTCGAGGATGTGTTCGGCGACTTTTCTCTCGTCGGAGAAGGGACCGCCCGGCGCGAGCCGGATCATGAAAAACGTTATCGTATAGATGGCCAGCAGGACGGGGATGGCTTGGCCGAGTCGTTTTAGGATGAAAGTGAGCACAGGTCGAAGTTACTTAGGCCCGATGAAAGCATGCTCGGGCAAGGATGTACAGTGGCGGGTTGATAAAATTGTTCTCGAAGCGATTCTTCGGTTTTTCGTCTAGGGACTCGGGCTTGCAGCTTCCAGTTTAAGGTACTTGTAGTTCCGGTTGTCGTTGAGTTTTGGGTACCAGCCTTTGACGTCGGGCGAGATGCGGTAGACGCGGCTGTAGTGGTAGAGGGGAATAATGGGAGATTCCGCGAGCAATAGCTCCTCCGCTTCGTGTAGTAGCGCCAATCGCTTGGTCGGATCCGCCTCGTTGTTGGAAAGTTCGATCAGTTCGTCGTAGCGCGGATTTGCCCAGCCGGTATCGTTGTTTCCGCCTCCAGAGATAAACATGTTCAGGAAAATATCCGGATAGGCCCAAGTCCCGATCCAGCCAGAGCGGGCGATGTCGAAGTCGAGATTGGTCCGGGTTTCCAGAAAGGTTTTCCATTCCTGATTTTGCAGATCCGCCTTTATATTCAGGATGGAGGACCACATTTGCAGAACGGATTCGGCGATTTGCTTGTGCGTCTCCGAAGAGTTGAAAAGGAGCTGCAATCTTGGAAATCCTTCCCCGTTTGGATAGCCCGCTTCGGCCAGCAAGCGACGAGCCTTGTTCGGATCGAAGCCTTCAACCTGAGGAGGCGTGTAACCTTCGATGCCAAGGGGCGTGAATTCGAGGGCAGGGGTGGGTGCCCCCATCAGAATTCGCTTAGTGATCGCCTTGCGGTTGATCGCAAGGGACAATGCTCGCCGAACTCGCGAATCCGAAAGTGCCGGAATCGTTGTATTCAGAATGTAGTAGTAGGTACCTACCCAAGGTTCCATTCGCAGGTAGGGATCTCCTTCCTTTTGGTAGATCGGAATGAGGGAGGGAGGAACGGAGTTTTGGTAGTGGAGTCTTCCCGAATTGAAGACCTGGTCTTCCGTGGAGATATCGTCGATTGGCAGAAAGTGTATTTCCTTAATCGATACTTTTTCGGCATCCCAGTAGTAGGGATTCTTTTCAACGGAGATGATCTTGTTTACAACCCATTCTTTTAGTTTGTAGGGACCATTGCCGACGTAGTTTTCCCTTGTCCAATTGGAGTCAGGCTTAGTCATGCCGCCCGCGGCTTCAATGGTCGGCGGGTGTACTGGCTGCCAAGCCTGGTGCTTAATGATATTCAGAAAATGGGGAGTCGGACCGTTTAGCGTGAAAACCAAAGTATGCTCATCTGGAGCTTTGACGCCGACTTCGCCAAAGTCGGTCAAGGTCCCCTCGTTATACGCTTTCGCGTTTTTTATGATATAGAAAAAGTAAGCGTTGTTCGAACCGAAATCTGGCTCGAGAACACGTTGAACCGAGTAGAGAAAGTCTTTCGCCGTTACGGGATCCCCATTGGACCAGCGAGCGTCGTCTCGCAGATTGAAGGTCCATACGGTCGCGTTTTCATGTGTCCAGCTTTTGGCTACGCCGGGCTCGGGTAGGTTATGGTCGGTCGGATGATAAGCGATGAGCCCCTCCATCAAGGCATTGGTAACCTGCATGCCGTTGATAGTGGTATTCAGATGCGGATCGATACTTGGGGCCTCTCCTTGGTTGCCGAAGAGGAGTATCCCGTCTCGTGTCGCTCGATCGCGAACCGAGCTATCCTCGGATTTTCTGACGCAAGAAGAGGTAAAAGCGAGCAACGCTGAGGCCGACGCGACTAGCAGAGCGTATCGGATGGGCCTCTTCTCTCTCATCGTTACAAGTATCCAGGGCTAATGAAACTTAGTTTTCCGCTGACTCAGGTTTAGTCGGCTCGAGGGAGAGGTACTTGTAATTACGGTTGTCCAAAAGCTTTGGATACCAGCCTTTCACAGCGGGATCTATACGGTAGTTGCGTGCGTAGTGGTAGATCGGGATGACAGGGAGCTCCTCCATCAGGATTTCCTCCGCGTCGTGAAGCATGGCCAAGCGTTCGGTCGAATCCGACACTTTCATGGAATCGGTGACGAGCTGGTCGTAGCGGGCGTTGGACCAGCCTGTCATGTTGTTCCCATCACCAGTTCGGAACATGGTTAGGAATGTATCCGGATAAACGTAGTCGCCGATCCACGCGGCGCGTGAAACGTCGTAGTCTAGGTTTTGCTGCGTTTCGAGATAGGTTTTCCATTCCTGATTTCGCAGGGTGACGTCGATGCCTAGGATGTTTAGCCACATTTGCTGGATGGCCTCTGCGATCTGTTTGTGCTGTTCCGATGAATTGAAGAGCAGGACAGAGTGGGGGAATCCTTCGCCATTGGGATAGCCAGCTTCGGCTAGGAGCTCTCTTGCTTTTTTGGGGTTGAATTCCTCACAGTGTGGCGGCTCGTAGCCTTCGATACCGTCCGGCGTTATCGAGTAGGAGGGGAAGTGGGCTCCCTTGAGGATTCTCTTGGTGATGGCCCGCCTGTTAATAGCTAGGGAGAGAGCCTTGCGAACCCGCTTATCCTGAAGGTGCGGCTCTGTTACGTTAACGCGGTAGAAGTAGGAACCGATCCATGGCTCGACTCTCATGTACGGGTCCTTGTTCTTCAGATAGACTGGGAACATATGGGTAGGAATCGTATTCTGGTAGTGGAGCGCTCCCGCGTTGAACATCTGGTCCTCCGTATTGATGTCGTCGATTGGCAGGAAGTGTATTTCCTTTATCGATACCTTGTCGGCATCCCAGTAGAGCGGATTCTTGGCGACCTTTATTATTTTTGAAATAACCCATTCCTTAAGGACGTAGGGACCGTTTCCTATGTAGTTGTCTCGAGTCCAGGTGGAATCCGGCTTGGTCATGCCACCTGCTGCTTCAATTGTCGCCGGATGGACCGGATACCAGGAGTGATGCTTGAGCAGGTTGAGGAAGTAGGGAGTGGGGCCTTCCAGCTCCAGCTTGAGTGTGTAATCGTCCAAGACCTCCACTCCGACTTCAGAAAAGTCGGTAAGCGTGCCTTCGTTGAAGGGTTGGGCGTTTTTCAGAAGGTAGAGGAGTTGGGCGTATTTCGCGCCTAAGTCAGGCGAAAGCATACGCTCGTACGCGTAGAGAAAATCATGGGCGGTAACGGGATCCCCGTTAGACCATTTCGCGTTTTGGCGGAGGTGGAAAATCCATGTTTTGCTATCTTCGGTTTCCCAAGATTCGGCGACCCCCGGCTCCGGTAAATTGTCATTGGTGGGATGATACGAGATGAGCCCCTCCATCAAAGAGGTGATGATATTGTTGCCGTTGTTGGAAGTATTGATGTGCGGGTCGATACTGGGAGGCTCGCTCTCGTTGCCGAAAAGGAAAATTCCGTCACGGGTTGCCTGGTCGCGAATTCCGGAGCCTGCTTCCTTTTTGGCGCAGGAGGTCATCCCGAATAGGATGGATACGGCGATTGCTAGTTTTGCGAAATGGACTGTTTTCAAAGTGGTCGAGTCTAAGGGGTTCGAGTTGGCTTGCGATTCTGGCCCGCTTCCAATTTCACGGGCGACTCTGTATCTTGGGCCTAGTTCACTCTTAAGATTTATAGATGAGGGCGGTTGCATGGGCAGCTATGCCTTCGGCCCGTCCAAGCGATCCTATCTTTTCGTTGGTGGTCGCCTTGATTCCGATTTGTCCCACTGAGACGCCAGCCGATTGGGCCAGACGTTTTTTCATGGCTTCGAGCTGTGGATAGATTTTCGGTTTTTCGGCGATCAGGGCGATATCGATGTTTACGATACCCCAGCAAGATTCGCGCAGGGTTTGGGCCACTTCTTCCAGCAGCTTTTGTGAGTCGATACCCCTATATTTTTCGTCCGTGTTCGGGAAGAAATGTCCGATGTCCGGCAGGCCAGCCGCTCCGAGCAAGGCGTCACAAACCGCGTGGGTCAGCACGTCGGCGTCGGAATGCCCGTCTAATCCGTAGGGAGTGTCGAATGTCACGCCACCCAGCACCATAGGGCGGCCGTCTTTGAACGGATGAATGTCGTAGCCGAGTCCGATGCGGAAGGGAGGGAGATTGGCGGGAGTTTCAGTGGCCATAGAAAAGCTTAGCTGCGTTTGGCGAGCAGGTATTCGAGATAGGGAAGGTCGTCGGGAGTGGTGAGTTTTGGGTTGGGTTGCCCATTGCTCACGAAGGCGACGGGTTGGTCGATGTCCTCGATTGCCGACAAATCGTCCGTGATCCGTTGTCCGGTACTTATGACGGTCTCGTAGGCGGAGCGGATCATTTCGAAGCGGAAACTTTGCGGAGTCTCCATGGCCCAGAGCTTGGAGCGATCGACAGTAGTCGGCAGGTAAGCTCCATCGTAGGAGTCGGCCGACTTTATGGTATCGCTCACTGGGCGAGCTAAACATGCCGCTCCAAACTCGACTACTTTGGCGATCGATTCCCGAATAGCCTCTGGCGTGACGCAGGGGCGAGCACAGTCGTGAATCAGGGCGATTTCCGTGTCCGAAGGAGCTGCCTTCAAACCAGCCCAGACGGAATCTTGCCGCTCTGCTCCACCCAGAGCGAATGTCGTTTCGGGGAGATTTACGAGGGATTCAATCGCTGAGCGGATTGCAGATTGCTGCTCTTCGTCTCGGCAAACCAAGACTAGGGCGGCAATCTGTTTCGAGTCTGCAAAGGCTTGCACGGAGTGGGCGATCACGGCCCGACTCCCCAATGCGGCGAGGACCTTGTCCTCGACCTGACCTTGCATGCGGTTTCCGGATCCACCCGCGAGCAGGATAGCTGTTGATTTGGGCACGCTCACTAGCTGGGACGCGTACTGGGAGCCTTAGGCTTCGAGTTCAGCCTTGATGGAAGCCACGGCAGCAGCCGGATTTTCGGCTCCGTAGATAGGGCGACCGACTACGATGTAGGTTGAACCGACTTCGCGAGCTTGGGCTGGAGTCATAATACGCTTTTGGTCTCCAGCCTCGGCTCCTGCGGGACGAACGCCAGGGGTGATGAGCTGGAAATGATCACCGTGGGCTTCGCGAATGGTTTTCACCTCATGCGTGGAGCAAACGAGTCCCGACATGCCTGCGTCTTTTGCGAGGCTGGCCAAGTGGGCAACGCGGTCCGCTGGGCTTTGCTTGATTCCCAGCAGTTCTAGCGAATTTTGGTCCATGGAAGTGAGCACAGTTACACCGAGAAGCTGGAGCTCCGGGTTAACGGACTGCTGAGCCTTGATGGCCCATTCCATCATCTCTTTTCCACCGCAGGTGTGGATGGTGAGCATTTGGATTGGGAGCTTCCCCACCGATTCGATCGCCTTTGCGACCGTGTTAGGGATGTCGTGTAGCTTCAGGTCCAGGAAGACGTTTTTGCCAAGATCGGCGATCTGGCGAACGTAGTCGGGACCATACTTGGTGAACATTTGCAGGCCGATCTTTGCCCACTTGAGCTCCGGGCCAGCCTTTTTGAGAAGGGCGAGGGCGTCCTCTCTTTCCTCGATATCGAGGGCGAGAATGAGTTCACAGGTATTTTTGCTTTGAGTGGTATTCGACATGTAGGTTTTTGTTTTGGCGACTATGGGGCAAATCGAGGTTTTCAGTCCAGCAAAGATCAACCTGTTTCTCTCGGTACTTGGCCGCATGGAGAACGGGTTTCACGAACTTGCCAGTTTGGTAGCCCAGGTCGATTTTGGCGACCGTTTGTTCATCGATTGGGAAGCGGCTGACTCGGCTGCGGTGGAGTTGAGTTGTGACGATCCTAGCTTGCCCACCGATTCCGGAAATTTGGCTTACGCTGCGGCGGAGGGTTTCCTGCTGCGAAGCGGGCTCAAGTGGAGGGTTCGTATCCGTCTGGAAAAACGAATACCGCACGGAGCTGGGCTAGGCGGAGGAAGCAGCAACGCCTCAGCGGTTCTTACAGCTCTTGGCAAGCTAGCCCAAGAGGCGGGAGAACTTGGGCTCTCGCGCGGCGAAACCCTGGAGCTTGCGGCGGAATTAGGATCTGATTGCCCACTGTTTTTAGACCAAAAGCCCAAGCTGATGCGTGGGCGTGGGGAGGTTTTATCGCCTGTATTTGGAGCAGCGGCTGAGGATCTCGTGGGACGCGAGCTTCTGCTTTTTAAGCCGTCTTTTTCGATCAGTACGCCATGGGCTTACAAAACGTTGGCCGCTACGGAGGGCGCCTATGACCAACGGGAATGGGCGGAGGAGCGATTGGCTGCCTGGTCTAGCGGGGATTTGGATTTGAGTCAGCTGCTGCATAACAGCTTCGAAAAGGTCGCCTTCCCAAAATACGCTGCCTTTGACCCATTGTTTAGAAAAATGAAGGGTTATTCATTAGAATGCCTAATGTCGGGCAGTGGGAGCTCTTGTTTCGCGCTTTTATCTTCGTCCTCTAATGTTGCTCTTCTTGAAGGTGTGGTCCGAGACTGTTGGGGTGACCGCGTTTTCGTGAAGCGAGCCAAGGTATTAGGCTGATGTTTCGTAACATTGAATTATTTCCTCTTGAGGCTTAGGCTTTTCCGGTTTCCTATGTTACGTTCGTCTTCGGATTTTACCATTCGCTTGCGGACCTTTGTCTATGGAAGAATCAGATAAGTCCGAACTTGTGTTAACCGGTATCGCGGCCTCACCCGGCATCGCGCACGGTCACATCTATCTTCTGGCGGAGAGGGAAATCAAAGTCCCCAAGTATTCAGTAGCAGAGTCTGATTTGAAGGCCGAGGAGGATCGCTTGGACAATGCGATCGTCGAAACCCGCAAGCAGATCCAAAAGATCCAAGAGGAAATCTCTGGGTCGATAGGAGAGGAAGAAGCTCGGATTTTCGATGCTCACCTACTCGTTCTCGAAGATCAGGCCCTGATCGACGAGTCCATACGCGAAATGCACTCCCATGGCTGCAACATCGAGAACGCAGTCTTTCGGGTAGGCCAGCGTTATGTGGAAGCCTTTGACCAGATCGATGACGAGTATCTGAGAGAGCGAGCCAGCGACATTCGTGATGTCATGCGCCGCTTGTTGAGCAATCTGACGGGTCAACAGCTAGAGCATCTCGGTCAGATTGTTCAGAACCGCGTTCTGGTCGCGAGTGACGTGACTCCTTCCGATTCGGCTTCCATGGACCAGTCTAATTTGCTGGCGATTGTGACCGATGGAGGTAGCAAGACGAGCCACACGGTTATTGTTGCCCGATCGATGGGGATTCCCGCAGTAGTAGGGCTCGGCACCATAACTTCCAAGGTCCATTCGGATTCGGTGGTTTTGGTAGATGGCTACGACGGCAAAGTCATAATCAACCCTAGCGACTCTACCCTATTCCAATACGGCAAGCGCAAGGACGAGAAGCTTTCCTTCGAAAGGCGGATGATTGAGTTCGCCCGCGATACCACCTCCAGGACGCGGGACGGAGTTCGAATCGATCTGATGGCGAATATCGAGAGAGGCGAGGAAGCTTCCAAGGCTCTGGAGCTCGGCGCGGATGGAGTAGGGCTTTTCCGCTCGGAGTACCTCTTCATGAATGCCAACAAGCTGCCTAGCGAGGAGGAGCAGTTTACTGCCTACAAGCGGGCCATCGAAGGTATGGAGGGACTTCCGGTGACGATCCGTACTTTGGATTTGGGCGGAGACAAGTTCGTTGAATCTTCCGAATTGCCTCTCTATCGCGAGTCGAACCCATTCCTTGGATACAGGGCGATTCGCTTTTGCTTGGATCATGAGGCGCTTTTTCTCAGTCAGCTTAGAGCAATTCTGCGAGCTAGCGCCTTTGGCAAAGCTCGGATAATGTATCCAATGATCAGTGGCGCATTGGAGCTTAATCGAGCGAATGAAATGCTCGAAACCGCAAAGAGTCACTTGAGAGAAGGTGGTATCGCTTTCGATGAGGGGATTCAGGCGGGCGCCATGATTGAGATACCAAGTGCTGCCGTAGCGGCGGATACGCTTATCTCAGGATCTTCATTCTTCAGCGTAGGTACCAACGACCTGATCCAATACCTTTTAGCGGTGGATCGTCTGAATGATCGAGTTGCCCACCTCTACGAGCCAACTCATCCGGCGGTAGTCAGGACTCTTAATTCCATCGTTTCGGCCGCAAAGGCAGGAAATATTGGGGTAAGTATATGTGGGGAAGTCGCTGGCGATCCGGTAATGGTTCCGCTTCTGGTGGGGCTGGGTGTGGAAAGCCTCAGCATGTCAGCTACCTTGATTCCGAACGTGAAGTTCGTCATCCAAAACATGGATTTGGCCGAGGCTCAGGATATTGCCAAGATGGCTCTCGAGACGACGGATGGTTCCATCATTTTGGAGCGGCTCTTAGATTTCTACACCTCTCGAATGGATCAGCTTTATTGAGCTGGCCGTATTCCGCTGGCCAATACGGTTTCGAATTGAGGCTCTTCCTCTTCTTTCGAAATGGTGGTAACTTCCACTTTGTCGAAGCCAGCCTCCTTTAACCAGGCATGGAGTTTGTTTTCCGAAAAGCCTAGCCATCGGTCCGCATACAGTTCGTGCGCCTTTTCGAAATTATGCTCCTTCAGGTCTAGGATTACGAGTCGCCCTCCCGGCTTGAGCAGGCGGAAGGCTTCTCGGATCGCTTTCTCTGGATGGGACGCGTGGTGCAATGCTTGGCTTAGCAAGGCGAGGTGGACGCATTCGTCTTCGAGGGGCGTGCTTTCTATATCGCCGAGAATGTATTCGAGATTCTCTAGCTTATTGCGTTTAGCCAGCTCTGTACCCACTTCCACCATACGGGTGGAACTATCCACGCAATAGACGTGCTCCGCTCTTCGAGCGAGCAATTGAGAGATAAGACCCTCTCCGGCCCCGAGGTCGACAACACGGATGTGAGGAACAAGGTAGAGAAGGAAATGGCCGATGCCTTCCCAAGATCGTCCAGGGCAATAGTTCTTTCCGAGGCGGCCTGCGATAAGGTTGAAATACTCCTCCGCTTGTTGGCGACGCCTCGCGATTACGTGATTCAGGTTTTCAAGGTCTTCTTGAAGTTCCGGAGATTCAGCCGCTGCGACGAGAGCCGCTTGCATAAGCGCTAGCTCATTCTTGGGGATTTCTGGGTTCAAAGAGTAGAATGACTTTTTGCCCTCGCGACGATCGGCGACCAAATTGGATTGTCGCAAGACGGCGAGCTGGGAGGAAATGCGGGATTGAGCCATGCCGAGGGCGTCCTGCAATTCCGCGACGGATAGTTCGTCTTGAGAAATGAGATTCAAGATGCGAAGGCGAGTCGGGTCAGCGAGCGTCTTTAATGTATCCCAGGCAGGCTTCATGTTCATAAATTGGAATCGCTTATCTCTGAGGTGGGCAAAGCAATTCCATCCAACGCCGACTTCAGACACAAAAAAACGCCACTCGCTTGGAGTGGCGTTCTTGAAAAGCCGTTTTTCTGAACGATTCCTACTTCTTGTCGATGTAGCGTTCGATGTTGGTGATGGTAAGCTTGTTTTCGGTGGATCCGACCGTGACGGATACTTGGTCGCCGATTCGCTTGCCCAGCATGCTCTTGCCCAGTGGAGTCTGGTAAGAGATGATGTAGTTGTCTGGATCGCCGTCCCAAGCTCCGAGAAGGGTGTAGGTAACTTCCGTTCCGTCCGCGTCGTCTTTCAGCGTAACGACATTTCCGATACCAACGGTTTCGGTAGTTGCGGAAGTGAAGTCTGTGATCTGCGCTCTCTTGATGTCGGCTTCCAAAAGGTTGCGGCGAGACATGAGAATCTGCTGGTCTTGCTTCGCCATCTTGTACTCGGAATTTTCCTTGAGGTCGCCCAGTTCGCGGGCTTCCGCGATGGCTTGGGAGTTCTCTGGAATTTTCTTGGTGACGATGTCGTCGAATTCCGCAACTGCCTTTTCGTAGCTCTCCTTGGAAACCATGAGGCCTTGGCTCTCTTGTGTTTCGTCGCTTTCGAGCAAGGACTGAACACTTGGGAAGAGCTTGATGAAACGAGCGAGTAGGGACTTCTTGGTCAGTTCCTCGAAACCTTGGTTGAGCAGAAGGTTGTTAGCCAAGTCGCGAGCGGTTTCCGCGTCGGCTTCAGCGAGCAGGTCGGGGATGAGCTCCTTGTCCTCGCTGAGGATATCGGCGAGAGGGATGCGCTTGGAGGTCGAAGATTGCAGCGCTTCGTAGTCGATCGCGAAGAAGATCGAGTTGAGAAGGCGTGGCTGAATCATGTCTTGAATCAGTTCCGAGTACTTTTTGGAGCTACGGTTCTTAACGATCCAAAGCAAAACAGGTTCCTTGAGGTTCTGTTCAGTCTGCCAGCGTGTGAACGTCTCTTTGATTTCCTCGGCGAAGCCGTTTTCGACGAGGAAGTTTACGCTGTCGGTAGTGAACTTGCCGGAACTGTTCTTTAGAAGAGAGAAACAGATTTCTTTCCAGTCGGCTGGATGCGAAGCCTTGATTGCCTTGAGTGCGCGTCCTTGGGAGTTGGTTGGAAGCTCGTCGATGAGCTGGTCCAAGCCGTCGATGTCGGAAAGGATCTGAACGACGGATGGCTCAAAGGTTTCTACGTCGATTTCTAGCAGACGAGCCACGTCGTTACGGATCCAAGCTCCCTTTAGCTTTTCGGCAGAGGTGAGCTGGTTGGATTCGCGAACCGCTGTCGCCAATGTATGAAGGATGAGTCCAAGTGCGTCGCGGTGTTCTTCCAGCTTTTCACCAACCGTATCAAGCAAGGTTTCGGCGATCGCAACGCGGCGTTTTGCCGACTGAGTGGCATTGTAGTCCTCGATGAGCTCTTCTTCCAGAGTAACTGGCTCGTCGCGGAGCAGGTACATGCCTGTTTTGCGGGCAGGAACAGAGATACGAGGGTCTTTCGCCAAGAGCTTCTTGGTCGCGGTCCACCACTTCTTGTACTTGATTGGCCCAATGACGCGGGCGAGCACGCTTTCGATTTCCGCGGTGCTGGCGGCCGAGTTCGGATACTGCTTCAACAGCTCTACAATTAGCTCTGCTGGCTCATTTGCGATCAATGCTTCGACTGATGCGGGGTCGAGCTCCTTGCGGACTAGAAGGTGGTCGGGGAGGAGAACTTGCATCGTGTTCACGCAGAATCCCGGATCCATGCGGTGACCTTCTTTTCCCTCGAAATCGATGATCAGCTTATTTTCTGGCTCGTCGTAGTCTTTGATTTGACCGAATCCCCAGCTTTGGTGAATGCAGTAGTTGCCCGGCTGCATTGCCTCCAGTTTTGCCTTGGCTGCCTTCAGCTCCGGCTTTCTCGAAATGATTTCCAATACGGCTTCTTCGTTCATCGTCGTGTAAAGAGACTAAAGAATTAAGTCAGGAGCCTTTTTATGGAGTTGTCAATGAGACAGGCAGATCATCAATAAGTCGCTTCCTGACTATGAGTGATAATTCTTGGAGTAAAGCAGTGGATTTGGTGGCATTTTTCCTCCGGAAGCCTGCCCGTATGAGCCATCTACTGGAACGCATCCCAGAAAATTGGGCCCCAGGCAAGCGGAGGGCCTGCCAGTCTCTGCTTTTCGGAACGGTTCGACACGTAGCTTTGTTGGAGAAGGCTCTCGACGAATTTATCAGGCGGCGTCCTAAGCCCCAGCTTTGGGCAGCTTTGCTGGTTTCCTCTCGAGAGCTGATGGAGCAGCCCGAGCGTTCTCCCAAAATTGTGCACAATGCGGTTCGGGAGATCGGGAAACGGTTCAGCAAGGCAGAAAAGGGCTTGGCGAACGCAGTCCTCCGCAAAGTTGTCGCTCGGATTCCGGAGCTCCTGGATGAGCCCCTTTCTGCACCTGCCGATTTGTGCTGGAGGTACAGCCATCCTCGTTGGCTGGTTGATCGGTGGCTTGAGCAGTTTGGTTGGGAAGAGACGGTCGCCTTTTTACAGTGGAACCAGGAAGAGTCCGCTGTTTTCGCTCGCTGGCAAAGGGACACGGAAGAGGTGACGGCTTTGTCTCCCTGCCCGAATGTAGAAGGTTTCTTCAAGCTAGACCCGGGGGCATGGGCTGAAATTTCTCCTTTTGTGGAAGCAGGTCGACTCTATGTGCAAAATCCGGCGGCGAGCTTAGCTCCAAAAAGCTTGGCAAAGGCCGCCCCAATCGGACGTTGGTTAGACCTATGCGCCGCACCGGGAGGGAAGGGGCTGTTACTCGAGCAATTGAGCGGACCCGATCTGGCCGAAATTATCTCGGTCGATTTGCCGGGACCTCGATTCGAGAGGATGGAGTCAAACTTTCACCGTTATGGAGCAAAGAAAATCCGTGCTTTGCCAGCTGATGTTTTGAAGCTTGAAAGTGAAAAGCTCGGTCTGTTCGAAGGGGTGCTGCTGGATGCTCCCTGCAGTAACTCCGGGGTTTTGCAGCATAAGATAGATGCCCGCTGGAGACAGTCCCCAGATGGCCTCGAGGATCTGCTTGCTTTGCAGGCTGAACTTTTAGATGCGGCTTCCGGATTTGTCGCAGAAGGAGGAGCTCTGGTTTACAGCACCTGTAGCGTGGATAGCTCAGAAAATGATGGCATCATTGACGGCTTTCTAGCCAAAGAAAAAGGCAAGCTCTTCGAACTTGAGACGTCGGAAGTCAGCTTGCCTTGGAAGCAGGGCCGTGATGGGGCCGGTATCTTTGTTTTGAGAAAAAAGGCGGGAGCCTAATTCCAAAGCTCGTCGAAACTTTCGGTTCTTGAGTTTGAAGCCAAGGTGGTGGGGGAGGCTTCTCGCTTTGGCAAAGGGCTTGGCTCTGGCGGGACTTTCGGCGCCGAATTGGAGTTGTCGGTATTGCTAGCACCGTTTCCAGCCAAGTGTAGGAGTTCTTTTACGACCTCGTCCAATTTACCGGACTGCTCTTGTAGCTCTATGCTGGAGCTCGCCGTTTCGTTGGCGAAACGCTTGTTGTTTTCGGTACTAGCAGTGAGCTCGTTGATCGAGTGGTTCATGCTTTGAATGTTCTCGGCTTGCTTGTCGGTTTCGTCCGCGATTTCGCGAATGTGACTGCTAGCGGATTGCATCATACCGGAAACCTCGTCGAAAGATTCGCATGTTTGGCGTACGATTGCAGTGCCCTTGGCAATGTTATCGGCCGACTTTTCGATCAAAGCGGAGCTGTTGCTGGCAGCGTCTGCAGATCGGATAGCCAAGTTTCGTACCTCATCGGCAACGATGGCAAAGCCTGCTCCCGCTTCTCCTGCTCGGGCCGCTTCTACTGCAGCATTCAAGGCGAGTAGGTTGGTCTGGAAGGCGATTTCGTTGATGGTCTGGATGATCTTTTGCGTTTCGAATCCAGAATCGGAAATTTGCTGCATGGACTTGTCCAGATCTAGGATCGTGTTGCGAGTGTCTTCGAACTTATCAAAGCACTCTGTCGTAATACTGTCGGCCGATCGGGTGTTATCTGCAGTTGTCTGCGTTCTGTGGGCCTGCTCGTTCATCGCCGTCTTGGTGGAGGACAGAATTTCGGCTTCCGCTGCGCTGGCGCTGGAAGACCTTTCGGCGGAGTGCACCAGTTCGTTGGCGGTTTGGGCGACGCGTTTAGCGCTGCCAGTCAAAGACCGAAGCGAGTGGGCGAGAACTTTGTTGGTCGTTTGCGAAGCAAGCAGGGCGAAGACCATTATCACCAAGGCCAAGGCTGCGTTCACCATGCTGAAGAGAGATATGTTAGACGAGAGGCTTTGGAAGCTCTTGGTGGTTGTGGCGACCGAGTCGTTATAGGTCTGCGCGACGGCGGTTTCGCCTAGGGCAACGCTAGCTCGAAGTGCTTGGTTGAGCTTGGGGATATCCTGATCCCAAAGCTCGATGGCCTCGAAGAACATATCGTCCTTTAAGAGGGACCGAATTTCCTCCGTTTTGTCCGCGTAGGCGTTGAAAGACTTCCGAATTTCTTCCACGTCCCGAAGGATTTCAGCATCGGAGCTGAGGCTAGCAAGTGTGTCTATGGAATTGAGAGCTTCAGCGCTCAGCGAGAGAGCTTCCTTTTCCTTGGCCTCCTTTATCTCGTCGCTTTGCCCGAAGATGTATCCAAGGTTCGCGATCTCGAACTGCAGCGACGTTTGCTTCAGGTCGTTGAGCAGTTGCTGGCTTGGCACGCTCTCTCTTTGAAAGGAATGCACGATTTCCCCACCCGATCGGGTGGATCTGAACATGTAAATTCCTTCGATGACAATGAGAGCGGTCAGCAAGGCCAAGGCCCCATTAATGAAGAGAAAGCAACTCTTTAGGTTGAGGTTCTTGATCGAGAACATGGATGAATGGGAATTGCGATGGAGGACGATTAATTGACCTGTTTTACCCCGCTGAGGTCGGAACCGTCAGAAGTTAGGCCGATGGCTCCTTTGTTCGCTTTTACGAATGCGACAAGTGCGGCCGGGTCTGAGAAGTTCTTTGGCATGGTGCCGCGTCCACTGAAGGCAAGTCTCTGCCAGTGGCTTTTGAAACGTGAATCGTTCATTTTGGCGAACGACTCCAAAGCGTTGTTGGAGTCGGAATTGTCTTTCAGCACCGCGATGACGACTTCGGCTCCATTCTCCCAGAATTTACGTTTGCCGACCAAGACGGAGGCAAGTGTGTCGGTGTCGATGGAGTCCGAGTTTTCGGAATTGACGATTACGGATGGAGAGGAGAACGCGAAGCTTGTCGCGCTCAGGGCCAAGAGGAGGGAAGATAGTGTCTTTTTCATTTTCAACTTTGTTCCGAGAGTTCGGTTTCTTAAGCCCTAGAAGAAGAAGGTGCTCTTCAGGGCGAATAGGGTCCAATTCTCGTCAGTAGGGCTGGGGTTTTGCCCGAACTGGTTGAACAGTCGGTTTTGTCCGCTCAGGAGGTGGAACTCACCCTTTACGGTCCAAAAGTCGGTTGCGTCGTAGCGAAGCGAAAATTGCAGGTCCTCTTGATAGTCGAGGGCCGTTTCGGTGCTGTCATTGTTGCTGAGGAATTCCGAGTAGATGACGCTGCCCTCAAATCGGTCGAGGAAACGTCTCGCAGCTCCCAGGTACCAGGAATGGCCAGTATTGGCTACTGGCGCCCATCCCATTGGGTTTCCGGCCACGGTTTGCTGCTCCAGCCCATTGGTCGCCAAGACGTTGTATTCGCCGGTAAAAGTCCAGTTTTCCCAATAATATTCACCTGAGAACCGCCACTCGGAAGCCTCTGTGAGGTTTGATACTACGATGGGAATTCCGTAAAGTGGATGATTTCCAGAGGTGTCGATATCGATCCCTTTCAGAATGGAGTAGGCGGCTCCGGTGCGGAGTCCAGCCACAGGAGTGTTCCACCAAAGTTGGATTCCCGATAGCGTGTCGGCGTCGATGGTATCAATCTTACCATTTAGGAGTGAACGCGCTGTGATGGTGTGAGCGTAACCAGCGATTCCGCCGTCGATTTCCAGGCTCGAAGCTCCGTGGTAAGCGGTGTAGTCCAAACTCTGAAATGTGCCGAAGGAGAGGTTACCGGAGATGGAGATCCCATCTGCTGAAGCAGAAAAGTCGCGATAACGCTGGTCGTACATACCCATCGGCAAAAGGATTGAGGTACGGGCGATGTCGATGTCTTGAATGTCGTTGTACAAGCCTTGCGGTCTTTTCACACGTCCCAGACGCAGGTTGAAGGCGGGAGACTGGCTGTATTCGACAAACAGGTAGTCGATGATGGGATCAAAGTTGCCGTAAGGACCGAGCTCGAAGGTAAAGAGCTGTCCACGCAGCGTGGTGCGTTCGATGGGGGACCAGCTAGCGTTCACGCCCAACTCGACGAAGTCGAAGTCTCCGTCCTCCGAGTCGACGAGGTAATTGTTGGCCGAGGATTGAAGGTAGCCGTTGCTGAAGAACCCTCCATAGGAGATGTCTCCTGCCGCGAAACTGTTTACTGCCAAAGCCGCTCCGGCGGCAATTGAGATGACTGTCTTTCGATTCATTTTATCTAGGTCTGTAGAGAGGCCGCGAGTAGCTCGCTGACTCTAGGCTAGCCGTTTTCTTAGGTATTCGCCTTTCCTAGGTATCGACCCAGACTCCGGATTTTTAGGGGTTATGTCCTATTTGGGGCTATATGATTCCCGAATGGTTAGATTCGTTTCTTTTTTACGAGATGAATCCATTCACCCGTTAAATCTTTGGTTTTGGGGAAGGCCTTGATCCACCCACTAATCCCCGGATTTTCCTCGGCGAGGTATACAGTCTTCAACTGTAGTAGGGTATATCCCCTTTTTATGAAGTCTTGTCTGGTTGCGGTAAGCGCATGCTCAGGTAGGCGGCGAAAAGTACAATCAGCGACCCGATGAGGTAGAGTTTGTCGGAGCCAAACCACCAAAATACGAAACTCGCCGATAGTGGTCCGATTGCTCGGCCAAGAGATCCTAGAGAGCGGAAGACGCCTAGAGCTTTACCTTGCTCTTGCTCAGACACGTAAAGCGAAATGAGCGACGTGAGAGTTGGGCTGCAAAGTCCTGCTCCCAAGGCCATGAAGCCGAGTCCCAGGTAGAGGATTCCCTCTGAGCTAGCCATGGATAGGATAGCGAGTGCGACGGCGACTAGAAGCAAGCCTGTGGATGCTGTTTTCTTTTCTCCGACTTTGGGTGCGATCCGGCGAACGATTCCTCCCTGTACCAAAATCAAGATGAAGCCGACGAAGACCATCATTTTGGTAATGTCTAAAGGCGTGTATCCGAAACGCTCAACGCCGAGGAACGAAAGGGTGAACTCCATCCCGGCGAAAGCGAGAATGTACACGAAGTAGGCGAAGTTGGTTCTGCGGACCGGAGTGATCTGGGGCTGCTTGAGCCTTTTGACCGGATTCATGATGACCCGCTGCTGGCCTCGTTTTTCAGGAGGAAGCGATTCTGCGAAACGGGCCCGGATCCAGATGAAATTTCCTAGGGAAAGTATTACGGCTACGAACGCGACAAATGAAAATGGGTTGATTCCAAATCGGGCCAACTCTGGCCAAAGCTCGACTGGATTTACGAAATGGGCGCAGGCTCCCCCGATGGCTGGGCCGGTTACAAAGCCCAATCCGAAAGCGGCCCCGATCATTCCCATCCCCTTGGAGCGGTTTTCTTTGGTAGTCACATCCGCGACCGCAGCGGTTGCCACCGATAGGTTTCCGCTCATCGCGCCGCCGATTAGCCGAGCGATAATCAAAAGGGCGAAATTGCCGGCGAACATCCAAAGGACGTAGCTCAAGCAAGTGCCCAAGCTAGTGTATACAAGAATGGAGCGTCTTCCCTTCCTGTCCGACATGGCTCCCCAGAAGGGCGCGAAGAAAAACTGCAGCGCCGCGTACAAAGACCCGAGTACCCCCCCGAACAATACAGGCGTGAAGCGCTCGGAACCGTCGGCGAGCTGCGAGACTTGGTTTAGCTGCTCCAGCAGCCAGCCCAGCAAACCGCTCTGTCCGTCTACTTCGAAGTAGTAATCGAGCATGGACGGAAAGAGTGGGAAGATCACGCTAAAGCCCACCAGATCTATGAAGATCGTCAGGAATATGACGCCCAAGGACAGGTTTTTGCTCGATGAATTTTCCAGTTTTCCGCTCAAGGGCGACGTTTATTAGGGGCGGTGATAGGGCAGGCAAGCGCAAAGGCTGTGCCGCTCTGCGCCTTCGACGCGTTTCTGTGGGGTTCGGAAAAAAGCGAGGCAAAGACTGACAACAAGAAGGGTGTCAGAGCAAAAAATCTGCAGCCAAACAAAGCCTTCCGGAGTCTATCTAGCGGGTCTGCACTGCTGTAGGCTCCTTGCCGTTTCCTATCCAACCCATCTTAGGTCCCATGAAGTTATTCCCTGCTTTGCCCACACTCTTAATTAGTGCGTTGTTGGCTGTTGGCTCCATTCCCAGCGCCAACGCCAATCTCAAGACTCCCGCAGCCAGCCCGCACGCTTCCTTTAAACAGACGGTCGGTCTGACGGAAGTCGAGATGGACTACTCGCGTCCCGGTGTGAAAGACCGCGAGATTTTTGGCGAGCTTGTGCCCTATGGCAAAGTTTGGCGGACAGGAGCGAATCAACCTAGCAAAATTCGCTTCTCGGATGACGTCGTATTTGGCGGAGAGAAGATACCGGCGGGTGAATACGCCCTCTATACGATACCGGGAGAAGCGGAGTGGACGGTCATCGTCTATGGCAGCACGGAATTGTGGGGAGCCTTTGGCTATGAAGAGAAAAATGATGTAGTTCGTTTTTCCGTTACGCCTATGACCATTGACGAACAGGTGGAATCTATGTCCTTTGGGATTAAGGATCTCGAAAGCGACCAAGCCGTGTTGTATTTGGAATGGGATTACACCTGCATCGAAATTCCAATCCTTGTTCCCACCGATAAAAAGGTCATGTCGCAAATCGAGAAGCTCAAGAGCTCCGACAGCTTCGATTCGCCGCGTACGCTTTTCGCTGCGGGGACGTATTATCACGAGACCGGTAAGGACCTAAAAACTGCACTGAAATGGGTGAGCTCGGCCTGCGAGAAAAGTGAGAAGCCTGCTTACTGGATGCTCGCCCGCAAAGCTCAGATAGAGATGGACCTTGGAATGACGAAAGAAGCGAAAGCCAGCGCGGAGAAAACTTTGAAACTCGCGACTGAAGGAGGAAATCCAGACTACCAAAAGATAGCTCAAGATATTTTGGAAAGCCTCTAGGTCTTTCTTCTTTTTGCCGTTTCCTTTCCCAACCTGCTTTTGCCATGGCTACAGGCTTTCTCAAACATTCGAAAACACTCATGCTTGGATTCGCTGCAGCGGTTTCCGCTTACGCCTCTTCACCGGTCGAGATCACGGACAATGTGTCCGGATCGGAGCTACTCTGGAAAATCCAAAAAATGAATACTTTAGGGCGGGTTCTCTATGTAGCCGCTCATCCTGATGACGAGAATACTAGCCTGGTTTCTTACCTCTCCTTAGGGCGGAAGTATGACACCGCCTATCTCTCTTTGACTAGGGGAGATGGAGGGCAAAATCTCATCGGACCCGAACTGCGAGACCAGCTTGGGCTTATCCGAACTCAAGAGCTTTTAGCGGCTCGCACTATCGATGGAGGAAAGCAATTCTTCAGCCGGGCACGAGATTTCGGTTATTCCAAAACGCCTGGGGAAACCTTCCGTATTTGGGACAGAGAGGCGGTACTGGCCGACACGGTTTGGGCTATCCGCAAGTTTCGACCAGATGTGATAGTGACTCGCTTCAATCCCCAGCCGAGCTCGACTCATGGTCATCACACTGCCTCAGCGATGTTGGCCCTTGAGGCTTTCGAGGCGGCTGCCGACCCGAGCAAATTTCCAGAGCAACTGGAATGGGTAGAGCCTTGGCAGGCGAAGCGGATTGCCTGGAACACTAGCTCCTGGTTTTTCCGAAATAACGACGTCGTTTTTGAACCGGAAAATTATCTGGAGATGGAAGTCGGAGGATATGACCCATTGTTAGGAAAGTCCTACAACGAAGTTGCCTCATTGAGTCGGAGTATGCACCGCAGCCAAGGTTTTGGAACTCTTGTATCTCGTGGAGTCCGAAATGAATATTTTAAGTTTTTGGCGGGAGATAAATGGAAGGGCGACTTGTTTGACGGAGTCGACACCACTTGGAGTAGAGTAAGCGGCGCCGCTAAAGTTTCGGAGATGCTTAACGAGTTAATGGGCGGGTTTGATGTATCTGATCCATCTGCCTCGGTTGCGAAGATGTTGGAGTTGCGGACCGAACTTACCTCGCCCGAGCTCGGCGAGTGGGGCAGTCAGAAGCTGCGGGAGCTCGATTCCATCATTCTGGGAAGTATGGGGTTCCACGCTCGTGCTCTAAGCTCGAAAAAGTATTTAAAAGGTGGAGACAAGTTCGAACTCGCATTCGAGCTCATCAACCGCTCGGCTCTTCCCGCGAAACTAAGCTCAGTCGAAATCCCATTCGCGTCCGTCTCTGAGAAACGAGACGATCCGCTAGGTGAAAATTCCCTGCAAGGTGTTCGATTCGAGCTCGATGCTCCTACCACCTTAGATGGACAGCCCTATTGGCTGCGAGAGAAGGGAACTGTCGGGATGTTTGAGGTGGATGATCAAACTTTAATAGGACTTCCCGAGAATGAGCCTTCTCTTGTTTCGACGATTAGTATCGAGGTAATGGGCACGGAAATTCCAGTGACCTTGCCAGTTGTCTACCGAGAAGTAAACCCCGCCAAAGGCGAAGAGATAGATCTCGTGACCCTATTGCCAGCCGCATCGGTCGAGTTTACTGCCCCGGTTAAGTTATTTCCGAATTTTGAGGAGCGGGATGTGGAAGTTAAAGTATCCGCTCTCCTAGACGGCGCGGAAGGTGATTTGGAATTAGTGTTGCCCGAAGGTTGGAGTAGTGTGCCTAAAAGCGTGCCGGTTGAGAGATTGCTCAAAGGAGCTTCGAAGAGCTATGTGTTTCGCGTTTCGCCCAGTTCAGTCTCGCAGGAGATCGATATTCAGGCCCGACTTGTAACGGAGAGTGAAACCTTCCAGAAGTCGGTGGAACAGATTCGCTACGATCACATCCCGGAGCTGACATTGTTCGGCTCGGCTAGCTCGAAAGGGGTAAGCCTCGAAGTCGCGCGGCTTGGTCAAAAGGTAGCCTATCTACAGGGAGCTGGGGATGCGATGCCAGAGAGTATCAGGGAAATTGGCTTCGAAGTCACTGAACTTAGCCCGGGAGAACTCGGGGCGATTGATCTCGGAGTCTTTGATGCAGTTGTCCTTGGTATTCGCGCTTACAATACAGTTGATGAGATTGATTCCCTGCTGGAACGGTTGTTTTCCTATGCGGAAGCGGGTGGCACGGTGGTCGCTCAGTACAATACGACCCGGGGCCTGAAAGGCTCGCTGCTTGCTCCCTTTGATTTACAGCTGTCACGGGACCGAGTTACGGATGAGAATTCAGAGGTACGTTTCCTTGCTCCCGAACATCCAGTGCTGTCAAAACCCAACCACATCACAGAAAACGATTTTTCGGGGTGGACGCAGGAACGGGGACTTTACTTTCCAGATTCTTGGGGAGCGGAATTTACGCCTATCCTAGGGATGAACGATATCGGAGAACCTTCGCGAGACGGATCTCTACTAGTGGCGGAATTTGGAGATGGTTATTTTGTCTATTCAGGAATTTCCTGGTTCCGACAGCTGCCTGCGGGTGTGCCCGGAGCGTATCGGCTTTTTGCCAACATCCTTTCTTTGGGACAACCTGAATAGCGACTCTGGGTATTTAAAACACTATGCCGGAAAAGAATGGAATAGAGAAGGAGGAAGCTCCTCCTGTACTAGGAAGCTGGAGACGAGTCTATTGGGCTGTAACCATCTTCTTTGCGGTAGAAGTGGTATTGTTCTACCTGTTCACACGGTTTTATAGATGAGTGGCTTAGATTATTTCGTTCTCGTTGGCACCCTGTTAGGTATCGCCCTTTATGGGATTTGGAGAACTCGAGAAGGCGGTGGCCTTAGAGGGTACTTGAAAGGTGACGATTCGATACGCTGGGGTACAATCGGTCTCTCGGTGATGGCCACTCAAGCGAGTGCGATAACCTTCCTGTCAACGCCAGGGGTCGCCTATGATAATGGAATGGGTTTCGTGCAGAATTACTTTGGGATGCCTTTTGCAATCATCATTATCTGCGCCTTTTTTATCCCAATCTATAGGAAGCTCAATGTGTATACGTCCTATGAATACTTAGGACAGCGGTTCGATTCTAAGACACGAATCCTTGGCGCATTTCTCTTTTTGGTACAGCGGGGGCTAGCCGCAGGAATTACTATTTATGCACCGGCTATTGTGGTATCCACCTTGCTTGATTGGAATCTGGATCTGACGATTGTCATGGTAGGAGCCTTGGTCGTCGTCTATACCGTTTCGGGAGGTACGAAGGCTGTAAGTATCACGCAACGCTACCAAATGGCTGTTATCATGGTCGGTATGTTTATCGCATTCGGCATGATAATCGCAGGCTTGCCCGATGATGTCTCCTTTGCCTCTGCTTTGTCCGTTGCGGGAGTGATGGATAAGTTGGAGGTGGTCAGCTTTTCGACCGATGTTAAGGAAGACTATACCGTGTGGACCGGCCTGCTGGGGGGAACCTTCCTGATGTTATCCTATTTTGGAACCGACCAATCTCAGGTTCAGCGTTATCTAGCGGGAACTTCCACTAGCGCTAGTCGCTTCGGTCTTCTTTTGAACGCTGTGGTCAAGATCCCCATGCAGTTCTTCATATTGTTTGTAGGGGTGATGGTGTTTGTTTTCTACCTGTTTGAAAAGCCTCCTGTCTTTTTCAATCAGGCGAGCCTTGATGCGGTACACCAATCCGAATACTCCGACGAGCTGCAGTCATTGGAAAAAGAATACGCTGAAGCGGTATCTCAAAGAGCGGAGGCCGTCAGGGACTTGGCTAAGTCCTTAGACAATGGAACTTCTGAAGAAGTAGACTTAGCAAAGGAGCATGCTTTGGAATCGGAGGGACGAGCTCTCGGGATTCGCGAGGAGGTGAAGACTCTGATAGGGAAAGCGGGAGAGGATTTGGAGGCTAAGGACTCTGATTACGTTTTCATTACCTTTATCCTCAACTATCTGCCTGCCGGTTTGGTCGGACTTTTAGTGGCAGTAATCTTTGCCGCCGCCATGTCTTCGACTGCATCGGAACTGAATGCCTTGGGATCGACCACGATGGTAGATTTTTACCGCAAATTTGCCAAGCCAGATCGGGACGAAGCGCACTTTGTATTTGTCTCCAAAGCGTTGACTGCTGCTTGGGGCTGCTTGGCCATCGTATTCGCCCTTTACGCAAATCTAGTGGAGAATCTTATAGAAGCGGTGAATCGCCTGGGGTCCGTGTTTTACGGTGGGATTCTGGGAATCTTCCTTGTAGCCTTTTTCATAAAGCTAGTGAAGGGGAGTGCCGTTTTCTACGCAGCGATTGTTTCGCAAATCGTGGTGGTTGTCATGTACCAGAGTTTAGAGATCGGTTACCTCTGGTATAACTTGATTGGCTGCGGCATGGTCATGGGGCTATCGGTGCTCTTTCAGTTAGTGATAGGAAATGGAAAAATGGAGGCTAGGTCTAGATGAGCTCGCAGCCTGTAATCTGTTTCGGCCAACAACCTTGTGGCTTTTTTCCTAAGCGGTTTCTGGTATCCAAAATTTGGACAGCTCGCCGCCTGCAGAAAGAAATTGGGGGCGAAATCGTCTTTTTCTATCACGATTGCGATCACGATCCACGGGAAACGCAAACCAAGTTGACTCATCGGGATTCGGGAAAGCTGCAATCTCTCAATTTCGCTTTCGCCAACAAAATACAGAAGAAGTATTCACCGCTTTTTGCCAAACGGGTGGATCGCGAGTGGCAAGCGAAGACCGTGCGGCAGCTTCCGCAGTTCGTCAGCCAGGAACTCGTCGAACTCTTTGCGTCGGTAGCGGCGGACAATGTAGCGGACTTTTGTTTGGAGATGTATCGTGGAATGGGTTTGCTGGACGGTATCCGCGTAGAGAGATCAGGCAGCAAAGATTTCCGGAGATCGGCCATTTCGGTGGATGATTACTTTGTGGATACCCGGTATGAAGGAGAGTGGGTGAGGGCTCGCAAGATGGATTCCGGTTTCGCTCTGCACCAGGGAGGGAGTTCGTTCTTGCCAGTCGAAGCGGAAGGTAACGAGAAGTCGATGATTACACCGACTCGAGATACCCGTTTGCTTTGGATGCAATCTGTCATAAACTGTACTCACTATGTTGCAGGGGCAGGGGAAATTAAATATTTGAATACGAGCGAAGCACCTGAGATCGTTTTCGTGGAACGAGACTTTATCGAAAGAAGCGACGAGGCTTATGTCGGAGACTGAAAGAAAGCGAATTTTAGCGGTGGGGGCGCATCCGGATGACATCGAGTTTGGATGTGGAGCAATCTTGCTGAAAGAAGCTTCGCTTGGCTCGCATATTGGTTTGCTGGTTTGCTCGCTGGGAGAGGCGGGGAGCAACGGGACTCCGGAAGTTCGCGAACAGGAATGCCGAGAGGCGTCCAGCTTGTTGGAAGCGTCGCTGACCTTTTTGGATTGCGGCGGCGACTCGAAAATTGAAGCGAGTAGGGCCAACGCCTTGCTGATCGCTAAAGAAATCCGACGGCTACGTCCGGACGTTGTATTGGCTCCGACGGATACGGTGAATCAACATCCCGATCACGTGGCTATTTCGAATGTCACCCGCGATGCCGCCCGTTTGGCCCGTTATGGAGGCTTGGAAGAGCTCAAAGCGTTTTCTCCCCATGCAGTGGAATCGCTCTTTTATTATGCGATCACTCCCGGTGCAGCTCGCGAAGGAGGAACCCCCTTCCTTGTTGATGTAAGCCCTTTTGTCTCTGCTTGGGAGGCGCTCATGAATTGCCATGCTAGCCAAATGAAGACCCGTAATTATCTAGAGCTGCAGGTTTCGAATTCACGCACTCTCGGACTTCAGATGGGAGTTACTCATGGGCAGGCCCTCTGGCCAAATGATCCGGTCGTGATCGATTCCTTGAATTCGGCCCCTCCCGGCGCGCGTCTATTCTAAGTGAGCTTTGGTTCGAAGTTAAAGATAGGCATAGCGTGCTACCCATTAGTAGGGGGGAGCGGGATTTTGGCTTCGGCTTTGGGAATGGAGTTGGCTCAAATGGGTCACGAGGTGCATTTCTTCAGCTATGCCAAGCCCGTGCGACTCGATACGGAGATGGAAGGTATTCATTTTCACGCGGTCGCAGTTTCCAAATATAAGTTGTTTGAATATGCGGATTATACCCTGCCGCTTGCGGTGAAAATGGCTGACGTGGCGGATCGGGAGCATCTTGATATTATCCATGCCCATTACGCGGTTCCCCATGCGACAGCGGCATACATCGCCAAGCGAATGGCCAAACAAGACAAGTTGCGTATCGTTACCACCTTGCACGGCACAGATACGACTTTGCTCGGAAGGGATCCGAACTACCGCCGAGCGATCGAGTATTCGCTGCAGCATTCAGATCGAGTAACGACCGTCTCGCACAGTCTTAGGCGGGACACGGAGGAAGTCTTCGACGTGGGGAAGGAGATCGACGTGATCCATAATTTCTACAGCCCAGGTATTCCCACACGCTCGCGAGGAGACATGCGAGAAGAGCTGGGGCTAGGCGATAAGTTCACTCTGTTCCACGCTTCAAATCTTCGGTCTGTAAAACGAATCGACCTATTGCTCGAGGCTGTCTCCCTCACTCGCCACAAGGATCGTCTGAAGCTGGTGATATTGGCGGGTGCTCCGTTTGACGAATACAAGCCGAAGGTTGCTGAGTTGGGACTGGAGAATACTGTAATGGTTCGGGAGAATGGGTATCCGATTGAGAACTACATCGAGGCGAGCGACCTGTGCCTGTACACTTCGCGGACGGAGAGTTTTTGTCTCAGCATTTTGGAGGCAATGTTTCTGGGCAAGGCTTCGATAGCCTTCCGGGTGGGAGGTATTCCTGAAGTTATGGAGGAAGGGGAGTCCGGTCTTTTGTGCGATTTTGGGGACTGCCAAGCGATGGCAGACGCCATTGACGACATGGTGGAACGACCGGAAGAGGCGGCTCGTCTCGGTCGAAACGCCCGAAAACGGGCGGAGTCGAGCTTTACCGCTAAACGTATCGTTCCGGGTTATCTCCGTTGCTACAGCGACGCTCTCTCGGTGTGATTGCTCGGGCTGTTTAAGTACTGTCCGAATTTTTTCTACGTAAAAAACATAGCTTGGTACTCGCATTGTGTGAGTAGCCGGTTTGAATTTCGGGCATGTGTTTGTCCGATACCTCTACCCCGATCGAGACGCTTAAGCAGAGAGCTCTAGCCTCAGCGGAAGAGAGGGATTGGGGCCAGTTTCATTCCCTTAAGAATCTGAGCATCGCTCTTGCTGGAGAGGCGGCGGAGCTTATGGAGCCGTTTCAGTGGCTGGAAGGTACCCAAAGCGATGAGCTTTTGGAAGATGCTAAAAGCCGGGAAGCCGTGGAGGACGAGCTCGCCGACGTGGTGATCTACGCTTTGCAGTTTGCCAACCGTGGAAACATCGACCTCAGCTCAGCGATCGAGCGTAAGATGCGAAAGAACGCTTTTAAGTATCCGGTCGAACTCTCGAAGGGGAGTGCTCGAAAGTTGGGGTTGAGCTCTGACAAGAAATGATAGTCGAATCCAGTTCCAGTCCTCGAATTGAGGATTTGTCCGAAGCTCTGGCCCGCATCTCGATGGCTGAAGGCGTTGGATTGATGCTGGTGTTAGCGTGCGATGCGAATGCTTACAGCCCCGCTGCTATCAATCCAATCCTGCAAAGTTGCCCAATCCCCATTCTGGGTGGCATCTTTCCGCAAGTCATGGCCGGCGGTCGGCTTTTGGAAGAAGGCTACGTCATCCTCGGCTTTCCAACTCAGTCTCAGGTTTTTACAATCCCTCGCTTGAGCGATCCTGATGTCGATTTCGAGTCAGCCCTCGAATCCTTGCCCGTTTCTCTCCCCGGATCGAAAACGATGTTCGTTTTCGTCGACGGTCTTTCTAGCCAGATTAACCGCTTCGTAGAAGAGGTTTTTGCGGTTTTTGGTCTTGAGCAGAACTACATCGGAGGCGGTGCTGGGTCTCTCAGTTTCGAGTCGAAACCGTGCCTTATCACGCCGCAAGGTTTGGTTCGCGAAGCTGCGGTCCTTGCATTTGCCGATTTGGAAATCGGGGTGGGAGTCGCCCATGGCTGGCGAGATTTAGCTGGGCCTTTCGAGGTGACCGAATCGAAGGGGAATGCGATCGCATCGCTCGATTGGAGACCCGCCTGCGAGGTTTACCGGGAGGCCATCGAATCCATCGCGGGCGACAGTTTCGAAGGGGTGGACTTTTTCAACGTGGCTAAGAATTATCCCTTTGGCATAAGCAAACTTGGGACCGAGAAGGTCGTTCGTGATCCGATCGGGGTGAACGAGGACGGAGCTATAATTTGTGTGGGAGAAGTGCCTGAGCATTCTCTAGTCTATATTCTTACGGGCGAACCGGATACCTTGATCGAAGCTTCTGGCCAGGCGTTGAGCCTTGGTTGCCAAGCTGCGAGCTCCGCCGGCGAATCGCGTGGCTGCCTGTTGCTGGACTGCATTTCCCGCTACCTGTTTTTGGGGGAACGATTCGGTGAGGAATTTTTCCAGCTCGCGGAGCGGAGTGGGATGAGTCAGGTCGTGGGAGCTTTGACTTTGGGAGAGATAGCGAACAACCGGAAAGATTATCTGGAGTTCTACAACAAGACCGCGGTAGCGGGAATTTTCGAATCCTGATGCCTCTCGGAACGGAAGCTCTGCAGATCTTTTACGAGATTTCGATGTCTATCGGAAGCGATCTCGATACCCGTTCCATGCTCAAGACCTGCTTAGGCAAGTACTTGCGTAAGCTCAATCTATCAGCCGGCTGTCTGCTGCAGAAATCCAGCGGTTCGGAAGGAGCTGCCATACTAGAGCCGCTTTATCTGTTGCCAAAGCTAGAGGGGGTCAACCGAGCCAAGCAGATTTGCGACCAGCACCTCGCCCCGCGCTACTCCAAGCGTGATTTCATTGCCCTAGAAAAGTCTTTGCCGCTTTGCATCAACGCCGGAGAAAACGAGTTCGCCTATATCTTCTCATTGCCGGATCTCGGGCTCTTGGCCTTGGTGAAAAACGGTACTCCGTTCACCGAGCAAACAGTCCGTTCCTTGGCTCCCTTAAACGCGAAGCTCTCCAATGCTTTGCGGGCTTGCCTGCAGAAAGACGAGCTGGAACGCAGCGAGAAAAGTCTGGAAAAGGCGAATCGTCGCTTGAAGGAGTGGGACACCGATAAGCTCGCATTCATCCAGTATATTTCGCACGAGCTCAATACGCCTCTGAATTGGATCGGAAGCCTCCATATGGTGGAGTTGGACGTGTTGTCGGAGGACAACCGTCGTTGCGTCGAATTTGCGAGCAAAGGATTCAGGCGCATTTCCAAACTGACTAAGTTGGCTTCGGACTACTTCGAGAAAGCCCGGGTAAATTGGCCGGGCGAACGACGGGAGATTTACCTTGAGGATCTGAAGCGGGCTTTGGCCGATCTTTATCGGCCGCTTGCCGAGTCGAAGGGAGTGAGGCTGGACTTTAGCGGAACCTGGGAGGGCTCTATTTTCGTTGATGAAAAGGGGCTTAAAGGTGTGCTGACTACCTTATGTTCGAATGCGATTGGGTTCTCAGATTTCCAAGGATGTGTGACGGTTTCGGCTTTCCCGAAAGAGCAGGGGATCGAGTTTGTCATTGAGGACGAAGGGGTCGGCATCGAGCCGGAGCTATTGGAATCGATCTTCAAACCGTGCCAGATTCCGGAGCACAAACGGACCCCGGGAGGTTATGGTTTTAGCCTGCCTCGGGCCAGGATTGTATCTCAATCCAACAATTGGAGCTTAAGGGCGACTAGCGAGGGGCCGGGAAAGGGAGCCACCTTCAAGTTGCGGATCTAGTGGAGCAAACGAGCTGCTTCGGGGCTCGTTTTCCCATAGTTCGCATTGACTTCGTGGGGCGGGGCCCTTTTTTCGGATGCAAGCGACTGGCGAAGCAAAGGCGGGATTGACCGCCGGGAAGCGGTTCGGTTCTATCGCGCGCCTGGGTAGAACTTTTTCAGAGAAAAACCGCTTCCATAACAATCATGAGTGATTCCACCGCCACGCCATTGCAGGACTACTTGTCCTCCCGTTCCCCTGAGTCTGTCTCGCCGGCCATGATTGGCTACCTCGCGAACCTTCAGCAGGTCGCGGAAGTCAATCCATCCATTGCCCGCTCCATCATCAAGGAGCTAGAGGACCAGCGCAGTAACTTGAAGCTGATCGCTTCGGAAAACTATACCTCGACCAACACCCAGGCTGCCATGGGCAACTTGCTTACTGACAAGTATGCCGAAGGATTTGCTGGAGCTCGCTACTACGCCGGTTGCGACAATATCGACGACATCGAGTCGGAAGCTTGCCGCTTGGCTTGCGAGCTCTTCAAAGCAGAGCACGCCTACGTGCAGCCGCACTCGGGAGCCGATGCTAACATGATCGCTTTCTGGGCGATCTTGCAGGCTAAGGTAGGCGTTCCTACTCTAGAAGAATTGGGCGAGCCAAATCCTGCCAAGCTCTCTCGCGAGGATTGGAACAAGGTCAGAGCGGCCATGGGCAACCAGCGCATGCTTGGCTTGGATTACTACTCCGGAGGTCATTTGACCCACGGCTATCGCTTCAATGTTTCCGCTCAATTTTTCGACGCTTACAGCTATTCGGTTAACGAAGAGACAGGATTGCTCGATTACGACGCCCTCGAGAAGCAGGCCGAGGAGGTGAAGCCTTTGATCCTTCTGGCTGGTTATTCGGCTTATCCTCGTAAGGTGAACTTCCGCCGCATGAAGGAGATCGCCGACAAGGTCGGAGCGGTTTTGATGGTGGATATGGCCCACTTCGCTGGTCTCGTTGCGGGCGACGTTTTTGAGGGCGACTTCAACCCGATGCCATTCGCCGACGTGGTGACCTCCACGACCCACAAAACTTTGCGTGGACCTCGCGGCGGTATCGTTCTCTGCAAGAAGGAGTTCGCCGAATTTGTGGACAAGGGGTGCCCGCTCGTCATTGGTGGACCGCTTCCGCATGTCATGGCGGCCAAGGCGATCGCCTTTGAGGAAGCTCTCAAGCCAGAATTCAAGGCCTATGCGGCCAAGGTCGTCGAAAACACAAGCGCCATGGCGGAAGCCATGATCGCGGAAGGGCTTACCATCGCTACGGGCGGTTCCGACAACCACTTACTATTGATCAACGTAACGAGCTTCGGTCTCAATGGTCGCCAAGCGGAAGCCGCCGTCCGTGAAGCGGGCGTCACGCTCAACCGGAACTCCCTTCCTTTCGATCCGAATGGTCCTCACTATACCAGCGGACTTCGCGTGGGGGCTCCCGGTGTTACTTCGCTTGGCATGGACGTGGAGCAGATGAAGGAGATCGCTTCTATCTTTAAGCTAATCCTGTCGAACACTAAGCCTGCCACCATCGAAAAGGGCAAAAACGCCGGCAAATTGAGCAAAGTTAAGTACGTGCTGCCAGAGGCGGTGATCACCGAAGCGCGTGGTCGTGTGAAAGCCTTGCTGGATGAATTTGTGCTCTATCCAGAGATTGATCTCGAGTTTCTCAAGAAGAGCTTTTGCTAGCAAGCAAGGTTTATCTCCTAGATTTTAGGATAATTCTCTAACGCATACCATGAGGGGTATGCGTTTTTTTTGTCCCTAAATCTGAGGCGATGAGGCCTTTGGATCTATCGGCTAGGGTGAATATCCCCTAATCTGAAATATTACTTATTTTGCTCAGGTTCTACCAGAGTAGCTTAAGGTTCCCCGAGGGAGTCCGATCTCTCTGGGGTCGAAATGAAAATTTTCGGCGACAACTCAGCATTCACGGAGTCCGCCCCTGCGGGGTTTCTTCCCGTACGGACAAAGTGGAACTCAAATCCCCTCTGTATTCGGGAGCCCTGCTTCCACCTCAGTCAAATTCTCTAAAGCAACAAATATAAATCCCACCCGAAAAATGAGCTCAATGTCACTAGCCAAGAAAATTGGTTTAACTCTCGCGATGGCTCTCACGTTCTTCGTTGTTCTCGCTGTGGTATCCTACGTAGCGGTATCCAACTTGAATGACTCGTTCGGAGAGTTCTCCAAAAGCGTCGAAGATGGCGAAGAGGCGGCCGACAAAGTCGTAACCGCGCTTTCCATGCGATCCAACATTTCAGAATTTCTCTCTTCTGCTTCTTCTGAACATGTTGCTCATCATAAAGAGATGTACGGTGCAATGGTCTCGTCTCTCGCGGAAGGGAAGCGGAAGGCGACGAGCGAGGAAGCCAGCAAAGCACTGGCATCTGCAGGAGACCTGATGGAAGGCTACAACAAGGCTTTCCAGTCGATCGTGGATTTGAAGGGTAAGCAGACTGCATTGTTGAACAATACGGTGCAGCCGGGCTCGCAGGAAATTAAGGATCTGCTCCAAGAGATGCTGGTAGCTGACCAAAGCAAAGGTGATATCGCTGGAGCGTTCGTGACTTCCTCTGCCTTGCAAACAGTCTTTGAAGCGGAGTCGGCGATCAATCGGGTGATTGTAAAGTACTCCGACAAAGATATAGCCAAGGCCAAATCGCTAGTTGCTGACCTCGGTGCCAAGCTCAAGACGCTGAAGGATGACTACCAAATCAATGTAGACTTTGATGAATCGCTACGGGACGAGCTGAAAGATCGCGTATTGCCTCGTTGTTTGGAGGCTAATAGCGAATTCGCCGGCGGAGTTTCAGAGTTGGCTTCCGCTCTCAAGAGCATTCATGAAATTTATAACCGCGACCTACTTCCGGTAGGGCCAAAGTTCGTTGAAAAGATAGACGTCTATCGCCGCTCTATTGCCAAGCATCAAGCTGAGCTCAAGGCTGACGCTGAAAGCCTGCAGGCAACCGTTGGGTTGTTGGTACTTGCGATCAGTGGTTTAGGTCTTGCGATTGGCTCTGTAGGAGGCTGGATCGTGGTGCGCGGCATCACTCGCAACATCGATGGAATCGTGGGACGTCTTCAGTCCGCGGCTGGCGAGACTTTGAACGCTTCCGAGCAGGTGTCCTCTAGCAGCGATGCGCTCGCTCGAGACTCTTCGGAGCAGGCGGCCTCTATCGAAGAGACCAGCTCTTCCCTAGAAGAGGTCAATGCCATGACCGAAAAGAACGCTCAGAATGCGGAAAACGCCAAGAAGCTCGCTTCCGAAGCTCGTTTGGCAGCCGAATCTGGAGCGGAGTCGATGAAGGATATGATCACTGCAATGCAGGACATCAAAGAATCGTCCGACAACATCGCCAACATTATCAAGACCATCGACGAGATCGCTTTCCAAACCAACATTCTTGCTTTGAATGCTGCGGTTGAGGCCGCTCGAGCAGGTGAGTCCGGCGCTGGTTTCGCAGTGGTTGCTGACGAGGTAAGAAGCCTCGCTCATCGTTCAGCTGAGGCAGCGTCTATCACTGCGGAGAAGATTGAGAATTCGGTTCAGAAGTCCGAACGCGGCGTTGAAATCAACCAGCGCGTTGCGGAAAACTTGCAGACTATCGTTAGCCATACTCAGAAGATGGACGATATCGTGGGAGAAATCTCCGATGCATCTGCCGAGCAGAATCGCGGCGTCGGTCTGATTCAGACTTCCATCCACAATATGGATAGCGTGACGCAACGAAATGCGGCCGCCGCTGAAGAAACCGCTTCTTCCAGCCGAGTGCTGCTTGAACAATCCAACGATATGCAGCGTACCATCCAAGACCTCGTATCGGTCGTTAATGGCGGTAATCGCAGCTCTGCTCCTCGCGCTAGCAAGAAACCGGCTCCGAAGAAGGAAGTTCAGTCCTTCGACATGCCTGCGCCACGCAGCGCTCCTGCAGCTCAGGCATCCCGAGACGATGCTTTTGTCGATCTCTGGGATAACTAAGAATAAATCGGGTAAGCTTTTTCGAACGCGCCTCCTTTTGGGGGCGCGTTCTTTTTGGTTTAGGCTGAAGTCTAAAGGCAAAAGTCCGAATAAAACGGATATGGCACTTAAAGCCCTTCCATGAAACGCTCGCTCCTCATTCTCGCCTATTTTGTTTCGACTCTGGCTTGGTCCCAGGATCGTTACGAAAGCTTGAGCGCAGCTGGGACGGACTATCGCCAAGTCGTGGTGCTATCGGTCAACGATTCCTCTATTTCCATCCGGCATAGCAAAGGCCTGTCTCAGGTATCACTGGCAGACCTAAGCCAGGATTTGCAGCAGAAATATGGTTATGATTCGAGCAAGGCGCTCAGGAGGGAAAAGGATCTGGCGAGGATTCGCCGTACGCAAACCATCGAGCAGGTCCAGCGCTTAGAGGCTGCGTTACTGGAGCAAAAGAACTCTTCAAAGGTGGAAGAAGGAGCTCAAGCTGCGTTTTCGAAGTTTGGCTCTGTCCCTCTGCTGCATCCGGAGGTTGATCTTCGTCCTCAGTTTCGTTCCTACGGGATACGCGTCAGAAGTCAGTCTGGACCCAGCTGTTCGGTTCACGCCATCGTTGCGGCTTTGGAATTTCAGTTCGCGGCTAAACACAGTAAGAACCTTAACCTTTCGGAAGACTATCTAGTATCGGCCACGGCCCGGTCTTTAGGTTTTGCCTACAATATTGGATACGACCCGGAAACAGGGGTCCCGAAAGGATGGGATGCAGGCTTTGCTCTGGAGCAGGTCTTTCAGGCCATCCGTGGGCATGGTCTTTCTTTGGAGCAGAGTAGTGAGGAAAAGGCGGCGGGCAAAAAGCCTGTTGTTTTTCTCGATGTCGGGTTCAGTCCATTTTTAGTTCCTGGAGGTCGTTCCAAGAAATGTATACAAAACCTGATACATGTTCTCAATTCCGGCATGCCGGTTGTCTCCGGTATGGCTTGGCCCGAATATGAATTGATTTCCCATACCAGCGTTTTGTCAAAGCAACCACCTCGCTCGGGAAATGGACACGCGGTAACGATCGTAGGCTACCGCTGTGAAGATGGGGTTCTTGAACACACGAAGTTCATCTTCCGCAACTCATGGGGAGATAGTTGGGGAACGGGAGGCTATGGCTTTTTGACCTACGAGTACCTCTTGAATAATCTCTACAGCTCCTACGTCGTCGAGCTGCAGTAAAGGGTTTCGTCGTACGCTTCGATACACTGACTCCAATCGTAGCGTGCCATGACGGTAGAATGCTCAGACGGCTGTATCCACTGTCTGGATTTTATAAGCTCTTCGATTCGGTCTGCTGCTTGCGTTAAATTCTCGAAGTAATTTTGCGGATTCTCTATCGGTGAAATGTGGTCGGGGTACGCGAGGCGTCGGGGGAGGATCGGATGGCAGCCGCAGTAGATTGCCTCCACTACGCTTCCGCCAAAGAAATCCTGTCTCGAAGTCACCGGCAGAATATCAGCTCGCCAAAGCCACTTGGCGTAGTCCTCGAAGGAGTCCGCTCGACCGTAGGATATAATGCGGCGTCCCAACTTCTTGCGGGCGTGGGCGAAATATTCCGGTTCCTCGTCGAAACGATCGCCCAGCAAGGCTACTTCGAAGTCGACGTTTCTCTTCGCTAGCTCGAAGAGCAATTTGCAGAAGCCTTTCGGATTCTTGTCGTACTCCCAGCGGTGGTTCCAAAGCAAGAGCGGCGTCTTGTTTGGCTGGGGCGAAGTTGGTTTGAAGGCGTCGAAAGCCTTCAGGTCCATCCCGAGCGGGAGGACGACGCTCTTGTTTTCGATCTCGGCGATGGTCCGCTTGTTGCGATGATCGGGGTAGCGATCTAGAAACTCAGGCAGAGCGGCGGTGAATGCATCCCGATGGTATTGAGAGTTATAATACACTTTGTCCGCAGCGAGGGCGGTGGTGTAGTTTATAAAGGCATAGTGCAGGTCGCGGGATTTTTTGACGTCGGCATCGCGGGGCGACCAAGGGTAGCAAAGCTGGTTCTCGTGGAGATAGACGGCGGTGGGAGTCTTTGCGTAACGCGAGCGAACGAGGGCTAGAAATACGGCGAAATCTAGCATGTCGGTCGCCAGGATCAAATCGTATTGAGTATCCCGCGACATGAGCTCGTTCGCCAAAGTTACGGCCGCTCCGTGCATCCGCCATTTCCAGCTTCTGCCCGGCAGGGGCAGGAGGTCGATCTGGTGGCGGGAGTAACGCTTTAATTCTTCCGCCCAGCGTTGATGAGAACCAGAAAAGAAGGGTTCGACTAGGGCGATTTTGAGAGTCGGAACTGACAAGGTGAGCGATCGGACCGTCTAGCCGTGCAAGGTCAGTGGTCGCAGCCGCAGCCACTGCCTCCGCAGCAGGAATGTCCGCCACCGGAGGAAGAAGGGGAGGGCGAGTTGCCGCCCATGGTGAATCCGTATCCGCCGGTGATGACGCGACGCACTGGCTTGCCCGATTCGGGATGTGCGGTCAGGGCGTCGTCCTTCATGCTTTGCTGGATTTCGAAACGCTCCGGCTTTTCGTCCGGAGTTTGCGGGATGGTTTCGTAAACGTAAGTCGCCATGGGGGGAACAATGACGTGTTTTTACTCCACGATCAAGGCGGCGTAGTTCTTTTTGCCGCGACGGAGGAGAATGTATTTTCCGTAGTGGACGTCCGCTTCGCTGAGCTTGTAGCCCATTTCTTGCACGCGGTTGTTGTTGACGTAGGCCCCGCCTTCCTTGACCGCCTTTTTGGCTTCGCCACGGGAGTTTGTCAGGCCGGTGTCTACGAGAGCGTCGAGCAGAAGCAGGCCTTCCTCGCTGTTGAGCCTATCCGCTGGCAAGGTAGCGGTTGGAATTTCTCCCGCCACGTTGGCCAAGGCGTTTTCGGTGATGCCTTCGAGCCCGCCACCAAAGAGGATCTTCGATGCGGTGATGGCGTCTTGCGTGGCTTGTTCTCCGTGGATGAGGTTGGTCATCTCGGTTGCCAAAGCGTGGTGCGCTTGGCGTTGCCCTGGGTTCTCCTGATGTTGGCTTTCAAGCTCGGCGATCTTCTCTTGGGAGAGGAAGGTGAAGAACTTTAGGTATCGGATGACGTCGCGGTCGTCCACGTTTACGAAGTACTGGTAGAAGCGGTAGACGCTGGTCTTGCTCGGATCGAGCCAGATAGCGCCTTTTTCGGATTTGCCGAACTTCGAACCATCGGAATTGGTGATCAGGGGCAAGGTCAGGCCGTAAACTGTCTTGCTCGCCATCTTGCGAGTCAGTTCGGTACCTACCGTGATGTTGCCCCATTGGTCTGAGCCGCCGATTTGCAGCTCGCAGTTTTCCGCCTGGTTTAGGTGGTAGAAGTCGTAGCCCTGCAGCAGCATGTAGGAGAATTCGGTGAAGCTGATGCCCGACTTTTCGTCGCCCATGCGAGCTTTGACCGACTCCTTGCTGACCATGGAGTTGACTGTGATGTACTTCCCGACGTCTCGTAGGAAATCGAGGAAGCTGATCTTGCTCATCCAAGAGGCGTTGTCCACCAGCATGGCTGTGTTCTCGATCTCTTCGGAGAAGTCCAGCAGGCGGGTTAGCTGCACGCGCACTTTTGAAATGTTGTGGTCGAGGACTTCCTTGGTCAGCAGCTGGCGTTCGGATTTCTTGCCTGAGGGGTCGCCGATGGATCCGGTCGCTCCGCCGGCCAAGGCGATTGGCTTGTGACCGTAGTTTTGGAAGCGGCGCAGGCCGATGAGAGGCACGAGATTGCCTACGTGCAGACTGTCTGCGGTCGGATCGAAGCCGGCATACAAGGAGATGGGTCCTTCTTCGAGACGCTTGGTCAGCTCTTCCGCCGCCGTGCAGTCGTTCACGAGTCCTCTCCACTGTAGATCTTCCAAAATAGTCATAAGGCGAACGGTTTTGGGGAGAAAGGCAGGACGTGTCCATTTCGAAATCCTCGGGCCTGCAGGAGAGGGGACGGTTCGTCTTTGACCTGCGGCGATTCACGGGCTTTTGTCCGTGCCATGAAGATCGAATCAGCGGAGTTTTTGACCAGCGCCACGGACTTGGCTGCCTGCCCACGCTCGAACCTGCCCGAAGTGGCGTTTATCGGACGCTCAAACGTGGGCAAATCCTCCCTGGTCAATATGCTGACCAAGCAAAAAGGTTTGGCCAAGGTCTCCAAAAAGCCGGGAGCCACGAAGATGATTAACTTCTTCACCATGAACAACTGGTGGAACTTGGTGGACTTGCCCGGGTACGGCTACGCTCAAGTTTCCAAGGGGAAGCAATCGGACTTTAACGAGGCGGTGAGCGAATACCTGATGGGCCGTCCGCAACTCAAGCTGATCTGCGCTTTGGTTGATGCTCGGGCCGAGCCGCTGGAGCTGGATCTTGGTTTCCTCAACTGGCTGGAGGATTGTCCGGTGCCGCACGTGATCGTTTTGACCAAAACCGATGAGGTGAAGGAAGACGTCTGGAAGCGGAATTTGGCGATTTATCAGGAAACGCTGGAAGCCCTAGGGCTGCGTGTTCCGGAGTTTATCCCTTGCTCTTCCGTTGAGCGGGCAGGGCGCGGAGTCCTGCTGCAGTACATCCAAAGCATTTTGCCCAAGCGTCAGAAGCGAGGCAGCGGCACGGGCGTGCAGCTGAACTGGCTGAAGAAGCGGGGATAATTTCACAACGACATGGGCAAGTCCGATTCAGTGGTCGTTTTGGACTTCGAGACGACGGGAGTGTCCCCGAACATGGGGGACCGAGCGATCGAGATCGGAGCGGTCATGCTGGAGGACGGCGTAGTGGTGGACCGGTTTCAGGAGCTGATGAATCCCGGCTTCTACATCAGCCCTTTCATCGAGGAGTACACGGGGATCACCAATGAAATGCTGGCGGACGCTCCGCCTTGCGATGAGGTTATGCGGCGTTTTCACGATTTTATCGGGGAGCGGGATCTGGTCGCTCACAATGCTTCGTTCGACCAACGTTTTCTGGACGCGGAGCTGATGAGGATTTCCCGTCCGCGACGCGGCAGTTTCGCCTGTTCGATGCTGCTTGCCCGCCGTCTTTTGCAAGACGCTCCCAACCACAAGCTCGGCACTTTGGCTCGCTATTTGAATGTAACGGAAGAGGGGGATTTCCACCGAGCTCTTTTCGATTCGGAGGTAACCGCTAAGATCTGGATGAAGATGCTGGAAGACATCGGGGATCGGCATGGACTGTGGTCGCCGGAGTTCGATTTGATCTGTCGTTTGTGCAAGACTCCGAAGCGTGGGATCGAAGCGTTTTTGATCAAACAAGCTTTAGCGATCAATCGACTCTAGGCCTCAGATTAGTTGGTCCGAAATCCGAACTGCAGAGGGATTTTAGTGAACTCTTGCTTATTAGCAGTCGTTTCGAGGCTCGAAAGCCGAGGGTCGATGCCCCTTTCTGGTCGTACCCAAACTGTTTAAGTTATGACCCTAAAAAGACTTTTAACCGTAGCCGTATCGGCTTTTCTCTTACTGCATTCGCAGCTCGCCTTCTCGGCTGGTTCTGAACCCAATCCATCCGGCTTCGCGATCAAGCGCGGGGTCAATCTCAGCCATTGGCTTTCGCAAGATTTTGGTTGGGTGCCGAGGGAAGAGTGGATCACTCGGAACGATATCCGCTACATCGCCAGCATCGGTTTCGACCATGTTCGCTTGCCTATTGATGAGAAGGAAATGTGGCATGAAGACGGTTCTCCGAATGAAGAGGCGTTTGCTTTGCTAACCGACGCGTTGGGCTGGTGCAGCGAGGAGGGCTTGCGGGTAATCGTAGATCTGCACACTGTGCGGGCCCATCACTTCAATGCAGTGAATGAGGGCCTGAAGAATTCGCTCTGGACCGATCCGGCCGCTCAGGAGCAATTTTTCGATCTGTGGAGCCAGCTTTCGGAACGACTTTCCTCGTATCCAGTAAGTGAGGTCGCCTACGAGATTATGAACGAGCCGGTGGCGGACGACCATGAGGATTGGAACCGTTTGGTTGCGAAATCTCTCGAACGTATCCGGGCTCAAGAGCCCGATCGCGTCGTGGTGATTGGATCCAATCTCTGGCAAATCCCGGAAACACTGGGAGCTCTCAAGGTTCCAGCGGGCGATAAGAATATCATTCTCAGTACGCACGTGTATTCACCTTTTGTATTCACCCACTACACTGCGGAATGGACTCCGCTTAAGGACTACCGGGGAGAGGTGAACTATCCGGGCAAGGTTCTGGCTGACGAAGAGTACGAGCGGCTAATGAAACTAAATGGCGGTAGCCTTTCGGATCTGGTGAAGGACTCGAATCTGGAATGGGGCAAGGAGCAGATGAAGGCCAAATTTCAGGCTGCGGTCGATCGAGCGGAGGAACTTGGTCTGCAACTCTACTGCGGGGAGTTTGGTTGTTTGCCGACAGTGCCTCGCGAGGGGCGTTTGCAGTATTACGAAGATATCACTGCTGCAATGGAAGAGCTCGGGATGGCTTGGGCCAATTGGGAATATAAGGGCGACTTCGGAATCTTCGAGTGGCACAGCGAGAGCATGAATATCGGAGCTCCGGACCTTGAGATGATCCACCGCTTGGTGGGCGATTAATCGACCGATTTTTCGTAGTTGTCGGCTGGATTCAATTCGCTCCAGCCGATTTGAGAGTTATCGGCTATTTTCCGATCCAGCCCTTTTTCTTAAAGTACCAGAGTAGGATGACTGTCGTCGCTATGCAAAGGCCCCAAAACACTGGATACGAGTACTGCCAGCCAAGTTCAGGGATGTGTTCGAAATTCATCCCGTAGATACCGGCAAAAAAGGTGATCGGCATGAAAAGGCTAGCCATAATGGTGAGGGCTTTCATGACCTCGTTCATGCGATTGGATACAACGGATATGTAGAAGTCTTGCAGGCTGTTACACATTTCCCGCGAACTCTCGATTAGTTCGATGATCTGCAAGGAGTGGTCGTGTACATCTCGCAAATAGACCCGGACCTTTTCGTCAACAGGAGACGCTTCGTCGAAACACAGCTTGCTGGAGAGTTCGCGTACTGGCCAGAAGGCTCGTCGCAGACTGTAGAGCTCACGCTTGATCAGGTAGATATGTTGCTGGATGCTCGGATTTGGATCCACCATGGCTTGTTCCTCTAGCTGGTTCAGGACTTCGCCGTAATTTTCCAAGATCGGGTAGACGTTGTCGACGATAGCGTCGATCATCGCATACGCCAAGTACCAGATACTGTTGGAGCGAGCTCGCGAGTCCGGTTTTTGAATACGTTTTCTAATCGGATCCCAGACATCGCCCACGCGTTCCTGAAACGTGATAATTGTGTCTCCTGCGACTATTATGCTGACCTGCTCATTGACCAAGCTTTCCTCTTCCAGTCTGGCCATGTTCAAGACGATCAGACTGTGATCGGGATACTGTTCGAGCTTGGGGCGTTGGGGTACGTGTAAGACGTCCTCCGCTACGAGTGTGTGAAAGCCGAATGCCTTCCGCAGTTCGTTAATCACATAGGGATGCAGGCCGTCCACATTGATCCAGCGGTAGTTGGCCCATTCTGGTTTCGGAGAAGCCAGCAAATCCGAAACTGTGGCGAATGTAGTGGAGTTGTAGTCGCTTGTTCCGAGGTCGATGGCAGTAAGGCCAATGGTATTGTCTTCAGGAGGCGTATCGACGCCCTTTGCGTATTCGATGCCCGGAGACGAAGCCAATTTTCGCGTTACTTTAGGTTTGATGTTACGCGTGAGGGTGAGCGGGAAAGCGACGAGCCTTCCGATCGATGACATAGCTCCGCTAAGATGATTTTGGATGTTTAGCTTTTTCTCTTTCATGGCGTCCTCTACGGGGTTGTTCGGTCTGGATAATAAGCCCTATAGCGATGGTATCGAGTCTTATCTGTATCCCTGTTCTGGGTATATTGCGACCTATTTGGTCGCATTCCAATGCTGGTTATAATGGGGGTTGCAGATGTCCCTGTTTTGTCCCCTAGTGCGAGCATGTCAGAAACCTCCGTCAATCTTCTCATCAAGCCACTCAACGAAGCGGCCCGTGCTCAGTATGCGGACCATGGACATTTTCACGCCGGTGACGCTGGTCTGGACCTCTACACTCTAGAAGAAATTCGCGTGGAACCTGGCGAAACGCGCATGATCGAGTTCGGAATCGCCTGTGAGCCCAAGGATGGTAAAGCTTACTTTCTCATTCCGAGATCTTCTATTTCCAAGACTCCGCTGCGTATGGCCAACTCCATTGGCTTGATCGACGGAGGATATCGTGGGCAGATCATGGCCGCGGTCGATAATATCAAAAAGGAGGCCTTTGTGGTTGAGGCGGGCACCCGACTCTTCCAGCTCATTTTTCCCGATTGTTCGCCGATCGCCTACCAGCTCGTGGACGAGTTGAGTGAAACGACCCGCGGCAGCGGAGGCTTTGGCAGCACTGGCAAGTAGAGATTACTCTGAGCCTTCCGAGGCTACGGAGGGGAGCCGTTGGACTCCTCGAGGCATGTCCGGAATTGACGAGTGTTTTCAGGTTTTTTGTTTTCTGTGATCGAACTAAATTTTGATCAGGGTGCTCTAGAGTAGAGAAGCTGGGTTTCGTTTTTTGAGAATGTAGGAGCGGTCGAATTGGCCCCCCATGTGTGAGTCCAAATTGCAAGGGGTGAAACTTGCTATGGCATGCCTCAGTTACAGAGCGGTTTAATGGATATACCCTAAAGGTTACGTTTTTTGGTTCAGGGTTACCTCTTGATGGACGATAGTTAGTAACCCTGTTTTTGGGTTTTATCGCTATTAGGGGACCTATCCTATGCATCTGAAAACAATTAATTCACGAATAACCGTCTGGTCCGGCGTTTGTCTGGTTGCCTTGGCTACCTTTCTGATCGGCTTCGCAGTCCTCGCGTTGAGGAACCAAAACGCTGCCGTGCAGGCCAAACTGGGTGAGTCTGGCGAAGCGTACATGCTTGCGGCAACCAAACTGGAGACGGTGGCTATCAAGGAGGTCTTCTCAAAAGCGCTGGAACAAGCCACGATCGTTGCTCGGCTTTTGGAAGCGGGGAAAGACGAGGATTCTGGTTTGGTATTCGATCGTGATCAGGCGAATTCGCTGGTTCGGTCGGTTTTGCTTGAGAATCCACAGTTTGTGGGGATGAGCACTTGTTGGGAGCCAAATGCCTTTGATAACCGAGATGCCTCTTTTGCCGATGCAGAGGGCCATGATGAAACCGGTCGATTTGTACCGTACTGGTATCACACCGGAGACGGAGGAGCCGCTATGGAACCCCTGGTCGGCTATGAGACCCTGGGAGATGGAGATTGGTATCTGATACCCCGCGAGACGGGTAAACCCATTTTGACTGAGCCCTACATCTACCCAGTGGGAGGCGAAGACGTATTCATGACCACCGTTGCGGTTCCGGTGAAGGTTGGCGGGCGGTTTGCCGGTGTGGTGACGGTCGATTTCGCCTTGGATTTTATCCAGACATTGGTCGATGACGTATCTGGACACTATGACGGGAACGCGGAAATCTCGTTGATCAGCAAGCAAGGAGTGCTGGTCGGAGTGACCGGGCATCCCGAAAGGGCAGGCAAGCCTGTTGACGATTTCGCTGCCGAATCATCTTTGTCTGATCAGGAAACTGTTGTTGCTTCGGCTTTCATGGATCTGGCGGGTATAGATTCATCTTGGAGGGTGCTGCTCTCTGTCCCGAAAGAGGCGTTTTACGCGGAGACCAGAATCATTGCTGCGGAGTCTCGACGAGGGCTCGCCATGATGATCGGTGTTGGGATCGTAGGTATTCTTGGAGGGCTTGCGGTGCTTTGGTTCATTGCAAATCGTATTTCCGTTCCGTTGCATCGTGTTATCGAGCGCCTGCAGGCTCGTTCCGATCAGATTGCCCACGCCTCTGCTCAGATCGCTTCCGCAGGAAAGAGTCTCGCGGACGGAGCTTCAAGCCAAGCTGCCTCAATCGAGGAAACGGCCGCATCGCTAGAAGAGATTAATTCAATGACTCGTCGAAATGCGAACAGCGCTCAGCGGGCCGATACGCTCATGAAAAACTCTCAGGCGAAAGTGGAGCAGGCTGAACAGTCGATGGGCGAACTCAATGACGCGATGAACGCGATACTCGGCTCCAGCGAAGAGACGTCCAAGATTGTCAAAACGATTGACGAGATTGCCTTTCAAACGAATTTGCTGGCCCTTAACGCGGCGGTCGAAGCGGCTCGGGCTGGCGAGGCGGGCAGTGGTTTCGCAGTGGTGGCGGACGAGGTGCGCGCCTTGGCTACGCGAGCGGCAGCCTCCGCGAGAAGCACGTCGGAACTGATTGAAAAGACTTTGAGCAACGTGACCTTGGGTAGCAATCTCGTGCAGGGAGCCAAGAGTTCCATTTACGAGCTCGTGGACAGCTCTACGCAAGCTACCGCCATGGTTTCGGAGATCGCCTCGGCTTCTTCTGAGCAAGCGACGGGCATTGCCCAAGTCGGTGAGGCAATCTCCCAAATTGAGAGCGTGACCCAGCAAAACACGGCTAGCGCTGAAGAATCTGCCTCCGCGGCCTCGGAACTAGATATCCAGTCCGAAGGGGTTCAAGAAGTGGTACGCGAGTTGGTTGTCCTAGTCCGTTCCAAGGGCTCGGCTCAATCGGGAAAAAGCTCAGAGTTTGAAGCGCCCTCCCGAGCGGGCTACGTTGCGTCTTCTTCCGAGCCAGGAAAGCTACCGAGTGGAATCGGCTTCAACTGACACGAATTCAGTTTTGGCTCGTTATCGCGCGTTGGGTCTCTTCGTAGGTTTTTGAAATTTCGATAAGCAGGCGATTGGCAGAGTCGAGCTTGCTGTCTTTGCATGCGGTCTCGCACTGGTGGGCGAGGTCTCCCAGTCGCGCGAAGCCGGCGTTTTTGGCTGCTCCCTTGATGGAATGGGCGAAAAACCTGCTTTGCTCGGAGTCGGATTCTCCAATGGCGACCTTTAATTTTTGCAAGTCGGCTGAGATGTCACCCAAGGCAGTTTGGCAAACCAGTTTCATGAGCTCCTGATCTTGATCGAAGCGCTTGAGAGTCTCCTCTTTTTCGAAAAGGGCCTCAGTCGAGGTCTGTCTTTCTTTTTCGATTTCGGAAGGTGGAGGGATGTGTTGGCCGGCGCCCGGCTTGGGCATTCGAAGTACGGCCTCTGGTGATGGTGGAGGCAGATATTTATCCAATAATTGGGCGACGCTAAGCGCGCTGATTGGTTTCGGGGTAAAGTCGTCCATGCCGGCGGCGAGGCAAGTCTGCTTATCCTCCTCGCGGGCGTGAGCGGTCATGGCGATGATAGGTACTCTTTTTTCGCGGCCTGTATTCGTCTCTAAATTACGAATTTCTCTCGTCGCTTCCAAACCATCCATAATCGGCATCTGTACGTCCATGAAAATTAGATCGTATTCAATTTCCATTACCTGCCTGAGAGCTTCTTGCCCGCTTGATACCGTTTCTATGGTAAACCCATGCTTCTCCATGATGCCTTTGGCCACCAGTTGGTTTACGCTGTTGTCTTCGGCCAGCAATATCCTGGCCTTCGTCTTTGCGAAGCGTTCCCGATAGTCGTCCAGCTCGGAGGCTTCTATTTGTATCGGACTTTCGTATACGCTTACGAGGGTATCGAAAAGATCAGAGGGTCGCATGGGCTTCGAACAATAGTAATCAAAGCCTTTGGCTCTAACCGGCTCTAAGTCCTCGATCGTGCCCATTCCCGTTAGCAAGATGAGATTGATTCGTTTTGTGACGGGATCCTTTTTTAAGATGCGGGCCAGGGTGGAACCATTCATGCCCGGCATGCTATAGTCTACGAACATGCACTTCACTGGATCGCCAGCATCTACTAGCTCGTACACCTTTTGAAGGGCGGTGGAAGCGTCCTGGCAGAGTATTGGCTCCATTTTCCACATGGAGAGATACTCTTTCATCAGCCTGAGGATTTGTTCGTCGTCGTCGATGACCAGGACCTTTTTGCCTTTGAGCAGTTGGGAGTATTTCTGCTCTCGTATTTTGGGATCTGGACGTTTGAAGGGAAGGGTGAACCAAAAGGTGGAGCCTTCGTCGATCGCCCCGAAGGCGCCTATCTCGCCGCCCATCAATTCCGCCAACTGCTTGGAAATGGAGAGTCCGAGTCCAGAGCCTCCAAAACGGCGGGACACGGATGCGTTTGCTTGGCTAAACTTGTCAAATAATTCGTCGGTCCGGCTGGTTTCTATTCCTACCCCTGTATCCGAAATCGTAAACTTCAGTTTCGTCTCTTGCGGAGTCGATTCCATACGGGTTACGTTAATGGTGACACGTCCCTTGTCCGTAAACTTGATGGCGTTGCCTGCGAGGTTCATTAGAATCTGCCTCATACGCGAATAGTCCCCAATCAGGCTATTCGGGACCGACGGTTGTACTTGGCAGTCGAAACTCAAGTTTTTGGATTTCGCTTTGTACGCCATGATAGCGACGAAGTCGGAGAGGTTGTCGCGAAGGTTAAATTCGACTTCCTCCAGCTCCAGCAGGCCCGCCTCCACCTTAGAGAAATCAAGGATGTCGTTTATTATTTTAAGCAAAGATTCGGCGCTTCCCTTGATGATGGTGCCATATTCACGCTGAGATTGGTCGAGGCCGTTCGTTTCCAAAAGCAAGTTCGTCATGCCAATGATGCCATTCATTGGGGTGCGAATTTCGTGACTCATGTTAGCGAGGAAGTCGCTTTTGGCTGAACTCGCTTGCTGCAGTTCGATCTGTTGCTCTTTCAGGGCGCTAATGTCCTCCGCCACACAGAGATACTTAGCCTCCTGCTCTGGTCCTGTCTCCAATGGGGAGAGGGAGATCATCACGGGTAGGAGGTTGCCGGTTTGGGTTCGCAGCAAACACTCTCGTTTCTGGCTAGGGCGCTCACGGGCTTGGAGGATGACCGTTTGCAGCAAGTCTTCTTCGTCGGTAGCTACTTCTCCCGGTTTCTCCTGAAAACAGTTGGAGTTGAGAAATTCCATTAAGGCCATGCTGCTAGTTTGCTGCGAGGTGTAGCCAAGCAGGCGTTCCGCGCCCTGATTGAATAACTCGATTTTGCCAGCCTCGTCGAAAGCGATAATGATGGTATTGATGGCTGATCCCAGAGTCTGATCTAGAAAGTTCAGCTCCTTTTGCATTTGGGCGAAGGTATCGCGCTCGCCGGTAATGTCCTGAAAGGTTCCAATCAAGCGAATGCATTTGCCGTTTTCGAAAACGGGCTTGCCTTTGGCTCGCACCCAAATTTTGCGTCCTCGAGCGGTCTTTATTCGAAGGTCTTCCGAATATGATTTGTTTTCTTGAATGGCTCTTTCGACGACCTTCGTTATGCGATCCCTATCCTCGCCCGGCTCATAGTATTCGATCCCTTCCTCGAGGGTCGGCAAGTATCCGCTGGGAACTTCGTGAATGGCGCAAGTGACGTCGGACCAGAAAATCCTGTTACCGATCAGGTCGACCTCCCAGCTGCCCACGCCAGTCTCCTCTAGTAAGTTACGGATGCGAGCCGCTCTGTTTTGAGCCCGTTTGGTTTCTTTGATATCGCGCTGAATGCAGACAAAGCGGGGTCCGCCTTCTCTTGATTCGTTCAAGGGTACAAAATTGGCCTCGGTCCAATGTGCGCTTCCGTCTTTGGTGAGGTTTTTCAGTTCGCGAATAAAGTGTTTACCGGCTTTCAGGTCCTCGAATATTTTGGCCCAATCGCCAGGAGATTCCCCTTGTCCGAAAATCTTGTCGCAACGAGAGCCTATCATTTCCTCGGCCAAAAAGCCGCTTACCCCTGCGGCTGCCTCGTTCACCTCCGTGATTTTGCCGTCCATGGTGGCTACAAAAATCAACTTGTTCTCTGTTACGTGTTGCAGGAGGGCATCTTGTACGCTTCGAGGCTCGCTGAAGTGGTTTCCTAGGATATTGGTAGGCATGTTGGATCTAAGGCGCTCACAGAGCAATCGTTAGGGTAGATAGCCGGCTTCGGCAGAGGTTTCAATAGGATCATCGATTTTTTCGCTCATAGGTTGACGGTTTATCCTTACTGGAATAGGTAAATGCACTAGTTTTTAGGTAGTATCTACCAATTCTTGATCCTAAAGATGTCTATCCCATCGGAATCTTCTCCGTCTGATCCGCCCGGTTTATTCCAGGCGCTCGATCGCCATGCCATCGTGGCGATCACCGATCATCGTGGCGTAATAACGTACGCCAACGAAAACTTCTGTCGCGTTAGCCAATACAGCAAGGACGAACTTCTCGGCCGAACTCACAAAATACTAAACTCTGGATTTCACCCCAAATCCTTTTGGGCGAATTTTTGGAGCGTCATAAGACGCGGTGAAATCTGGGAAGGCGAGATTTGTAACCGGGCTAAGGATGGGTCGCTCTTTTGGCTTCTCACAACGATCAGTCCCGTCTTAAACGATGCCGGCGATATTGTATCTTATATTTCGATACGTACGGATCATACCCGCAGCAAAAACAGGAAATTGCGTTTCGATCTAGCGGAATCGGTGGGGAAAGTGGGCACTTGGGAGATGGCCTTTTCGAATCGCCGCGTGGATTGGGATGACAAGATGTATGAGATGCATGGAGTGAAGCAGGAGGTAGGTGACCTGTTTGGCGCCTGGCTTGAGCTTGTCTATCCGGACGATCGGGAGTCGTTTCGTAGCAATCTGCTGGGTATCGAAAAGGGTACCCGAAAAATCGCCCTAGACTATCGTTTGAAGTCGGAAGATGGGTTTCTGCGGCGCTTCGGACTGGTTGGAAACGTTGTCTACGACACGGATGGAACGAGACTTTCCCTAGTGGGAGTCGTCGTAGACAAGACTATTGAGTACTTGCAACGATCCGAGCTCGCAGCAGCCACTGAAGACGCGAAACGCTCCAACTTAGCGAAGAGTCGTTTCCTCGCCAATATGGGACACGAGCTTCTCACGCCACTTAATGGCATTATCGGAATGGCTTCGCTTCTGCAGGTGACGAGTGAGGTTACGGAGGAACAGGGGCAAATGATCGGATCGATCGAAAGTTCGGGCAAGTCTCTACTGAAGATGGTGGAATCCATTCTAGACTTCACTCAGATCGAGTCAGGAGACATCAAATTGGCTAATCTCGATTTTGAATTAGCCAAGACCTTGCAAGAGGTCTCCGATATTTATTCCGTAAAGGCCAAGAGTAAAGGGCTTGGCTATACATGGAAATTGGCTCCCAGCTTGCCGCGGTTTTTTCGAGGAGACACGGCTCGATTGAAACAGATATTGATGGAAGTCCTGGACAACGCCGTCAAATTCACTGAGAGCGGCGAAATCTCCCTTTACGTCCAGAAAATAGGGAGCATAGGCGGTGAGACGGTGGTCAACTTCACGGTCCGCGATACGGGTATCGGAGTTCCCGAAGCTCAGTTGCAAAAAGTATTCGATGGTTTTGCCCAAGTGGATGACAAGACCTCGAGGTCCTATGGTGGCACTGGCCTGGGATTGGCTAGAGTGAAGCGAATTTTAGACCTCATGGACGGAACGATCCGACTGGATTCTGTGGAGGGAGAGGGGACGACGGTGAGTTTCAGCATTGTGTTCGACGCGGTGAAATCCTCTCGGGTACTTAATGCTCCGAAGGAGCTATCTGATAGGAGTTGTTTGCTTGTATCCAAAAACATGGCCTTGAGGGAACAGTTGGAGTCGGTCCTTTCTGTTTGGTCGGTCAATACGGGAGCGTGCTCCAAGGCTGCTCTGGCTCTAGAACTCATAAAGTCTCGAATCGATAAAGGCATGTCGCTCGACTATGTGATTTTCGATTCCAACAACGAAGGTATGCCAGCGTCTGAGTTTGCCGCCCGCCTTGAGGATATCATGGGAGCCGCAGGCGTGAAGCTGATATTCATAGACAGCGACCTTTTTGGGATCGAGACCGGTTTGGACATTGAAGTACTGTTTTCTCCGCTCCGGCAGTCTTCCATATTCGACGCTCTTGTATCCGGTGTCGGCTCTGCGAGCTACATCGATATGGAAGACATGGCATACGACGAAAATTGTTTCGAAAACCGGTCCAAACGGGTATTGGTGGTAGAAGATAATAGCTCGAACCAAATTGTTATCGAAGCGGTGCTCGAGAAGCTCGGTATCTCACCGGTGTGTGTGAGAAACGGTATCGAAGCGATAACTGCCTTAAACCTGCAAGCATTCGACCTCATTTTCATGGATATTCAGATGCCAGAGCTAAATGGCGTCGAGGCCACCAAAGTCATTCGAAGCGGTGATCCGTCCAAATGGGACCCTCATGTCAGCATTGTCGCTTTAACAGCGAATACGCGATTTAAGGACCGGGCTGCCTGCTTCGAGGCGGGAATGGACGACTTCATTTCAAAACCGGTGGAAGTCTCTGAAGTCTATCGGGTTTTGGAAAGGCTTCTACCGCCGCTCGAGCAGGAGGAAGTAGAAGAGGGTGGATCGAATTCACAAGAAGATGGTAAGCTCTTTGACGGAGACTACCTTTTGCAGAGCCTTGACGGAGATTTGGAGTTTGTGAGGGGGCTCTTGAAGGATTCGATCGTTAGCATCGAGGGAGAGTCGGTTCGCTTCGGGAGCCTTTTGAAGTTGGGGCAATTTGAGGAGGCGAACAAGTGTCTACACAAACTCAAGGGCGCGGCGGGCAATCTCAGATGCGTTTCACTTTTCGAGGAATGTGTTCAAATACAGAATCTCTTGGAGAGGGATCAGGTTGGCAGAGCCGTGTTGAGGTTGGACCTCTTTCAACAGCTAGTCGATCAGACTATGCAGGAACTCAAGGCCGTTTAGGAGAAGGCCAGAGTTAGATTCGCTGCTGTAATTTTTGATGGATACAGTGTTCTTTTAGCCGATGGGGCGGAACTAAACTTAACCTCTGTTGGACGTTCCTTCGAAGCGCAAAGCACCTAGGCTTTACTTCGCTCTCTGTGCTCTTTGGGGCTGATTCCTCGCACGCGTTTGAAAGCGGAGCTAAGGGAAAAGGCGCTGCTGTATCCGACGCGCTCTGCGATTGTCTCCAAGGTTTGCTCCGGCTCGGAGAGAAGGTCGGCTGCCAGCGCTAAGCGCCACTGGGTGAGGAAATTCATGGGAGACTGGCCCACCACCTCTTGAAAGCGACGAGCCAAGGCGGCCCGCGAAACGCCTACTTTTGTCGCCAAGGAATTCAAGGTCCAGGCTTGGGCGGGATCTTGGTGGATCATCTTCAAGACTCGTCCTACCAGGCGATCGCCTTTGGCCTCGTACCATGGCATTTCGCGGGAGTCCTGCCGGTCGAACCATTTCCGCACGATGGCGATAAGGATCATATCGAGGAGTCGATCCAACACTGCCGCTTGTCCCGGGGCGTCTCGAGCGATCTCGGCATTGAGCAAGGGAATAAGCGGGGAGTCCCAGTCTTCGTTTTTCACCCAGAGAATGGGTGGAAGGGCTTCCCTCAGCCGGTCGCTAACGTCCGACATCGATTCGTAGCTCGCCACTAGCATCAGGTGGCTAGCGTTGCTGTCGTGCCCCCAAGTTCGAGTGCCAATCATCATTTCCTCGAACAAGGAACGACCGTCCGGCGCTCGACAGTCCTGTCCAGGGTTGACGAAGATAGTGGGCGCGGTGTCGGGATGGTCTGCGACCGTGTAGTGGCCCGGAGCTCGGGTAATGGCGACGTCGCCCGGGGCGAGTGAACAGGATTTGCCGTTGTCGTGCCGGATGTGGGCTTCTCCGCGGATCATAGCGATGACGGTTAGAGGCGACTCCGCCTCGATTCGCAGGCTCCAGGGAGCATTGAGCAAGCCTCTTAAGGTGAAGGCTCCTCGTGCCCTAGGCCCTTCGAGAAGACTGCTGAATTCGTCGAATTTGTTCACTTTAGACGATCGCTTATGTTCTTGAGTTTTCCGGCTATGTTCGGACTTCCCGCTCTTTGCTAAGCTTTGGGGCAGATGAACACAGCAACACAAATTACATCCGATGCCAAAGCGCATACTATCCTCGTCATCGGCGCGAGTGGAAAAACGGGCCGCCGCGTGACTGAACGGCTTCGTAATGCGAACATCGCCGTCAAAGCGGCTTCCCGATCAAGCGAGACCCGCTTTGACTGGGACGATCAAGCGACTTGGGAACCTGCCATAAGCGGAGCGACAGGGGCCTACATAACGGTCTATCCGGACCTTTCCTTCCCGGGAGTCGCCGATCGGGTGCAGGCTTTCGCCGAACTCGCGGTCGCAAACGGCTGCAAGCGTTTGGTCTTGTTGTCCGGGCGAGGGGAGGAGGGCGCTCTCGATTCGGAGAACCGACTCAGGGCCTCGGGCGCTGATTGGACCATCGTTCGCTGCTCCGTTTTCAGCCAGAACTTTAGCGAGTCGTTCCAGGACGCGATCCGCCATGGGTTTCTTTCTATGCCAGTTGGCGATATTCTAGAGCCTTTTATAGATGCCGATGACATCGCCGAGGTCGCTAGCGCCGCTTTTCTTGATGATCGGCATGTGGGGCAAGTCTACGAGCTTTCGGGGCCGCGCCTGCTTTCTATGCAAGATGTTGTGCACGACTTAAGCGACGCTCTTGGTCGGGAAGTCCAGTTCCAATCAGTATCCGTAGAAGCATACGCGGAAGAACTGGAGCAGCACGGCTTCCCGAAGGAAGAGTCGCTGCCAGTCGCCCAATTGATCGCCGACGTCTTGGATGGAAGAAACGCGTACCTAGCGGATGGAGTCCAACGCGCCCTCGGTCGCGAAGCGAAGGACTTTGCCGATTTCGCCAGGGACGCGGCCGCGGAAGGCATTTGGGATTTGGAGGAGGTTCAAGCATGAACATTCTATTGCTAAACCTGCTCCTTGCCGGGCTCGTGGGAACCGCTCTGGTGGGAGGTCTGCTTTATGCCTTTTCCGTTTGTATCATGAAAGCCCTTGCAGGCTTGACGGACGCTGAGGGGATCAAAGCCATGCAGACGATCAACCGAGTGATATTGAACCCGACATTCTTCCTCTCGTTTATCGGGACGGCCGTTCTCTCACTCGTAAACGGAGCCTTCGTTCTGATGGGATGGGCCGGAGACTTTCCCGATATCTTCATCTTCGCCTCGGCCTTCTATTTGTTCGGTGTTTTCTTGGTGACTGCCAGGGGAAACGTGCCGCTAAACCATAAGCTCGACGCTCTGCAAGCGGAGCGTGGAAGCGAATTTTGGAAGATCTACCTGAAGGACTGGACTCGCCTAAATCATCTTCGAACCGTCGCCGCGACTATCTCCGTTTTTCTCTATGGTGTCGGTTTTGTCCAATACACTTTTCAACCCTAAGCACAACAACTCTAAGTCATGAACAACACAGAGATTATCCAAATATTCATCGAAGAAGTCTTCAACCGAGGTAACTTGAACGCTATCCAGGAAATTGCCCACCCGAACTACCGTTACAGTTCCCCAAGTGACAAGATGGATGGTCAGGAAGAGCTAGCGGCATTCGTCGTCGCTTTCAGGTCCGCCTTTCCCGACTTGAAGATGGCGGTTCTCAACCAGCTATCGGAGGGAGACGCGGTATTCACTCGGATCCAGATTACTGGCACCCATCGAGGCGAGTTTCTCGGAATGCCTGCCACTGGAAAACGTGTCGATATCGAAGGCTGCGTCCTGAGTACCCTACGGAACGGGCAAATCATCGAAGAGTGGGAATTGACCGACCAGCTAACTTTGCTGCAGCAGCTCGGCGCGGTCGCTTAGGCTCAGGTTGAGCCGAGGGGGGCTCTCGCGGAGCTATCCGAATAATCAGTTTTTGAAGGGAACGTCTCCGTCTCGGGAGGCGTTCTTTTTTTGTTTCTCGGCGATTTCCTCCGAGCGGTTTCCTTGTTCATGCCGATTGGATGCTGACTGGCGAAGAGCTGCTGGTCCGAGTGTTGTCAAAACCCAGTCAAATTTCTGGGAGATTTGCGCGGAGGTTTTTTTGAGGGATAGTGAAGGCCGCCTAGTTCTCTCGCTTCTTATGTTACGCGCAATACTGCCTGTCCTTTGTGGAGCAGCTATGCTGCACGCTCACACCGTCGATGCCCGCCCCGGTTTTTTCGACATTAACCTATATCCAGTTTTTACTGACGTGAAGGCTGATTCGGTAGCGACTGTAAATGTATTTTCTTCGCTTTCCGACAGATGGCACTACGCGAGCCTAACCAATATTATCCGTGAAGAAGAAACGGATAGTTTCTCTACGGGGTACAAGTATTACACCGAGCAGAATTTCCGCTGGAAGGTTTCCGAAGACTCGGCTTTCGACCTTACCACTCAACTGAATTTTCGAAGCGGTAGCCAAAATGACAGGTATCGTTTCGGTGTGAGATGCAGGCTAGATGATACCGCTCCGTTTCAGGCGCTTTTCGATAAGTGGAAACTAAGTTACTCGATCAACCTACATGCCTTGCAAATAGACGAGGAGCCGGGAGATGTCTGGCAGGTCGAGCATGTGTTCCGTAAGTCTTTCTCGGGGAGGCTGGAGCGTTTATATCTAGCTGGTTTTATTGATCACACCTTTGATCAAGAGCTCCCCGCCTTACAGGAGCCTTCCTACATCGTAGCGGAGGCTCAGCTTGGCTGGAAACTTCAGGAAAGCCTGTATTTAGTGACAGAATACAGAGTGAATGAATACCGGATCGGACGGGAATGGAATTTGTCGGGAGGAATTCAATACTTAGTCCGTTGGTAGAGTCTAGGGTCCGCCTATAAATGTTGTTCAGCATGAGAAGATCTTACGTTTGTTTGGTAGTTGCGAGCTTGCTGGTTCTCCTTTCGGGATGTTCCCCAAAGGAGCCGGAACGCATACACATCGGCTTTATTGGCCCCTTGACTGGTAATGCCGAGGACATGGGATCTGGGGCTGCTAGAGCGATTACCTTGGCTGTAAGCGAATACAATAGCCGCCGCGCCCCGCACGAGCCAGAGGTGCAGCTTCATGTTAAGAATGACTTTTGGGACGGCAACAATGCCAAACCCTTGTATGACGAGCTGCGACAAGAGCATGACATAAAGGTACTGCTGATGAGCCACACAGATGGGACCATTGCTTTGCAAGAGGATATTGCTCGAGACGGTGTTGTACTGATCAATTCCTTGAACAATGACGATTTGCTGGCAGGCCTGAACGAGTACACCTTTACGGTGGGCAAGAAGACTGAGGAGGCTGCCCAATTAGTCGCTGGCAGGGTGATAGAGCTAGGGAAACGCACGATTCGGGGCTTTCACGTGGACAATAACTTTATGACCATTTTCGGAGAGAGCTTTACGGAGGAGGTAAGCCATTTTGGCGTCGATTCGCGGCTGGTGTCGGTAGGGATAGAGAAAGAGGACTACAGGGAGGACCTGATGGCGTTCAAAGAGGAGGGGTGCGATGCCCTCGTGTTTTTTGGGTATAAGAATCTTGGGTACGCGATGAAGCAGGCTAGAGAACTCGGATTCGAATGCGGATTCTTTGGGTCGACGACTATGCTTGGAAAAGGCTTTTTCGAAAATTCGGAGGGAGCCCAAGTCGGGACTGAGTTCTCTTATTTTACCGAAGCCGATGGTAACTACGTAATCGCGAGGCGGTTTCTCGATCGCTATCAAAAGAAATTTGACGATTTGCCCTCTGCGGTATGGCCCGCAATGCAAGCTTACGACGCGGTTAATATAGCGCTGTCACTAATCAAGAAATGGGCGGCTTCCACGCAATCTATTCCGCTTGCAGATTACTTGAGAACGGAGTTGCTAGAGCTCGAATTTTATCAGGGGGTTTGCGGGAACCTTGCCATGAAGAAAGATGGTACTTCGCGAGGAATCTACTTTTCGCTCTACGAAATCAAAGGATTGGAAGAGGTCGCGAAAGTGAGGCGCTAGGTATGACGATCAAAGCTAAGTTAGCGGGTGTATTCACACTCATGGTGGGCGTGATCCTATCGGTCGTTTTTCTCAATCGGCAAGTAGCGCGAGATGCTCAGGGTGAGTTGGAGCAATACTTAAACGAAATCCAGCCGAATATAGAGCTGGTCAAGCAGGCTCGTGAATCGACCAATGAAATGGATCTGATACTCCGGGATAATATCTCGGAGCGTCATGTTGTGAGCTACGAGGAGCTGCCGCGCCTCAAGCAGCTCGCCGAGGTCGAAATTCCCTACCTGCTTTCAGCTCTTAAAGTTAGCCTAGAATCGTCTGTCCTGCACTCTCAAGAGAAGTATCACCTCGCCAATATCGTTTCGGAGGGAAATCTTTTCTACTCGTCAGCTCTAGAAGCGATGAATCTTTTGGAAGGCTTTCGTATCGGAACGATCGATACTGAAGGTTTGGAGGTGAGTGCGGATGATCTAGAGCCGCGGATGATTGATGCTCATCGCTCGCTCGAGCATGGCTTTGCAGAGGCTCTACTACTTTTGGAGAGTCGTGGTCTCTCGGCCCAAAAGCGAGTTCACGAATCTTTGGATCGCGTAAGGAAATTAGTCTCTTATGCGGGCTTTTTTGGGGGCGGGGTAACCCTGCTACTTATCTTGCAGCTTTTGAAAGACGTAAGTTCGCAAACGACGAAGCTGATCGAAGGAATCGAAAGGGTTAGATCGGGAAATTTGGACGCGAAGGTTAAGGTCGAAGGCAAGAATGAGCTCTCGAAGTTGGCTGTGTTTTTCAATGAAATGACTAAAGCCTTGAGGGAGTCTAAAGCCTCCTTGCAGGAAGCGGTGGAGGAAGCGAGGGAGGCGAGCAACGCCAAGTCGGAATTTCTGGCCAACATGAGTCATGAGATCAGGACACCGATGAATGGGGTGATTGGAATGAGTAATCTCCTCTTGGATACAGAGCTAAATGAAGAACAGTTCAGCCAAGCCAGCAACATTAAGCGTAGCAGCGAAGCCTTATTGCTTGTCGTAAATGACATACTGGATTTTTCGAAAGTCGAAGCGGGCAAGCTTAGTTTGGAGAGTTACGAGTTCGACCTTTTGAATTTAATAGACGATGTGGTGGGCTTGCTGGGACCTGGAGCGGTGAGCCAAGGCTTGGGAATCGTGTCCGGCTGGAGTGGTCGGGTCCCTACCAAATTAAATGGGGACGGTGGTCGACTTCGGCAGATCCTCATGAACCTAGTGGGCAACGCCATTAAGTTTACGGAAAAGGGAGAAGTCGCCGTCATGGTAGAGACAAAGGAGCTTTGTGAGGGTGAAGTGTTGCTTCGGTTTACCATTCGAGATACCGGAATTGGCATCCCTCGAGAAAAAGCAGATAAGCTCTTCGACAAGTTCTCCCAGCTAGACGCCTCGCATTCTCGCAAGTATGGCGGAACGGGGTTAGGCCTCGCGATATCTCGCCAGCTTGTCTTGTTGATGGCGGGCGAGATGGGGGTTGTGAGCCCCGTTACAGAGGACTATGTCGAGCAAGGCGAAGGCGGCCCGGGATCGGAGTTTTGGTTCACCGCTCGCTTTGAAATTTCCGAATCACAAACTCCACTTCTGTATGATTTTGCTCCGGTAGAGGGAAAGTCGCTGCTGCTTGTCGACAATAACCCGAATAGCCGTCGGAGCATAGCGAGCACTTTGACAAGTTGGGGGCTTCAGGTGACGTCCGTGGAAAGTGGATTTAAAGCCCTAGAGCAACTAAGCGTTAGGCAATTTGAAATAGCTCTTATCAACAAGGATATGCCCTTGATGGATGGGCTTCGACTTTCGGCCGCTATCCGAGAGATGGATACGGTCAGTGGCTTGAAGGTTCTAATCATGAGTTCAGCGGATGACCGGATAACGGCCGAGGACCTTGACTCCTTCGGAATCTCCGGCGAGTTGACTAAGCCGGTTTTATATCGAGACCTCCGGGCGACCTTCGAGTCGATTTTCGCTAATGGGTCTGAGAGAGCGGGGAAACCTTTGGGAGATCAGGGATCTTTCCGAGGAAACCCGTTGGATGGACTCAGGGTGCTTGTGGCTGAGGATAATCATACCAATCAGCTGGTCGTCAAAGGGATGCTGGCCAAATTGGGAGCCAACGCTGAAATTGTGGTCAATGGAGTCGAGGCCATCGAAGCCCTTCGTGCTCGGCGATACGACCTAGTTCTAATGGACATGCAAATGCCTATCATGGATGGCATTGAGGCGACTCGAAAAATCCGGCGAGGAGAGTCAGGCCCCGATTCGGTTGACATCCCTGTTGTCGCTCTCACTGCCAATGCGATGGAAGCAGACAAGGAACGATGCTTAGAGGTAGGCATGTGGGGAGTTGTGACCAAGCCGATAGAGCCTTCCCGCTTGGTGGAGTCCTTGAAAGGCGCCTTGGAAGCAAGAAACGCTCGTAGCGGCTAGATCGCGAATTGTACCGATTCCTTGTTGGGCTAAGACATTAGACTTACAAAAAAACGCCACCTTTTCAGGTGGCGTTTTTTCGGGAGTGATCCGCAGATCTCAAGTGGTGGCGGGACCCGGAATCGAACCGGGGACACAAGGATTTTCAGTCCTCTGCTCTACCAACTGAGCTATCCCGCCGCTGCTTGAAAGATCACGGACAATAGAAGCGGCGCCCCGCCCGTCAATGGGAATTTTGATTAAATGCGGTTTTTCTTCCTAACTTGTTTTTCTCGAGAAATTTATGGATTTTCATCTCCCTTAGCAGAGCCCGTTTTGAGGCGATCAGTTGAGAGGGCTTGGCTTGCCGGACACGTCCCACACGCGTCCGTTCGCGACGGTGAAGAGGGACTTGCCTAGGAGGCCTTCTTCTCCTTTGAGGGCACTGAAGTAGTGAGGGTCCTCGAGCTGGGAGGTGAGGGCGCTCTCGTCTACTGTGTAGCTCGCTTTTGGGTCGAATATGGCGAGGTTGGCCATCGCTCCCTCTGTCATGGTTCCGACTGGGAAAGGAAACTGGTAGAACTTGGCCATGTGCTTGGCCGGATTGATGGAGGCGAGAAGATCGATGTCGTGATGAGTGTAGCCGTAGTGTTGCAGCAGCTCCCCGTAGAACTGGAGACTATGCTCGATGTTTCGCGTCCCTGGCGCCCCGGGGAATCCGTTCTTGAAGCTTTTGGAAGCCAAAGGATGGGGAGCGTGGTCGGTGCCGAAAAAGATGCTTTGATCGCCCGAGCGAACAGTGTCGCGAGTGATTTCGATCAGGCTGAGCTGATCGGCCCGGCTTGGGTGGGCGGGACGACGATAGTTTAGGAGGGCGGTTTCTCGCTTTTGGGTGAGGAGGCGCTCCCGGCACCAATAGACGTAGTCGAGTCCGACCTCCGCCGGCAGGGCGTAGGGCATTTCGTCACGAGCGTCTAGGATCTGCTGAAGGGCGGGGCCGGTGGGTATGTGGCGTGCGAGTAGGCTGCTGAGTCCCGCTTCTTTCGCCAGCTCCATGGTTTCCTTTTGGCAGGCGAGGACTGTATCTCCGTTGAAGTACTCATGGTGCAGGAGAATGTCGTCTGGCTGCACGCGGTCCTTGAATTGGGCGATCGTTTCGTCGCTACGAGCTTGGTCGTTGTGGTAGGAAACGGCCTGGCCACGCCAGAGTTCGAACATGTCCCGCCTTGTTTGCCCGGTTAGTCCGGAGCCACCAAAAGTAGAGCCAAAGTCTTTTCCCTCGTGCCCGGCTATGGCAGCCGCTCCTGGCTCCATGCGAGGCCACATGACGATGGGGATGGGGGCTCCTTGCGTATAGTGGTCTTGAATACGTTCGTGTCGGTATGCACCGACGGGGCCCCACGGAGTGTTGCCCATGGCTCCGACCACGCTTACGCCGCCTTTGAGAGCCGAGAGGCAGCCGGAGCGAACGGAATAGAGCGAATTGGCTTTCTCGATGTTGGCGACGAGTTCATCGTAGTCGACGCCTTCAGGCCCATGTTCTTCCACCTCTTCGCGAGTCGGTATGGCGGTTTCGCGAAAGTGAACGTGCGGGTCGAATCGGCCAAGGGCGACATGAGCCGAATCGGGCAATTCGATATCGGCTGTCATAGATCCGCGTAGGTCGATAGAAAGCGGCTCGCCCGGGGTGCAAGTCAAGACGCCTGAGGCGAGCGTTCTGTCATCGAGGTGGATGTTGCTGGAGGAAATTCGAATAGTTTTTTTCGCTTCGGACACGTGGCAAAGGCAAATCGCAATGCCAGCGATTGTCCAGCATAGGAGGCTAGAATTCCGACTTGCCAAGGGGGAGGGCTCGCCTTCATTTTCAGGACTTGGACGCCGCTCTAGCTCAGTTGGTAGAGCAACTCATTCGTAATGAGTAGGTCGTCGGTTCGACTCCGATGAGCGGCTCCACTTCGTTGCCCCGCCCATCTCCGTCGAACCGCGGGTTCGATGTCTCCTCGCGCTGCTCGTCGAGTGTCGTCGCTTTGCTCCTCGGTACCGATGAGCGGCTCCACTTCGTTGCCCCGCCCACCTCCGTCGAACCGCGGGTCCGATGTTCCTGCCGAAACTTAGCTCCAGCGTCTGATTAGTCCTTCACTGCTACTACAGGTATTTTTTGGCCATCGCTTTGAGGACTTTGCGAAGGTCTTTCTCCAATAGTTCCTCTGCTTCCTCTATGCTGACTATTGTTCGTTTCCGCTCTTTACTCTCTGGATAGCTGTCGTGGATTTTGTCCACCTTCATGTAGTAGATGATCAAATTTTTGGTAGTGCCGTAGCTGACCTTAAACTCGTTTGGGGAGGATTTTATGGTACCGCTCAGGCCGGCTTCTTCCCAGGCCTCGTCTTTGGCTACCTTCTGTTTGCTGCGATCTTTTTCAGGCTGGCCTTTGGGGAAGATCCATCGATCTCCCGTGCGGGAGGTAACGAGAACAATCTTAGGTTTGTCTTTGCTGGTGACTGCGAAAACGCCGATTTGGTAATCTGCCATAAGGGGCCTGCGTGTGATTTGAAAAAGTTGGGCGGCAAGTTACTGGGGCAATCCGTATTCTGCAAGTGATCGATTTTTAAATCTTTTGTCCTCGGTGACTTCTTGCCCGAAATAGGGAGGTGCTCGAAAACTCTTACTTTCTTCAACAGAGGCGAATTCCACTTCCGCGACGAGCAGGGGATGCAGGGCTCCGCTAAATCGATCGAGCTCTATGGTGTAGGCTCCATACGGCACTTGATAGCGTCGCTTCTCGATTCGCTTACCCTCGGTCAATGGCCAGAGCCTAGAGAATTGCTCTTCGCTCAATTTGATCTCCTCTTCGACTCGCTCCAAGCCTGATCCTTGCTTGCAGGTTAGGGTGAATGTCCCTGCCTTATCCCTCAGCCTGACTTCGCTTTCGCCGCTGGCGAGGTAGCCCTGCCGGAGTTCGTAACAAACGGCATTTTCTATCTCGGCAGGCAGCCTATGCAGGATGTACTTGCGCTCGATCTCTTTGTTATGGCTCATGTTTAAGATCAGGTATTCTCGACCGCTTTCCACAGGTCTTGGAATGCGAGGCTTGCCGGGTGTCTGGGAGAGAAGTTCAGAACTGGTTCTCGCCTCGAACCCATCGCTTCTACTTCGGCGCTCAACGGAATGAGGACATCTAGCAACCTCTTTTCGGAGAGTTGCAGTTCTCCGATGACGTCGCGGTGGATACGCTTTCGCTTATCCGCCATGGAAAAGAATGGGCGTAGCTTTTTCCGTTTGTATCCAGTTTTTTCGAAGAACTCCTTAAGCTGTTCGTAGGTGCGTAGGGAGAGCGTGGTTGGAATAAGGGGGACGAGTACTGTATCCGCTGCGTGGAACACGTTTTCTGCGACGCGGCTAAGGCTAGGCGGACAATCCAAAATGATGTGATCATAATCGCTAGTGAACTCGTCCAATACCTCGGCCAAACGTTTGCTAGAGCGTTTCATTCCATCCAGTAAGGCGTCGAAGTTGCGGTAGGATTGGTGGGCGGGCAATAGGTGTAGGTTGGCGAAGTCCGTTTCCCGAATGGATTTCTGCGCTCCGGCTTCGCTGGAAATTACTCTTTTGGCCTTCAGTTGTTTCGGAGGTCGTATGCGAAAGTAGAAACTGGCAGCTCCCTGTTGATCCAGGTCGACGAGGAGCGTTTTATTCCCATCTGCGGCCGCTGCATAGGCGATGTTTACAGCTGCGGCGGTCTTGCCGACTCCTCCTTTGCTACTGTAGCAGGCGATGATGCTCATGTGCTCGCCTTTCCGTTAGCGTTGAACAACTTCTCAAAGAGCAGCCTAGTCTCTTTTCCGTGAAACTGTAAGAATTTTTCAGATACATGGCTTCGCGCTTCAAGCTGCGATCTGTGAAGGTGGGTGATCAGCCCTCCTACACTGGCTGCCGCGGCTCTGTCTACAGACTCTGTTTCACTCAAATACTGCAGCAAGGACTGCTGCTGCACGGTGTAGTCATTGAAATTTCCCAGAACTGTTTGCAGTCCTTTCAGCTGTTTGATGATGCGTTTGATGTCTTTTGTGGGGTAGAGAGAAGAAAAGAGCTCCAATAGGTAACGCAGTTTTTTGCACTCGATGCGGAGCTCGTGTACCTCCTCGTCTGGTGTGGTATCGTCCAGCTTCTTTCCCATTTTTCGGACTCGCTTGTAGTGGATCGCGATGATGTGAGATGCAAATGGCTTTATGGGGGTCTCGCTTGCTGGCCCTTGGGGGAGCTCTTCTTGCGACAGCCAGTTTAATTGCGATTCGATGGATTTGGTGTATGCAGCAGATTTCAGGTGGCGTCGGATTTTTGTTAGCTCGCGACTTCGTTCCTTGGCGAAGAATTCAAAAAGAGGGTCGAGGCCCGGATGAAGGCTTCGGGGCAACATAGACCTGAAAAGCTCCTTCTCCATCAGGTAGACGTCCAAGTCCCGGAGTCTCGATGTTTTCCGAGCGAAGCCTCCGAATGCCGTCTTTAGTCGGTTCAGGTCATCTTTGGCAAAGGCTCCCTTTGTCAGGCTCAAGACGGATCGTAGTTTTCGAATAGATACGCGATAATCGTGCAGGAATTCTGTGTCGATGTCTTTGATTACGCCATCTTCCATCTGGCTCGCTGTATGTACCATTTGTTTCGCTATTTCGACAACGGCGCTCTGGGTACTCTGATCAGAATCTAGCTGGACCGTTGCGGAAGGAGATAGGGGTGGGGCGCCTGCTCCGACCGCGTTGAAGACCCATTCGATAGAGCACTTCTTCTTCCTGTGGAAGCCAGTTAGCGTATCCAGTATGCTCGCTATCTCTTGAGCCTCTTCGGTGTATCCAACTAGTGGAATTGTTGCGAGACTCTGTGTGCTTTGACCGGAGCTTTCCTCCGTTAATCGTGTCAGCCTAAGGCGGGCGACCGTTTTTTCATCCTCATTGAGGATGCTGTACTCTTCGGTCAGGATTTTTATGGTGGCAACCTTTACGGCCGCTCTCAGCTCTAGCAGGGGTTTGAGGTAGTCGCGTAGCTCGCCTGCGGGAAAATCGTTCCAAAATATATTCTGCCCACGAGTGCGTGAACGAAGTTCTGGGGATGTGGAGCCAATTCCAACTCTATCCGCGATTCGGAATTCTGATTTTTCTTTTATAAGGCAGCGGCCAATCTCTCTTAACGCTTGGTCGAAAGTATCATATAGCTCGAGTGACGTTTCTATGGGTGGCGTATTCGATTTTTGGAGCTTTTCGCCGAATTGTTCAAAGAGCAGGCTAGGATTCTCGTCTAGTTGCCATTCGAGAGTGCTTGGCTTTAGGGTCATGGGCTCGTGTCTTTTGGGTTGGGGTTCGTTTAGCCAGCAAGGTCTAGAACCGTTTGCAGAGCCCCCGTGCCCTTAAGGGTATCAGGCACTTTAATCGCTAAGGTTAGGCGTTGGGATATCTACGGCTCTGTTTTATGCGGTGCTGCGTTCTACTTCTTCGAAGGGTGGCGCAGTTATGTGACATGTCGAACTCAAACCAAAATTTGGACTCTCCACGCGGAGATGACGCAGTGAAGATTTAATTACTGACTCTCCCGTTGGGGAAGGGTTTAAAAAGGTACCCCATGACGAAGATAGATTTCAAAAAAGAATGGAAGCATCTCTACCGGCCATCGGCGAAAGAGGTTTCGGTAGTGGATGTGCCTCGCATGAAGTTTCTGAAGATCGACGGACTTGGTGATCCTAATGAATCTCCGGATTTTGAAGCGGGGCTAGAAGCGCTGTATCCCTTGGCGTACACACTTAAGTTTATGGCCAAGACCAGCCCGGTTCAACAAGACTATGTGGTCCCTCCGTTGGAAGGACTTTGGTGGGCAGACGACATGAGCGCGTTTCAGGAAAAGCGCAGGGAAGAGTGGAAATGGACACTCATGATTATGCAGCCCGAATTTGTGACGGATGAAATGTTCGAGGAAGCCTTGTTGAAGGTTCGCGAAAAGAAGGCACCCGCGTCTTTAGATAAGGTTCGCTTCGAAAGCTATGACGAAGGACCGTCTGTGCAAATTATGCATCTGGGGCCCTATGACTAGGAGGGGCCTAGCATCGTACGGCTTCACGATAAGATAGAAGAGCTTGGTAAAGAGCGGGCTCTATTCCATCACGAGATCTATTTAAGTGACCCGAGGCGAGCGGCTCCTGAAAAGCTAAAGACAGTGCTGCGTCAACCTATGCGGTAAGGGGAATTTGGATGAACTATTCGATCGGCGAGTTCTCTAGGGTGAGCCAGATTACGGTCAAAGCTTTGCGGCTTTACCATGAAAAGGGGATTTTAGTCCCTGACTTTATTGATCCTGAATCTGGATACAGGTACTACTCCCAAGAGCAGATTGGTGAAGCAAGGGTCGTTTCGGGGCTGAAAACACTAGGCTTTTCTTTGGGAGAAATCGCAGAGGTTTTGGACGAATGCGAGGAAGATGGAGACCTCCTAGATCAACTGCAAAAGAAGCGACGGGAGCTGGAAAAGCGAGTTGCTAGTTATCAGCGATCGATCCGTGAAATCGAACTCGTGGTGAGCGGAAAATTCGCCGATTCCGCTAACGATGAGACGGGTGAAGTGGTGGTTGAGAAGACCGTGCCCGATTTGTTGGTGGCAGGCTATAAGATGACCGGCCGCTATTCGGAAATCGGGTCTGGTTTTCGTATTTTGGGAAGGAAGGCGGGCAAGGTTCTGAGCGGTAAGCCGATGTGCCTCTATTACGATGAAGAGTATAAAGAGGATGACGCCCATTTCGAACCGTGCTTTGAGGTTAGGTCCGAGTTGGAAATCGAGGGAGTGCGCTTCAGGGTGCTCGACGGCGGAAACGCTTTGGCTCTTTTGCACAAGGGACCCTACGAAAGGCTTGCGGAGAGCTACGCCAAACTGTTCGCGGCGGTAAAGTCCAAGGGCTTGAAAATCGTTTCGCCCACTCGGGAGATTTATCACAAGGGTCCGGGGATGATTCTAAAGGGGAATCCCAAGCGTTACGTAACTGAGATCCAATTCCTGGTTCGATAGCTTGGCGATTGCATTAGGCCCTTTTTTAAGCTTAGCATTTGGAATGCCCCACCTGCGTTTCCTTTTGTTTTACGCCCTCTGTTTTACTGCCTTCGTGGAGGCCGCGTCCACTGGCAACTGGAGCTCCTATCTGGGCGATCGTTCGTCTAGCCAGTTCTCGGAGCTCATGCAAATCACTCCTGCCAATGTCGATCAATTGGAGGTCGCTTGGACCTGGCAAGGAGACCAAGTAGACCCCGGAGGATACTCGCAAATCCAATGCAATCCCTTGGTCATCGACGGAGTCTTGTACGGCACTGATGCGAAGATTGATTTGATCGCTTTAGACGCCGCTACCGGTGAGTTGCTTTGGCGATTGGATCCTTACGAAGGCCTGCAGGATTCGGAAGGTCGTGGCGTCAATCGGGGGCTCGCGTATTGGAAGGATGGGGACGACGCTCGAATTCTTTTTGGCGTGGGCCCGTATCTGCTTGCGGTCGATCCCGGTAGCGGAAAACGGATCGAGTCATTTGGCGATCGAGGGAGGATAAATCTGAAGGCGGATCTCGGAGCATCCGCATCGGGCTTGCAGGTCAGTGCCAACACGCCGGGAGTGGTTTTTGAGGATCTTATCATTATGGGAATGCGAGTTGGCGAAGGCCCGGCCCCCGCTGCTCCCGGGCCTATAAGGGCTTTTGATGTTAGGACGGGTGAATTGGTTTGGCGCTTTAACACGATTCCCCGCCCGGGTGAGCTCGGTTACGACACCTGGCCCGAAGACGCCTATCAGACTGTAGGAGGCGCCAATGTTTGGGCAGGCATGAGTGTGGACGTTGAGCGGGGAATTGTTTTTTGCCCCACGGGTTCTGCAGCCTTTGACTTCTGGGGAGGAGAGCGTTTGGGAAGCAACCTGTTCGCCAACTGTCTGCTCGCTCTCGATGCCCGGACGGGCGAACGTCTTTGGCACTTCCAGTTCGTACATCATGATATGTGGGATCGTGATTTGCCCGCTCCGCCGAATCTACTAACGGTGCGTCGGGAAGGGGAGTCCATCCCTGCGGTGGCTCAAATTACGAAGTCCGGACATGTGTTTCTCTTCAATCGGGTTACTGGGGATCCGCTTTTCCCAATCGAGGAAGTGCCAGTGCCATGGTCCGACTTGCGGGGCGAGCAAGCTTGGCCGACCCAGCCCTTGCCAACGAAGCCGGAACCCTTTGCTCGGCAACTGTTTTCGGCGGACCAAATCAACAACATTTCTACCGAGTCGTATCGGGAAATCCTGGACAGGTTTGTGACGGTGCGGCCTCACACGCCGTTTATGCCTCCCAGCAAAGAGGGCACGATTATCTTTCCAGGATTCGATGGTGGCGGTGAGTGGGGAGGGGCAGCCGTCGATCCGAATGGGATTCTTTATGTCAATGGAAACGAGATGCCGTGGATATTGACCATGATCGACGCCACTTTGGCTGAAAGCGAAGGGCAGCGGCTTTATCTGCAGAACTGCGCCGGATGCCACGGAGCTCAACGCGAAGGCAGCGTTGCCCAAAGCGTGCCAGCTCTGGCTGGTATTCAAGATCGTATGACGTGGGAGGAAATCGATTCTCGGATCGAAAAGGGGAAGGGGGTCATGCCCGCTTTCGGTTTTTTCGATGAGCAAGACCGGCGAGCCTTGACCGATTATTTAGTCAGTGTGGACAGCGGGGACCGTCATGCGACGGCCGGCACTGCAGAGGTTTCCCCGCCCAAGCGGCCGTGGACGCACACAGGCTATCGCCGTTGGGTTGACTCTAACGGCTACCCCGCGGTTAAGCCACCTTGGGGCACGCTCAATGCGATAGACCTCAATTCAGGCGAGTTCCTTTGGCGAACCACTTTGGGCGAGTTTCCCGAGTTGAGCGAAAAAGGGATTCCGCCCACGGGTACGGAAAATTATGGTGGACCGGTTGCGACGGCCGGAGGGCTGCTATTTATCGGAGCAAGCAAGGATCAGAATTTCAGGGCCTTCGATGCGGCTACTGGAGAAGAGCTTTGGAAGTGGGAGCTTCCGGCGGGAGGCTATGCCACGCCGGCCTGTTACGAAGTAGACGGCAAACAGTTTGTCGTCATCGCTTGCGGAGGAGGCAAAATGGGAACGCCGAGCGGAAACGCTTACGTCGCCTTCGCTTTGAAGGAGTGAGGTGGGGGCTGTTTGCCTGCTATTGTTCGAGACAGTCGCAAACGCTTTCGCAGAGTCCGATGAAAGTCTCTTCCATGAGGGACAGTTTACGGCCTTTTAGGTAACAGACACCCCAGGTTCTCTTCAGCGTTTTACGGCTAGGCGAGAGGAGGTGAATGCTTCCGTCCTCGACTTCCTTTTGTGCAACCCAAGGCGCGATGATGCCGACCCCGATGCCGATTTTGACCAGTTCCTTGATCGCCTCCATGGAGCCCAGTTCGATTACTTTGGAAAATGAGTGACCTTCTGCGCGGAAGTGTCGGCGAATCGATTCGAAGGTCAGGCTTCCCTTGCTGTAGGTGACGAACTGTTGGGCGTCGATCTCGGAGATAGGAGCGACCTTTCGGCTGGCCCATGGGTGTGAGGGAGCCACCGCAAACTGGAGGTTGTCCTCGAAAACGGATTGGCAGTCGATCTCCTCATTGCCCGCGGGAGATAGAGTCAAGGCGAGGTCGATTTCGTTGCCGCGAAGTTCCTCCATGAGCTCCTTGGCGTCGTTCGGGGAAATGGATAGCTGGCAATCGGGAAAGGTTTGGCGAAATTCGCGAATTACAGTGGGCAAGATGTATTGGCAGGCTGTCGTGCCGGCGCCAATACGAAGTCGACCGGCTCCCCAGCGATTCAAGGCGTCTAGCTCGGAGCGGACCCGTTGCATCCGTTGATGGATTCGGTCTGCGGCAGCGAGGAAGATGTCACCCGCCTCGGTGAGGTGTATCTTGCGTCCAAGTCGATTGATCAGGGCGCAGTCCAGGTCTTCTTCGAGCGCTTTGATGGAATGGCTCACAGCGGATTGCGTAAGATTGAGCTGCTTGGCGGCCAGTGTGAAGCTTCCGGTTTCCGCCAAAGTCTTGAAAGCGAGCAATTGACGGCTGTCTATGATGTCTTCGCGCATGAAAATTATTATTAGAATGACCTTTTGTATAAAAACAATTTGGATTTCAAGGGTTAAGAGCTTTTTGGCATGAAGGCGGCTGCAGTTTTTAAAATGGCTGGCTCTAATCTTATGGAATCTCGTACACGCGTGTCATTGCGCTCGGTATCGCAACGACGCACCGCGACTCGTATTGGCTACGTAGGTCTTGTGGATGCTGCCCCGTTTCTGGTGGCTCAGGAATACGGGATTTTTGAGAGCAAAGGGCTAAACGTCATTCTGAGTAGAGAGGTCGGCTGGGCTACCATTCGCGAAAAGGTGCTTTTTGGCGAACTTGAGGCGGCTCATGCTTTGTCTACCTTGCCGTTTGTCGCTTCGCTCGGTTTAGAGACGCCGACCGTTCCTTGCGTTTCCGGCATGGTCCTGAGTCGTGGTGGAAACGCTATCGTGCTTTCGGGAGAGCTTCGCCAAAGAGGCGTAAAGAGTAAGGAGACCCTCAAGCTTGACGTGGATAATCGGAAAGCCTTCCGGAAGTATAAGCTGGCAACGGTCTATAACTGTTCGCCGCATAATTTTCACCTGCGCGAGTGGCTGGAGTCGGCCGATATCAATCCGGACGCCGATGTGGAGCTCGTGACTCTCCCACCCGCTCAAATGTGCCGCAATCTAGCGGCGGGAACGATTGATGGGTTTTGCGCTGGCGAGCCTTGGGCCAGCCGCGCGATCAGTGACAACATCGGATGGTCGCCGGTCAACTCGCAGGACTTAAGCCCCGGGCATCCGGAAAAGGTTTTAATGGTCCGTCAGGACTTCGCTGAAAATAACCAAGAGGAAAGCTCGGCGATGATTGCGGCCCTGGTGGAGGCTTGTGCCGTTTGCGAGGATGTAAGCCAGAGAGAAAAGATTGCCGAGATACTAAGCGACAAGAAGAAGATCAATTGCTCACCGGAATTGCTGGAGCACTGTTTGTCCCCGAAATTCGACTACGGTTTTGGCAGGGTTTCGCATCAACCCACGTTTTTGCAGTTCTTTAGCGGCGAATCCAATCGTCCGAAGCCGTCCGACACGGATTGGGTCCTGCAGAGAATGGAGGCCTCTTGCGGCTTGAAAGCCGATGCGGCGAAGTTGGAGGTGGCTCGCCAAGTATTTCGGCCTGACCTTTACGACGCGGCTGTTGGCGGGGTTGGTTCGCTGTCTAGCTAGGCGTAGCGGCGTTTGTTTTGATCCATTGGGCCAATCTGCGGATGGCCCATTTTTTGTGTCTGTTCGGTGCGCGTGCTCCGTTTGCGGGCTTTTACGCAATTTTGGTAAGATCCAATTTAAGCGACCGCTCAAACTTACCTGCTTTTTATGGAAGGGGTTAATTTCTAATATGAATGAAATTCATTTAAGAAAACTTACTAAAAAATAATAATAATCGCAATAGTGGTGGTGTTTGTTTTGTAAGTATATGATTTGGAGGAAGTAGTGGATTATTTTTGGTTAATTTCTGAGGACTGATTCAGTCATATTTTTAGATGGCATCTAATTGTTGGCATGCCTGTGGCTTATGATGGGGTATCTGGCTGTTTTTTATCAGGTGGCCGGGTGAGCTTCTGATTCTGTAGGTGAGAAATCACTACGGATGGCATAAATTCGCCTCAACAACGATTACCTAAAACTAACTTGAACAATGAACTTAAATAAGTGGCTAACTACTGCCGGCGCTGTTGTAGCGCTGTCCTCGCTTCAAGGCGAGCAACTGGACCTGGAAAAAGACGAGCTAAAGTTTGGTTTCATCAAGCTGACTGACTGCGCTCCTATCGTTATCGCTAAGGAAAAAGGCTTTTTCGAAGACGAAGGCTTGCAGGTTGAGGTCATCGCCCAGCCGAACTGGAAGCAGCTATTGGACAATGTGATCAATGGCGAGCTAGACGGAGCTCATATGCTCTCTGGACAGCCGATCGCTGCGACTATCGGATTTGGCACGGAGGCTCACATCGTGACTGCCTACACCTTGGATCTAAACGGTAACGGCATCACTGTATCTAATGCCATCTGGGAGCAGATGCAGGAAAATGATCCTGATCTCGACACGGACACTCCGGAGCACCCAATCACCGCGGACTCTCTGTTGCCAATCGTGGAAGAAAAGATGGAAGAGGGTGAGAAGTTGCAGATGGGGATGGTTTTCCCTGTATCCACTCACAACTACGAAATCCGCTACTGGTTGGCGGCAGCAGGTATAAACCCAGGTTTCTATACTGCAGAAGACAAGAAGGGTTTCACCAATGCTCAAGTTGAGTTGTCCGTAACGCCTCCACCTCAAATGCCAGCCACCTTGGAAAGCGGTAATATCAGTGGCTACTGTGTAGGAGAGCCTTGGAACCAGCAGGCTGTGGCCAAGGGAATTGGAGTTCCAGTCACTACCAACTACGATATCTGGAAGAACAACCCAGAGAAGGTTTTCGGAGTTAGCGCTAAGTGGGCGGAAGAAAACCCAAACACACACATTGCTGTAGTGAAGGCTCTTATCCGGGCTGGCAAGTGGCTCGATGCTGTGGACGAAGATGGAGCGTTTTTGAACCGTGAAGAGGCGGTGCGTATCCTCTCTCAGCCAAACTACGTGGGTGCCGACTTTGACGTGATCAAGAACTCCATGACAGGTTATTTCTACTTCCAGAAGACTGACAAGCGCGAGATGCCTGACTTCAATGTCTTCTTCAAGTACCACAGTTCCTACCCTTGGTACAGCGACGGTATCTGGTTCCTTACGCAAATGCGTCGCTGGGGTCAAATCACCGAGGCAAAGCCAGCCGAGTGGTATCACGATGTCGCCAAGGAAGTTTACCTTCCTGATGTTTATCTCGCCGCTGCGGAACATCTGCTCGAGGAAGGCTATATAGCCGAAGAAGATATCCCTTGGGATACCGATGGTTATAAACCTGCTACAGATGAATTCATCGATGGGATCCTCTACGATCCTATGGACCCGATCGGCTACCTAAACTCTCACGAGATCGGAAACAAAGACTGATTTTTCATCGTTAGGTCAATTCGCTGGAGGCGGTCTATCGGCCCTGTGCTGAGTGGGCCGCCTCCTCTTCATCATACCGACTAGAATCGCAAACTTCCCTGAATCAAGATGGCTGAATCAACCAAGGACAAAATAAAGTATAAGATACTTAAGGCCCTCGATGTGAGTGGCTTCACGGCGTTCGATCCTGTGATACGCCTGGCGTTTGGCGAAGAGCCGCAGAAGCAAGTCACCGCGATCGTCAAATATCTGCTCATACCAGCAGCCTTTGTGTTGCTCTGCTTTTGGTTCTGGTCATGGATAGGGCCGCGTCACAAGACAAAGTCAGGTGAGGTCCCAACTCCAGATGTAGTTTGGGAGTCGGTACAAATCAATGATACGATAGCGGAACGCGAAGCGGTCAAAAAGAGCGATTTTCTCCTTGAAGGCGACGAAAGGAAAGAAGCTCTCGAGGAAGTCAGGGTTGAGTATGAGGCTCTCGACGCAAGGGCGAATGCTTTGAAGGCCGCCGTGGCTGAAAAGGAAAAGGAGAAGGCAGAGCGCGAAGCGACCCTTGTTGCTCCTTTGGATGCTGAACTTGACAAGTTAAAGACAGAGACTCGAGCGGCGGGTAAGGCGCGCGATGCCGAGATCGCGGCGATTTCAGAACGCGTCGCTGCGGGCGAGGTCGAAGCGACTGTATTGATCGAGGCGATACGTCAGGACGGAATCGCTACCGATGACGAAAGGGCTAAGCAAAATGAGCTCAAGTCGCAGATCGACGAGATCCGCTCCCACAAATACAAGCCACTCGAGCTTGCTCGCAAGGAGTACGATAGCGTGGCGGATAAACTTTTCTTTCTTAAGACCCGGCTTGAGTTCCTCGATGACCGCAATCTTAGCGTAAAGCTTGCGGAATCGGAGGCTGAACTTGCCGATTACATGGCCGAGCTTGGAAGTGCCACCTCAGCAAAAGAAGCATTGAAGATCGCTAAGAGAGCAGTGAAAGCGGAAGAGGGCATCGAGCGCTTGCAGGGGCAAAGCTATGCTTCCGCGGTCACTATCTATCACCAAGCGAAACGTTCCGTATTCACCGTATTCGTTGGCTTTTTCATGGCTGCAGCGGTAGCGATTCCAGTAGGGATCATGTGCGGCTTGAACAAGATTTTCATGGCGTGTATGACGCCGATCATCTCGGTCTTTAAGCCGGTTTCTCCGGTTGTTTGGCTCTTGATCTTTCAGATCGTGGTAGGTGCGTTTTTCCCGGATCCGGAAAACAATGCATTGCTGAATTTCGTTAACAGCATTCCTTTAATTTCCTCACTTGGGATCAACCCAGCTCTCGTCTTCTCGGCGTGCACGGTAGCGATGTGCGCGGTGTGGCCCGCTTTGGTCAATACGGCGCTCGGCGTGGCTTCGATCGATCAGGACCACGTAAATGTGGCTCGCGTATTGCGTCTCGGGTTTTGGAGCCGCCTCTTCAAGATCGTCATTCCATCATCCCTTCCATTGGTTTTCGCAGGATTAAGAATCTCCCTCGGTGTGGGCTGGATGGTACTCATCGCTGCAGAAGCTCTTTCCTCCTCTGACGGTTTGGGCAAGTTCGTCTGGGACGAATATCAGAACGGGTCTTCGCTGACGTTCGCTAACATCATCATGGTCTGTTTCGTGGTGGGGATAATCGGTTTCTTCCTCGATCGCATGATGATCATTCTGCAGCGTTTCGTATCCTTCGATGGTGGTGGTACCTCGGTATAAGCGTTACGGATACAACTTTAACTGAAGCACCGCTATGGCATATTTGGAATTGGACAATGTTTCGATCGGATTTGGTCCGCCTTCGAATCGCACTGAAGTTCTTACCGATGTTAACCTTTCGGTCGAAGAAAACGAATTTGTCGCGATCATCGGTTTTTCGGGAAGCGGAAAGAGTACTTTGATGTCGCTGTTGGCTGGCTTGCAACAGCCCGATAAGGGCGAGGTCAGGCTGCATGGAACGGTGATAGGTCAGCCGGGACCCCGGCTAGGAATCATGTTCCAGAATTACTCGTTGTTGCCTTGGCTGACCGTTTTCGGAAATATCGAGTTGGCGGTGCGGCAGGTCTTTCCTCAGTTTTCGAACGCTCAGGTTAAAGAGCATGTGGAACGTTACGTGGAAATGGTGAGCCTCACGCCGGCTCTCGAAAAGAATCCACACGAGCTATCTGGGGGTATGAGACAGCGTGTTTCTCTAGCCCGTACGCTAGCCATGCAGCCGGAAGTCCTTTTGCTAGATGAGCCGCTCAGCGCTTTGGATGCGCTGACACGTGCGGTTCTGCAGGACGAGATCATACGCATTTGGGAAGAAGACAAGCGCACGGTGGTGATGATCACCAACGACGTGGACGAGGCTACGCTGATGGCTGACAGGATCGTGCCTTTGACGATCGGCCCACGCGCCACACTCGCCGAAGCCTTCCCAGTTACGCTAGAACGCCCCCGCGATCGCGCGAATTTGAATACAAACCCAGAATTTATGAAACTGAAGAACAACGTGACTCGGTTTCTAGTGGGAATGAATCAAGAGTCCAAGGAGCTGCAGGCCGACAATTCCGTCCAGATGCCGGACATAAAACCGCGCGACTTTACCGCGGTAGCTCGCCGTCCAATCAACATCCGATAAGGAGATAGCAAAACGATGATCGAAGATAGATACGTAGAACTGTTTGATGTCGTAAAGGCGTATCCGAACCCTTTCGGAGAAGCGATCAAGGTCGTGGATGGCTTTAACTTGCTGGTTAAGCGAGGCGAGCTTGTTAGCGTGATCGGTCACTCCGGTTGCGGAAAGTCCACGGTTTTGAATATGATCGCTGGGCTTATACCGATCACCTCTGGCGGCGTGGTTGTCGCCGGGAACGAAGTCTCAGGACCTGGTCCGGACCGGGCTGTCGTTTTTCAGGCTCCTTGTCTACTGCCTTGGATGACTTGCTACGGGAATGTGATGCTTGGTGTTAAGCAGGTTTATCCGGAGGCTACCAAAGCGGAGCGGGCTCAAATGGTGGAGTACGCTCTTGGCGCGGTAGGCTTAAAGGATTCCATGCATCGCTACCCGCGTGAGATGTCCGGTGGTATGCAGCAGCGTGTCGGTATCGCTCGCGCTATCGCTCTTCGACCCAAGATGCTTTTGCTGGACGAGCCTTTTGGCCGTCTCGACTCGCTCACACGTATGGACCTGCAGGATGTTATCCTGAACATCTTAAACGTGGAAAAGATCACGACAATGATGATCACGCACGATCCGGACGAAGCCGTATTTATGTCGGACCGGATTTGCATGATGACAAATGGTCCAGGCGCTAAAGTGGGCGAAGTGATGGAGATCGATTTTGAGCATCCGCGCGATCGTGCTGAAATCATGGAGACAGCGGAATTCTACGAATACCGCAGACGTTTGCTGCAGTTCCTCGACGACTGCGAGAAGGAGAAAAAAGCACGGAAGAAAGCGAAAATCGTTTAGCTCGCTAGTTGTATCCAAAAATTTAGTTTAGTTGTGTCAAGTGGACGTCTCAGGTCAGGCGTCCGCTTTTTTTGTCCAGCTTTAGCGAAGTTGGGCACTCGCTTCCACGACCCGTGTGTACAGATTCTGGAGACTTTCGCTTGATCGGATTTGCAAGGCTTTGCCGAGCGTGACTTGGGCATCGTCGAAGCGGCGGTCTTCTACCAGAAGCTTGCTTTGCAAAAGCAGTGCGGTGAAACGGCTACCTTCGTCGAGTTGGGCTCGCTCCGCGAAAAGGTAAGCTTGGGCTTTGTTCCCTTTTTCGATTTGGAGTGAGGCAAGTCTCAGCAGGTATTCACCGTTTAAGGGGTCGCGGTTCAGGGCTTCGGTCCAAAATTCGATGGCTGAATCCAAGTCACCGCTATCTTTGGCCAAACTAGCTTTTAGGCGAAAGTAGGATTGGGCGATTTGTTCCGGGATGTTTTCCTCGTCGGGTTCAAGCAACGAGACCAGCTCCTTTGCGGTCGTGTTGTCTCCTTTTTCCTGAAGAGCAATTGCTGCCTCTACGATGCTTAGAGTTGCGCTATTCGGCTCTTTCTCCACCAGTTCCGAAAAGGTACGGTAGGTTAAAGAACCCAGCCCTAGGCTGGCATACAGTCGACCTAGCTGGTTCAGTTCGTCCGTTCCTGCTGCTCCCATGCCGCGAATGAGCTCGATGTTTCGAGCGGCCTGCTCGTTTTGCGAGAGGGCGAGGAACGCGTTGGATTGAGCGAGCCAATAAATTTTCGATGTTGGATATCTGCGGATGAGCTCGTCGAGCATGAGGGCTGCTTCCTCGAAACGTCCTGATTCCATGAATACTTGAACCTTGCCCTCCAGCCATTGGGGATTCTCTGGGTCGTGCAGGATCGCTTGTGTGTATGCTGCTTCTGAGGAAAGAAAATTTCCGAGTAAAAAGTGGCAATAAGCGAGTCTGCCTAATGTCCCAGCCGATGTATCTCCTAATGAGACGCTTTTAGAGAAGGCCTGCATCGACTTTTCGATGTCGTCTCCCCGCATCAAGAGCACCCCAAGGTTTTTCCAAGCCCGCTGGAAAGATGGAAATTTTTCTATCGCTTTCTGGTACTCCGTTTCAGCGAGGAGGTATTCTTCGTTTTCGAAGTACAGATTTGCGAGCAGGTAGTTGAAGGTGGCTGAGGTTTTGGTATTTTCGCTCACTAAGGATTCAAGCATGGTCTGGGCATACGCTGTGTTTACCTTGAACATTTCAGCCACTTTTTGGAGTATTACTGATTCGAGCTCGGTGATAGGGGGCTCGTTTTCCGCGTTGATCCCGTAGCTGGATAGGAAACTCTCCCGAAACTGGCTGTCGCTCTGTAGGCGGTAGCCAAGGTCGAAAAGCTCTTGCCCTCGTGAATGGGAACTGAGGAGGGCTATGGTGAAGGCGATTTGTAGCAGAAGTTTGGATGTATGATGCTTGTAGAGGATCATAGTGCAAAGGGTGAGTCGGGTTTGACCTTGTTTTGTATGGATATGGTATGACGGGCCCACGAGTGTACCGGCTGTTCCTCTTTGATGGCGGGTTTAAATGTCCACTGCCTGATGCATTCCACGATACGGTCGTTCATTTCCGGGATATTGCAGCTGAGAATCATTATATTCTCTGTTATTCCTTGATCGGTCACGCGATATTGAACTAGGGCTTTCAAGGTGACTCCGTCGTATCCAAGCGGAAAGCTGGGAGTGGATCGACGGAGCGGAATCGGGGGTTCATCCAGGTCGGCGTTATCGAAAACTTGCATGCGGGAGAGCCCCATTTGACGAAAGCTCTCGATTGATTCGTCTATATCGAAAGCGACCTTTTTGAACTGTTCCGTTTGAGGGCCAATGCGGACGTTCAAGTAATCGAGCGACAATTCGAAAGGACTAGGGTCGATGGGCACGGAGAAGTCGATTTCCACCTGTCTTTGTTCGGTAGGTGGGGTGGCCGGTTTGGGAGGCGGTGGTGGCGGAAGGTAGAAATCAGTGAGTTGGGTTTCTGGTTCCGAAGGGGTCGGCATTTCTCGGAATTGGCTGATTGCGATCAGGGCGAAAATTGCGGCGCTCGTGAGCACTCCTGCGAGGTAGGAGCTAGCTGGAAAGGCTTTTTCCGTCAAAAGCGACTCAATGTCTGAAACCTTGCTCATTCTGTTTTGGTGGAGAACTGAATATTACGTGCCCCGGCTGCTTTCGCTTCGCCGTAAACCTCGCTAAATAGACCATGGAGCGAGTTGCGATCGGCCTGAATGATGACGGATGATTCCGTGTCTCTCAGCGCGCGCTCGACCACGGCCCGCACGCCAGAGACTCCGATTTCGTGACCGCCGTAAACGATCTTGCCTTGGTCAGTGATGGCTATGAGTACGCTGTTTTTTTCCAGGGAAACGGCGTTCGCTGCGTTTGGTTTATTCACCTTGATCCCGGTCTCTTCCACGAAAACGGTCGTCAGTATAAAAAAGATGAGCAGAATGAAAATGCAGTCGATCATCGGTGAAAGATTGATCTCCACCTGCTCGTTTCTTTCTTCGCGTAGCTTCTCTTTTATCATGCGTTCTCTTCGGATCTAAGGTACAGTTGCTTCTCGCAGCGTTTAGAGCTTTGCCGGATCCATTCGGTTAGGAAGAGGGCGGGGAGGGAGATCATGAGGCCGGCTTGTGTTGTTATAAGGGCCATGGATATGCCTCCTGCCACAGAGGTCGTGGTGTCGGCCGCCCGCTCATGAGAGAGCGCGTCGAAGGTGTCGAGCATCCCCATGACGGTTCCCAGCAGGCCGAGAAGAGGTGCGGAAACGATTAGTACCTTTGAGAAGCGGAGTCGTTTACGAATGTAAGCGCGGAATAGTTGTCGAACCTCAGAAGGACTTCGTTGGGTTTTTTCGAGTCGCCGAATCGGTGAATCTAAATTTTGGATACTGAAAACGAACGCCCTAGTTCTCCAAAGCGAGGAGTACAGGGCAATCGATAGGACTGCTAATCCAGCCATGGAGTAGCCTCCGCTCCTGAATAGGTATTCTATGGAATCGTATAGCTCGTTCATCCTTTGTCTGGAATCCTTTTAACTTCCTTAACGTACTCGAACGCGATTCTCTCCATGGCGGCGGTGCGGGTTTGGATCATATGCATGACTAATCCATGGAGTATTAGGGCAGGAACCGCTATGATTAGTCCCAGTTCCGTGGTCACTAGCGCTTCGGATATGCCGCTGCTCAGGGATTTTGCATCGCCGGTACCGAAAACGGTTATTAGTGTGAAGGTCTTGATCATGCCGACTACGGTGCCCAGTAGCCCAAGTAAGGGGGCAGTGGCGGCTGTGAGGGCTAGGACCGGAATGAATCGTTCGAGCCTAAGTTTGTATTCGAGAACTTCAGACAAGAGTGACTCTTCCAAAAGGTCGACAGTTTGGTTCGTGTTTTTGATGCCCGCGGTTAAAAGGGTTCTGACGCTGGAGCATGACTCGCTGATTGATTTTGCTGCGTTGTCGTAGTCTTCAGACTGAGCGTGGGAGACGATTGCAGATATGTTATCGGGTGTGGCTGGAGCTTCGCTTTTGATACTTGCGATCTTAGCGAGTACGAGGACGAGGGAGATCGCTCCGAGGCTCATGATGACGTAGCCTACCCAGCCACCTTTTTGTAGATGCTGCCATGTGGATCCACGTTCTCGGTCTAGTTTCAGGGCGTTTAGGCTAGTGTCGATGGCCAGATAACCTTCCTTAGCCAAAGCTAAGCTTGAAATATTCAGATTGTTTTCAGCAGTCAATGGAACCGTTTTCGGTTCGATGGTTCCTGCGTTAGGTACGAGTAGTCCTGAGGCTGTCTTTTCGTCCGATGCGAAATAGCTCGCTGGTCCGAAACGGATGATTGTACCCGACTTTAGGATACCTTGCGGACTTAACGATGAGCCTTCGAAACGATATCCGCCGATGCTCTGCTCAAGAAGTCCGATTGAAAGTTCGACGACATCTAGCTGAGCAGCTATATTCTGATCATAGCTACCGCTTTCAAGTCGAAGGGACTCGTTTATCTCGGTGACTTCTTTTAGGAATCTCTGCTGTTCTGAAAAGTCGATACGACTCAGGAATTTATTCGAGAACTCTCGTAGGACGCCGTCTACGTAAGCCGATACGTTTTCGAGTTCCGATAGGGTTTCCTCTGCAAGGAGTTGTGTTTGCTCTCGCTCAAGTTTCTCGAGGTCGAGCAGTCTTAGTTGTTCCTTCCTCTCAATTACGGTGCGATCAAGTTCGGTTGCCTCGCGAACAAGCAAGAGCTTCTCCTGGTTGATTGCTTCTACCGTTTCCTTGTATGTTGCAAGGGCTGCGTCTCTATCCGATTCGAGCTTTGGCAAAACAGCATCGAGCTCGTTAGCCGTGATGCTTTGCCAGGTAAAAAGCAGCAAGGCGGACAGCCAAAATGTAGGGAGATGGGATCGATTAAATTTCATTCCCTATCTAGGTCTATGGTTGTTAACCGCACGGGAAGTTCGGCGAATTTTGGCGTGGTGTCCCGGTCAAGCACGGAAAAGGCGGTGCTTATTTGTTGGGTGCTGGATTTTACTTCTGTCCAAACCCATTCTCCGGGAGCGGGGGTTAGAATCCAAGCTGAGCTGGAATCGCCGTTGACCGCTACCCCCTGAGCGAGGCCAAGGTAAAGGATTCTCACCTCTTGGCTGCTTCCGTCTGGAAATGTGTGCAGACTGCGAACGTCCGAAAAGGTCTGGTTGAACTGTATTAAGTTTATAAGGATGCTTGTTACAGCCTGTATCCGGAGCGAAAGGTCTTCTTGCAGGGTTGCTCCCTCGAGAGTCCTCAGGCTCGGCGCTATCTTTTCTGTCAGGGGCGGGGGCGCATAGCGGGCTAAGCGAAGGGTTGCTGTTTGCAGGGATTCGATGCGATTTTTCAGGATCGCTTGTCCGTCCTGGAATTGAGCCAGATTGGTAGATGCCCTCTGGCTGGTGGCGAGATGGGTTTGGGCCTGAGCTTTGCTCTCTGCTATTTTTCGGTCCAGTTCCGCAATCGTTTGCCTAAGGGTGTAGAGGCTGTGCTGGAGGATTTCCTTATCTGTTTGCCAACCGCTTTTTTCGGAGGCTGCTCTGGTGTGAAGCTCGATCGTTTCGAGCGGTAGGCTTTTGGCTCTTTCGAGCGAGGTTTGGGGCAGGGCGCAGGGGGCGGAGATCAGGAGTGCCGCTGCCAGCCACTTTGCAAAAAAGGCAGTGGCGGATCGAGGCGTTTTTATCATAAGCGAACGAGGTTAATTCGAAGCAACGGAAGCTGATTCTTGGGGCCACTTGGCAAGTGTGTCAGCGTAGGATAGAATAATGCTGGGAACACTCCCTCCCGGGCTGGAGGCAATTTCGGAGAGGAGTCTGATTTTAGTAGCGGTATCGAGCTTTGTGCTTTGGGTGGATTGTTGGGATAGTTGAATCGCAAGGGCCTTAGCGATCAGTGTTTCTTGACCGTTTTGCTGTCCGGTGGCGTAAGTTTTTTGGGCTAATTCGGAGAGGGCTGCTTTGAGCTGACGGGAACAGTCCGCTCCAAAATCGAGTAGGAATAGCTTTCGCGCGGATTCCCTGGCTTCGTCGCTATAGTTTCCTTTTGCGGCAGTGAGGTCGCGGGGGTGGGCTCCTATGGTTTCGAACCAGCTGTTGTTGTGTTCGGTGGTGGGTTGCCGGCTCACTTCTGAACTTTGTAGTAGTGGAGATGATACGGAAAGCTTTGCGGTGGTTTTGAAGTTAACTTCGATGGAGCGTTGGCTGTATTCGTAGGGAGTCTCCTCTCCCATTTTGTGTAGGGTAGGGGGCGTTTTTGACAGCTCCTCTAGAATGCGCTCATGGGGAGGTTCAGGCAATTGGGGCTGACTAAGGTTTCGTAGGTTGACCTGTTTTTTGAGCTCGTACTCGACCTGCCTAGCACCTTCGCTTGTATTGAGAATCTGCCCTTCTGTCAGGTCTGGATTTTCCTCTCGGGCTCTTTCGATGACTAGACGTTTTGAATCGTCTCGAATCTCGTCGATTTCCTCGAGGTAGTAGCGATGCTCAGTATCGTAGAATCGTTCGATATCGTCCTTGTAGTCCCGGTCGGCGTTTTCGTAGAGCTCCAATAGTTTGGCGAATTTTGGATTTTCAGTGGCTGTGGCCTGGCCGGGTATTTTCGACTCTATGGTCTTTTGCGTTTCAGCCACTTGCTCTTCTAGTGGCGCGAGCTCGATCGTGCTGAATATTTCAATGGGAATGTCTGCGGGCGTCGCGTCTTCATCGAACTTGAGTTGGAAACTGCTTCCCCAAGTGCGGCGTAAGGAGCTTTTCAATACGGGCCAAAGCGGCTGGCTGCCTCCTTGGAGGTCGATCCGCAGGCCAAGTCCGGGAGTCGCCCCGCCGAGCATGCGAGCTGTCAAGATCTCGAAGGCTTCGGAGGTGGTTTGCTTTCCAACTTTACCCTGTATCGCACGGTCTAATTCTGTATGAAGCAGGTCTTCAAAAGGGGTGGTTAATCCAGATGCCTTGATCGTGGTCGCTATGTTCGACAGTTCCTCGAGGGCCCCGTTTTTGTTCAATTCTGAGAGCGTGTCGGCTAAATCCCTTTTGAATTCGGACTCCGCCAAAGTCTGGGCGAGAGCTTCGTCTGCCAAGAAGTAGTTTGAGTAAGCTGCCAGCGAATTTAGGCGAGTAGAGATGGGCCTGCTTGATTCCGCTGCGTTTTCAATGGCCGACAAGATGGTCGCCCTCTGCTGGAGAAGTCGGTCCAGTTGCTTTTTGGCTCGAGGAGTAGGGGTGCTTTCTAGAATTTTCCTGGCGACATCAATTCTGAAGCTCAAATTGTAAGCTTCCAATTCCTTGAGGTCGTGCTGCAGCTTGTTGGCGGTACTGCTTGCTATTTTCTCGTCCGAAAGGTTCGGGATGCGTTTCGCCCAGAGGCTCGGGGTTGCTCCCAAGCTGGTTAGCGCGACAAGGGTAAGAGTAAAACGGCACGTGTGGTATTTGCCCATGGCTTTTGGGGTATGGGGTTGGCTAGAACAATTCGCGAAGGTTAGCCGGCGTTTCGATGGCAGGCAACCTTGGTGGTTTCCTTACAGTAAAAAGAAACGGGTACGAATGAGATCGTGATCTTATTTCTTGAAAAATGCTATTCCGAAGCGGAAACGAAATTGCTGGGAAGCGAGTTTTTTTGATCTCCCGATTCCCTTCGTTTGTTGGCGAGCGCTTTTTTGATGCCTGTATTTTTGGAATGGGAGTCGAAGCGGTGGCTACCCTTTCGATTGCTTGGCCCTTTCATTAGAGCGGGAAAATCAGCCAACTGGAGATGAATGAAAATAATTAATCGAATTTAACAAAAATAAGAAATGTGGTAATTTGAACATTGTTAGGTTTTGGCGCGGACGTGGCTCAGCGGCTTGTGAGATCAAGACGGAAATGAGCGAGCTGATAGACCTGAAGGATAAGACGTTGATCGACATGTTGCTGGAGGAGCAGCAGCAAGTTGGTACGCCTGTGGGCCGTTTCGCTGATGCGGCGGAAAGTGAATCCGGCGGTCAGGGCGGACGCTTCGGCGACCTGATTCCTCTTTCGGCTCCCCGAAAGGGTGAGCAATATGCCTTTCAGGTGGATCTTGACCGCTGCTCTGGCTGCAAGGGGTGTGTAACGGCCTGCCATAGCCTAAATGGCTTGGATGAAGACGAGACTTGGAGGGATATTGGCTCTCTCGTGGGTGAGGGTGAGCAGGGGCCCTATCTCCAAACCGTTACCACTGCGTGTCATCATTGTGTGGAGCCGGGTTGCCTTATCGGATGTCCGGTCAACGCCTATGAGAAGGACGAGGCGAGTGGGATTGTCCTCCATTTGGACGACCAATGCATTGGGTGCCAGTATTGCGTGCTCAAATGTCCCTACGATGTACCCAAGTATAGCAGCAAGCGTGGTGTGGTGCGAAAGTGCGACATGTGCCACTCCAGATTGTCCTCGGGGGAGGCGCCTGCTTGCGTGCAGGCTTGTCCGCATGAGGCTATCAAGATCGTGACTGTGGAGACGAACGAAGTGCTAGCCAAATCTTCTCGGGGAGGGGGCTTTTTGCCGGCCTCTCCAGATCCGTCCTACACCAAGCCTTCGACGAGTTATATATCGAGCAAGAAGCTGCCGGATAATCTGGTGGCAGCGGATGCCCATGTCCTTAGGCCGCAGCACACCCACTGGCCTTTGGTTGGCCTTTTGGCACTAAGTCAGATTGGCATAGGCGGTTTCTTGGCCTCGGCGTTTTCCTGGGAAAGGGGGGGCGATATCGCCTACGCGATCGCTTGGGGCGTATTGCACGTTGGCTTGCTCTGCAGCGCTCTTCACCTTGGTCAACCGCTCAAGGCCTGGCGGATATTCGTAGGTTTCCGCCGCTCTTGGCTAAGTCGAGAGGCAGTGGTTTTGGGATTTTGCTCGGGGATTTCGATTCCCGCTTTGGGAGCTATCTGTCTTGGCTGGTTTGGTTTCTCTGACTACGCGGCGGCAGTCGGGCCTTGGGGTAAGGTAGCCGCTTGGGCCTCAGCTCTGGTTGGGCTTATCGGAGTCCTTACCTCTGTATTTATATACGTGGATACGCAGCGGAGCTTTTGGAGGCTTCGCATCTCGGCATTCAAATTTTATGGCTCTGTGGTTTTGGGCGCTTTATCGTTTGCCGCAATTGCGGCTGGGGGTGTCGGTTTATTCGAGGTTTTGTCAATAAACCTTGTTCTGGCCCTGAAGCTATTTGGGGAGTGGAAATCGCTGCACGAGAACGCGGTTACGGTTAGACTGGTAGAAGGTCCTTTGTCCACAATTTGGAAGCTCAGGCTCTTTTCTGCCGCTGTAGTTGCCGCAACAGTGGTATTGGGATATTTTTTAGGAGGGCTGTGGCTCGCGTTAGTTGGCTTGGCCTCAGTTTGCTTAAGTGAATTGTTGGAGCGCGTCTTGTATTTCAAGGCAGTTAACGCTCCTAAAATGCCTGGAGGACATAACGGATGAATGAGCTTATTCCCGAACGTACCAAAAAAAACACGCTCCTGAGGGAGTGGAGCGGACCTTTAACCAAGGATCTAGTTCTCAATCCCGGCGGCTTTGGGCTTGGGAAGGTCCCGGAGCGCCTAAAGCCAACGAGCACAGTGGACAGTGTTTGCGGCTTTTGCGCTACTGGTTGTTCATTGAAGGTTCACCTGCGGGATGGCGAAGGGGTTAATCTTAGCGCAAGCCCGGCGTATCCGGTGAATTTGGGCATGGCATGCCCAAAGGGTTGGGAGGCGTTGAGGGTATTGGACGCTCCGGATAGGGCAACCGAGCCGCTTCTGCGAGGTGAGGATGGTGAGCTGCACCCTGTCAGTTGGGAAAAGGCTGCGTCTACCTTCGCCAAGAAATTCAAAGCGATAAAGGAAAGGCATGGTCCGGACAGTCTCGCTTGGTTGGGGACGGGGCAGATCACGTGTGAGGATTTCGCCTTTTTGGGAGCTTTGGGCAAATTCGGTATGGGTATCCGCCATGGCGATGGTAATACCCGTCAGTGCATGGCTACCGCGGTGGCAGCCTACAAACAATCTTTTGGTTTTGATGCTCCACCGTACTCGTATCAGGACTACGAGGATTCTGATGTTCTCGTGTTCGTGGGCGCTAATCCTTGTATCGCCCATCCGATCATGTGGCAGCGTGTGATGCGCAACAAGAACAAGCCCGAGATCATTGTTGTCGATCCCCGCAGTACCGAAACTGCCAACGCGGCGACAACGCATCTGGCGATTGCGCCCAAGTCCGATCTTTCGCTTTTTTATGGAGTGGCTCGAGAGCTCATCGCGCAAGGCCATATCAAGCGAGACTATGTCGATCGGTACACTGAAGGTTTCGAGGGCTTCGAGGATTTCGTACAGGAATACACCCTCGAAAAAGTCTCTAGCGACAGTGGCTTGCCTGTTTCTGCGATCGAGGCATTTGTCGCAAGCATCGCTGGGGGTAAGCGGGTTTCTTTCTGGTGGACCATGGGAGTCAATCAGAGCTACGAAGGCGTTCGCCTTGCTCAGTCGATGATCAACATCTGCCTCATGACCGGCAACATTGGTCGGCCGGGAACAGGCCCCAATTCGATCACCGGGCAATGCAATGCGATGGGTTCGAGGCTTTTCTCCAATACGACGAGTCTGCTTGGCGGGCACGATTTCCTAAACGAGGGGCATCGCAATAAGGTTTCGGAGATTCTCAAGATCGATGTATCCAATATTCCGGACGAGAATTGCTGGGCATATGATCAGATCGTAAATGGTGTTGAATCAGGCAAGATCAAGGGGCTTTGGATCATCGCAACCAATTCGGCTCATTCGTGGGTCGGCCAAGGTCGTTTTCGTGATGCGGTAAAGAAGCTAGAGTTTCTCGTGGTGCAGGACATGTATCACAGTACCGAAACGGCCCAGCTGGCGGATCTCGTTTTGCCGGCGGCGAGCTGGGGTGAAAAGGAGGGCACCTTTATCAATTCTGAACGAAGGATTGGGGTCACTCGCAAGGTTCATAAAGCTCCTGGAAAGGCGCTTTCCGATTTTAATATATTCCGCTTGCTGGCCGCTTATTGGGGATGTGGAGCGATGTTTAAGGAGTGGGACACGCCCGAAAACGTATTTAAAATCCTATGCCGTCTGACGAAGGATCGTCCTTGCGATATTTCTGGTCTGTCTGGGTATGGTGATCTCTCAGCGAAGGGGGGGGTCCAGTGGCCGTATCGGAGTGAAGATCAGGATGGCGAAACTCATCGGAGTCTGTTTTCGGATGGCAAGTTCTATCGCCCAGGCTGCAAGGCCATTTTCTTATACGACCACCCGAAGCCTTTGCCGGAGCCGACCTGTTCGAATTATCCGTTTGTTTTGCTAACGGGTAGGGGGACCTCTGCCCAATGGCACACGCAAACCCGTACCGCTAAATCTGACGTACTTAGGAAGCTGTATCCGAAGAATGTTTACGTCGAAGTAAACCCGACAGATGCGGAGCGAATGGGATTGGCTAGTGGCAGCCTAGTTTCGGTTTCCTCAAGAAGAGGTGTGGTGAAGGCTGGCGTCTTTGTGACTCCAACCGTCCAGCCGGGGCAAGTGTTTATGCCGATGCATTATCCGGAAACGAATTGGCTGACCAAGCCGGATTTCGATCCGCATTCGCGTCAGCCTTCCTACAAGCACTGTGCTGTGCAGTTGCAGCCAGTCGGTTAGTTGAAGGCCCTTTTTCAACACCTAGCTTTTCTTGCCTGCTTAATTTTGAAAGAGTGAATAAAATTAATTAAGTTGATAAGAATTATAAAAAATAGACATATAAAAACAAGCAGGCGATCCTTGGTTAAATACCCGAAAAACGATTAATTTAGACCAAAATTTTTTTAATGCAGGGAGCGAAAATCATTTCTGAAGTTTGCAAGTGATTGATTAATAGCTGTTAGCGACATGTTTAGTTCGCTTTGGGAAATGGTTTTTTCGGAACTTGCAGCCTGAGAGAAAATGTCCGGCTGAGTGTGGCATCGGGAGTGCTAAATGTAAGGAACTAAGAAAGATGACTACTTTGAATCAGACTTTTACCACCGAACAAAAGGAGTATCTAGCCGGCTTTTTCGCAGGAGCGAGCCAGCGAGGTTTCTCTCCTTTTTTGGGGAAAAAATCCGATGGTAAGTACACAGCGGATACGGAGTCTTCGTCATCTGGAGCTGAGGTCCTCTACGGCACTCCTGTGGATGATCTCTGTAAGGAAGAGCGGATTAAGCTAGAAAAGAATGGCTTAGACGCCTACGAAGACATTCTCCGTCACGCTGAGTCAAATATGATGCCTGATGGGCCTGATGTTTTCCGTTTCAAGTTTTACGGGCTATTCAACGTGGCTCCTGCTCAGGAGAACCTGATGCTGCGCTGCCGTATCCCAGGTGGGATCATGCGTTCTCACCAGCTTGTAGGTATGGCTGAAATGGCAGAGGAGTGGGCAGGTGGGTACTCGCACATCACCACACGGGCAAATTTTCAGCTCCGCGAGATTCAGCCTAAAAATGCGGTCAAGGTACTAGATAAGCTGGTTGACTTAGGGCTAACTTCGCGAGGAGCGGGTGCGGACAACTTGAGAAACATCACTGGCTCTGCGACTTCGGGCATAGATCCAGACGAGGTATACGATGTCCAGCCTCTGACGCGGGCGATGCATCACTTGATTCTAAATACCAGAGAGTTCTACGGACTGCCGCGAAAGTTCAATATTTCTTTCGATGGCGGTGGGGCTATGAGCGTCTGTGCGGATACAAATGACATCGCTTTCTACGCCGTCCGAGTGGGTGAGGGGAAAGCGGTAGAGCCGGGGATATATTTCCGAGTTCAGTTGGCTGGTATCACGGGTCACAAGCAATTTGCCAAGGATTGCGGCATCCTAATCAAGCCAGGGCAATGCCTCGCAGTGGCTGCAGCCATGATTCGAGTATTCATCGAGAACGGCGATCGTACTAATCGTAAAAAGGCTCGTTTGAAGTACCTGATCGACAAATGGGGCGACCAAAAATTTGTGGAAGAGACCGAGTCAAAACTAGACTTCGATCTAGTGCGCATGGAGTTGAAAGAGTGCGATTCGCGTCGCTCGATCAAGCGACACAGCCACCTTGGAATCCATCCCCAGCTGCAAGAAGGCTTGAGCTATGTGGGCGTGCGAGTTCCAGTTGGAAAGATGCTCCCTGAGCAGATGAAATCGGTTGCGAGCCTAGCCGAAAGATTTGGAAGCGGAGAGATACGCCTAACGGTTTGGCAGAATCTATTGATTACGAATGTTCGTAATGAAGATGTTGATACGCTTGTAGCTGAAGTCGAGAAGATTGGATTCGATTGCAAAGCGGATCCCATCCTTGGCGGTATCATTGCTTGTACTGGAAATTTTGGGTGCAAGTATGCTTCAGCGGATACAAAGTCCAACGCGGTGGAACTCGGAGACTATCTGAAAAAGGAAGTCGAGATGGATTTGCCAATCAATATCCACGTAACTGGCTGTCAGCACTCATGTGCCCAACATTACATTGGCGACATCGGGATGCAGTCGGTGAAGGTTAAGGTCGGAGATGAATCCGTCGAAGGTTACAGCGTCGTGATCGGCGGAGGCGTGGACAACGAACAGGCAGTTGCCAAGGAGGTCTTCAAGAGTGTGCCTTTCACGGAAATAAAACCTCTGGTGGCAAAAATTATGAATAGCTACCTCAGCCAAAGGGATGCTGGGCAAAGCTTCGTTGAATTCGCGAAAGACAAGAGTGTCGAGGAATTGCAAGCTTTGGCCAACTGATTCGAAACGGTAAGGGAAAACAATTACACACGGGAAAAATACAGTGAACGCTCCATTTATTCCAGAAAACGCACCATTCAGTGTTGAGCAGAGAGCATGGCTTAACGGCTTTCTAGCTGGAATGTTTTCCAGTCAGGACGCGGGAGAGGTGGGGCAGCCTGCAGCCGCAAAACCGCTAACCATTTTGTGGGGATCCCAAACTGGCAACAGTGAGGGGCTAGCTCGAAAAGTTGCCAAGACTTTGGGTGGTAAAGGTTTCGAACCGACTGTTTGCGATCTTGGAGAATACGATGTCGCCAAGCTTAGCGAAGAGTCGTTAGTGCTGATAATCACCTCCACCTTTGGGGAGGGAGAGCCTCCTGACAATGCGGCTGGTTTCTACGATTGGTTGCTGAGTGACGCTGCTCCAGAATTCAAGAGCTTGAAGTATTCTGTACTCGCGTTGGGAGATTCAAACTACCCAGATTTTTGTAAGTGTGGAGTGGATATCGACCTACGTCTAAAGGCTCTCGGAGCTACGCCTATCGTTGAGCGTGTCGATTGCGATGCGGACTACGATGACGAGTTTGAGGCATGGCTCACTTCTGTGGAAGAAGCTGCAGGAGCGGCTACCGCCGAGGCAGCGGCTTCGGAGGTTGAGGCAGAGGAACCCGCTTACGGAAAGAAAAACCCTTTTCCTGCGAAGTTGCTGAACAACTACAACTTGAATGGAGAAGATTCAGCCAAGCAAACTCGGCATGTGGAGATCTCCCTCGAAGGCTCGGGGCTCAGCTACGAGCCAGGCGATGCCCTTGCTGTAATGCCTGTTAACGATCCTGAATACGTAGAAGATTTCCTCAAGGCGGCAGGTCTTACTGGTGAAGAAGCTGTTGAAGGCAAAACCTTGCGGGAGGTTCTCACTGAAAACTACGATATCACCAATTTGACTCTGAAGGGGCTCAAAGCCTATGCGGAGTTGAGTGGAAGTACGAAGCTCAAGGAACTCGCTGAAGACAAAGAAGCCTTCAAGGGCTACGTCTGGGGGCGCCAGTTCATTGATCTGCTCATTGAGGAGCCTACCAGCTTCGAATCCCCGGAATCTCTCCTTAGATTGTTGGGTAAGCTCTCGCCTCGTTTGTATTCAATTTCTTCGAGTCCAAACGCGCATAAGGATGAGGTCCACGTCACAGTAGGAGTGGTGAGCTACGATGCTCATGGGCGTTCACGTAAAGGGGTTTGTTCGAATTTCCTAGCGAATCACGATGGGAGTTCTCCGGTGCGAATTTACTTCCATCACACGACTTCATTCAAGTTGCCGGAGGATCCAACGACACCCGTCATAATGGTAGGTCCTGGTACAGGTATCGCTCCGTTCAGAGCGTACCTTGAGGAGCGCGATGCTACGAATGCTAGCGGCAAGAACTGGCTCTTCTTTGGAGATCAGCACGCAGCCAGCGACTTCCTTTATGAGGAACAATTAAGCCAATACCTTGAGAGCGGAGTGCTTACCCGTCTAGAAACGGCGTTTTCACGGGATCAGGAAAAGAAAATTTATGTGCAGGACCGAATGTTGGAGCATGGCAAGGAACTCTATGCCTGGCTCGAGCAGGGCGGGCATTTCTATGTTTGCGGCGATGCTTCAAGGATGGCCAAGGACGTAGATTCCGCGCTTCACCAAGTGGTCGCGGAATACGGAAACAAGAGTATCGAAGAAGCAGAAGCTTACGTGGAAGCGATGAAAAAATCCAAACGCTACCTACGCGACGTCTACTAAACTAATTCCAACTCGCAGGACGAGAAATTACCCCATCGAATCTCCTTATCAAAACATGAGGCCAACCATGCTTGGTACCTGAATCAGAAAATAACTACACTAAGAAAACAGAACAAGATGAACACTACTAACACCACCGCCTTCCGAAAGGGAGCTGTCTCACTACTAACTCTTGGTTCGATGGCGGCGCTGGCCGTCACAGCCAACGCTCAATCCTTCTCGGATGTGATCTCCGGATTGAAAGACGGCAGCAAGGCCTCTCTCAATGCTCGTGCTCGTTATGAATTTAACGAAACTCCGGCCAGCGAGGTTAACGGCTATAGCATCAGAACTCGTCTATCTCTCGCTACAGGCGAGTACGAAGGTTTCAAGGCTTTCATCGAAATGGAAGACCTGAGCTTCAACAACGACGACGACCGTCCTGCTTTGGATGTCCCTACAACTGAACTGAATCAGATCTGGTTCAGCTACGCTGGAGCAAAAGTTGGCCGTCAGATCTACGTTTTGGATGACCAGCGTTTCATCGGTCACGTAGGATGGAGACAGAATATCCAGACTTACGACGCGATCACTTACTCCTACGCTATCGACGAAAAGAACAAGCTGAACTTCGCTTACCTCGATGCGGTACATCGCGTAAACGCTACTTCGCAAGATCTCTCCGGTATCGTGCTCAATGCCAGCAGCAAGCTTGCAGACAACTTCACGCTTACTGGCTTCGCTTACCTATTGGACTTCGATCGTCCAGTGCTCACTTCCAGCGACACCTTTGGTATCCGTGGTGTTGGTAAGATCCCTGGAGACGACGTAACCTACAATTACTCTTTCAGCTATGCCAAGCAGTCGGACAATGGCGGTAGCGTAGCTGATTTTGATCTAGACTACATCGCCGGTGAGTTCGGCGCTAAGTTCAGCGGGATGACGCTAGCAGCAGGTGTAGAAATCCTTGGCGGAGACGGTACGACTGGTTTTACCACTCCTCTTGCTACGGTTCACAAGTTCAATGGTTTTGCCGACCTGTTTGCTGGTGGCTCTCTTGGTTTGGGAGGCGGCATGCCGCAAGGCCTGGAAGACTACTACGTAAGCTTCGGATTCAAAGCTGGCGATGTGCCCATCAAGCTCGTTTACCACTCCTTTGGAACTGAAAACGTGAGCGACTACCTCGGTAGCGAAATCGACCTCGTCGCTTCGTATAAGCTAAACGAATACGTAACATTAGTTGGAAAGTTTGCGGACTACAGCAGCGACGGAGCTGAGACCGTTGGTTACGGAGGTGTCGACAAGCAAGTCCTCACTTTAGAAGCCAATCTCAAATTCTAATTTAGTAGAGAACTAATCATTGATTCATTGAGTCGCCCCGAGCCTTAGGCTCGGGGTTTCTTTGTGTATGGGAATTCGGAAGTTCGAGCCCCACGCCGGTTCAGCAATTTCTTACAAATGTTACGTTTTGCCTGTTCGGGCCCTTGTAGCTTGAAATGTTACATCAATGTGACGATGTTACGGTAACGTTACGGAAGTTCACACGAAAGGACCCCAACCCCATGAACATAAAGAAAATTGCATTCATCGCTTTTGCGCAGGTAGCGGCCTGCGGAGCGGCTATTGCGGCTTCGGCCGAGGAACAGGCGGGTATTGATTTTGGTATCGAAGATCAGACAGACGCCTACGTACTGGAAACGGTTACTCCCAAGTATCCGGTAGAAATGTTACAACGCGGAATCCAAGGAAGCACCTTGCTAATGCTCCGAGTGGACGAGCAAGGCGAAGTGAGCGACGTACGAGTCCTGTCGTCCTCAAGTCCTGCTTTCAGCAAGTCCGCGATCAAGTCAGTCAAGAACTGGTATTTCCAGCCAGGCACGAAAAATGGTCGTGCTGTGGCCCAAACTGTTACGGTCCCCGTAGACTTTTTGATTGATGACCTGCAGATGCCGGCTCTCGCCAGCAGATAGGCTTTAATCGAAAAGCAAATACTAAGGAGCTTCCAAGTCGTCTTGGGGCTCCTTTTTTTGTGAGCTCGATTGCTCCCGTTTTCCGCTTTCCCCGATAAAGATTCTAGCGAGCCGGATATCTTCCAAAAATTCCGTACTGCGGGCTTCTCTCTCTGGGCCCAGAGGAAGACGCAGAAGGTAGGAGGGATGGTAGGTAACGATGACTCGGAAAGGGCGACCTATGTCATCGTATAGGCCTCGATCTGAAACAGGTGACACCGGCTTGCCCAGAATAGAACGAGCTGCGGTAGTTCCGAGACAGAGTACGATCTCAGGGCGAACGGAGCGAAGTTCCCACTCAAGCCAAGGCCGACAAGCGTGGACCTGTTGAGAGGAAGGTTTCTGGTGAAGACGGCGACCTTTTGAAAATCTCCAACTAAAGTGTTTCACCGCATTGGTCAGGTAGGATTGATCTGTCGAGAGGTTCGCCCTCTGAAGGAATTCGTGGAGAAGCTGACCAGCCGGGCCAACGAAGGGCTGTCCGCTCAAGTCCTCTTGGTCTCCCGGTTGCTCTCCGACGATCATGAGGCGAGCGTTTTTGGGGCCGCTCCCCCATACTGTTTGTGTGGATTTTTGGTAGAGAGGGCAGGCTTGGCAAGTCGCCGCGTGTTCGGCTGCCTCGTCGAAAGAGGACTTTACCGTTAGGAGCTTAACTTCATCAGACGAGCGACAGACATTTAGTTCTCTGCCGTCCGGAGCTCCCCTGGGTCGCTTCTTGTTGCGACTCGATAGGGCAGGGGCGAGAGTTTGCTCCGTCATAGATTTGGTGCGACCATAGGAAGCGCTGGAAAGCTCAGCGATCAGGTCGGCCTCTGGAAGGTTTTTCCAGTATCTCCGTGGCATCTCTTTTTCCATCATGCGGATGTTCAAACGAGCGGGGTTGAAGGTACTGGCGTAGTATTTCTTCCAATACGCCTCCAGCTCGTCCTCTTCGGGTAAACGATTATTTGAGTCAGCCTCTGAAAAGCGAAGTCGAGTCCCATCCCAATGGACGCAGGTCCGTGGGGTGATGATTGACCAATTCATGGAGGCGAAACGGTCTCGGAAGTAGGAGGATGCCAATCTAACCACATCGTGCTCCGGCTCGTACCACGCGACATAAGTCTCTCGTTCTAGCTCAGGATCTGCGACTTTTCTGAATCGGACGAAAGCCGTCATTTTATGCCTTTCGCGGCGAACCGCTTTTTCTTTCAGCGTGAAGCTGGCGACTTCCGGGTCACTTTGTTTTCTGAGGATTTGGGTTTCGCCAAAAACTGCTATTCGCCAAAGGAGACGATAGAGAAGGTCCCAGGTGTCGTTTGCAAAGTGACAGGCAACCAGTTTTGCCCGATTTAGAAACTCCGCGGGCACTTGGTGTTGATTCCCCGTATCCACAGACTGGATAGAGGTCTTTGAGAAACCTAAGTCCAGCAGCTCCTCCCTTGCTGATCCCCACAATATTCGTTCCGGCGGAACTGAGCGCTGGAGAAAATCGCGTGCAGCTTCTCGCCAAGAATCGAAATCTCTAATTTGGCTTTGCGGAATTTCCATAGGGTCCTTCTATCGACTGAGGGGGAGAAGCATCTGCTCGGCAGGTTTGGCGAGCTTGGCTCTCAACCGTTCTGAGCTTCTTTCCAAAAGGGTAGGCCGATAGTCTCGGGTTACGATGAAAGGAAGAACCTTCTGTAGTGGAATACGCATACGTTTAAGATCTGAGAGGGATAAGCTTCCAAATCGGCGTGATTCGATTAGGCGATCCACTCCTCTGACGCCGAGACCCGGCACGCGGAGCAGAGCTTCCCGACTGGCACGATTGACATCCAGCGGGAAGAATTCCCGATTACGTAAAGCCCAGGCTGATTTCGGATCGATATCGAGTGGGAGCTCCGCTTCGGACTCGGGGGTGATTTCATCCAATTTGAATCCGTAGAAGCGAAGTAGCCAGTCGGCCTGATAGAGGCGATTCTCTCGAACGAGGGGAGGACGCTTGATTGGTAAGAGTGACGAGGCGTGGTCGTGAGGGCTGTATCCGGAATAGTATACGCGACGCAACTTGTAGGACTTGTAGAGAAAATCTGCCCGTTCCAGAACGTTTCGGTCCTTCGCGTCGTCGGCTCCCACAATCATCTGTGTGCTTTGTCCAGCAGGGGCGAAACTCCGGCTCTTTCTTGCAAAGAAGCGCATTCGTTCCGACTTGGCCGAGTTTAGCCGATCGTTTGACTCGTCGTTTTTGCTGCGAATCTGGGCCATGCTATTTTGGATACGCCTCAAGTTCTTTTCGGGAGCTAGTTTCTCGAGCCCAGTTTGAGTGGGAAGCTCGATGTTTACGCTCAAGCGGTCAGCGTATTTGCCAGCGATTTCTATCAACTCGGGAGACGCTTCGGGTATCGTCTTGAGGTGGATGTATCCGCGGAAGTGATGCACCTCCCTGAGCTGAATGGCTACTTGGTTCAGCTGCTCCATCGTATGGTCGGCGTTGCGGGTGATGCCAGAGCTGAGGAAGAGGCCTTCGATATAGTTACGCTTGTAGAAATCTAGGGTGAGTTTCACGACCTCTTGAGGAGTAAACGTGGCCCGAGGCGTATCGCTGGAGCGACGGTTCACGCAGTAGGCGCAGTCGAAGATACAGCGGTTTGTCAGCAGAATTTTGAGAAGGGAAATGCAACGCCCATCCGGAGCGTAGGAGTGGCAAATACCGCTGCCTGTGGTTGAGCCGATGCTGCCGTCGGTCGCCTGTGACTTACGACGTTGTCCTCCACTGCTGGCACAGGAAGCGTCGTACTTCGCAGCGTCTGCCAGGATCTCTAGTTTGCGTTCCAAGTTCATTGTCACGCTCAGAATAGCAAAACGCCTAGGACAAATTCCGTCCTAGGCGTCGTTAAATGAGAATTTCGCGGCAGATCCGGGCTGCCTTTGTTGAGCCCGTCCTATCCATCCACGAGCTTGAGTAACTGCTCGAGGGTGATGTTCAGGTTGCGAGCTTGTTCGGTCAGCTTTTCGGAAGAGTTGACCATGTGGGTAGAGCTGGTTGCGTGGGTTTGGGTAATGTTGTCGATCTGTGTGATCGCTTGCGATATCTGTTCAACGCCACGGCTTTGTTCTTCGCTCGAAGTAACAATCGTCCCAACCACTTCGTCGATGCCCAAGATTTTCTCGTTAATGAGTGCTAGGCTGCTGGCAACTTGGTCGCAAATGGTCGATCCGGAGCGGCTTTTGGCGAGGGCTTCCTCGATCTTTCCTGAGGTGTTGTGGGCCGCTTCTGTGGAGCGTAAGGCTAGGTCGCGGACTTCTTCGGCGACAATGGCGAATCCTGCTCCCGCATCTCCCGCTCGGGCGGCTTCGACAGCGGCGTTAAGAGCAAGGATATTGGTTTGGAAGGCGATCTCATCGATCGTTTTAATGATGGTGGAAATGTCTTCGCTCGATTTCGCGATGGCGTCCATAGCCTCGATCATGGCGGTCATTTCCTGGGAGCTGGTGTCCGCGCATTTGCGAGTTTCGGAAGTGAGCTGATTGGCCTTGGCGGCGGCCTCTACGTTTTGATGGGTAATGTTGTTAATGTTATCGAGCGATTGGCTGGTGTTATGCAGGCTGTCTGTTTGGCTCCTTGATCCGTGTGCTAATTCGGAAGAAACCATCTCGATCTCCAGAGAAGAACGTTGGGTATCTTCTCCTCCGTCGGAGATCTCCTTGGCGATTTTTCTAATCTGGCGAGAGAGTGATTTCGCAATACTCATGAAGAGGATGAGTGCGATGACAGTACCAATAACGGTGGCCCCGATTTGTAGGTTCGTTACATGGGCCAAGGATGCTGAAACCAGCTCGCTGCTCGCGTTTAGTTCTTCGCTAGAAATGGTCGAGAGAATGACCCAATCCCAAGAAGGGTAATACGCGACCGCGGCGGTCATTTCTTCGAGCTCGCTGCCGCCAGGTTTCCGAACGTGGTATTTCAGAGACCTGACTTCCCCGCCCGCGAGCGATCCGGCAGTGGAAAGCACTTCTTCCAAGACGTCTGTGCCGTCTTCGTTTAAGAAAAACTCAGCAGTTTCGCCAACTTCTCCACGATCCGGGGCGACTATTAGCTTGCCGGCGTTTTGCTTATTCTTGTTCAGAACGAAGACTCGACCGGTTTCTCCGGTTGTCTTCTGGGTCAGGTTAGCTGTGACTTGCTTTGTTGCGACCGACTCTGGCAATCCGACGTAAAGGATACCGATGACCTCGCCGCGTGAGTCTTCGATGGGCTTGTAGGCAGTAATGTAGTGCTGATTGACCACATAGGCTCGGCCGAAAAAGGTCTCTCCAGACAAGACGGTTTGGACCACTGGGCTGCTGGAGGGGATGTAGGTCCCGATTGCTCGTTTTCCATCAAGCTTACGGACATTTGTGGCGACGCGGAGCATGTCGCCCGCTTCGTTCATCTTTTGGAAAAGCGTGCAAGTGATCCCGGTACGATCTCCAAAATCGTCGATAAGGGTAACCCGATTGTTGGGATCGAATTCGCTCTGTTGACCGAGCCAAAGGCCGCCGACGGTAAGTTTAGGGAGTTGGAGGGGAGTTGACTCCTTTGTGATCTGATTAATTGCGTCCCAGCTGACCAGATCGTCCGCTTGTTGCTCGATTGTGCCGATTTGTTCGGCGATCACTTCAGCAGTTGAGAGATGGCTCTTGGTCGTACCCAGTAGCAGCTTATCGGTCAGCTCAACGTTTTCGAGGATCGACTTGGTTTGATCGACGAGGCTGCTTTCCACGAGTGTGTGGATCTGGTCGTCAATATCCTCCGTGATTTGGGGTGTTTTCCAAAGAAGGAGCGTGAGGACAGTCAATGCGGGGCCCGCGGTTACGACGAGACCAATGGTGGATAGCTTTGTACTGAGTTTCATTTTACGTGTTCCTTAACCCATCGGGTAATACCCGCATTTTTTTACCCAATTACTGGTTGGTTTACCTTTGTTTGACTAGGAGAACGCACTTATAGGGATTCTGGAGAGTTGCAGTAGTCTAGAGCCCTAGGCGGTTGTTCTCCAAAACCCTCCGAATTCGACAAGACCGACGGCTGCCCTCTCACTAGCTTGTATTTGGGAGAGAGGGGTGAAACTCCTATCTTTATCTTAAACGGCGCAAAGTGGTCCCGCGACAATCCTCGCAGGTTTCCGCGATTTCTTCGAATTCGCTGAGGCAAACTGGGCAGAATTTTGGGGCAGACAGGTCAGGTGGGGTCTTTAGCCAATTTTCCGTGTCAAGCTGGGCCTGGCGAGTGGCGTCCTCGAGTTGTTGGAGCGAATACTCTGGGTGGGGTTGGTAATGTGCCTCTCGCCAAAGGCGTTGGAGGTGAGCGAGTACCTTTAGGTTTGAGGCATTCGCCGCCAAGGCTGCCAAAGGGGCCCAACGTAGGGAGCTGCCTAGGGCAAGCTCGTCGACACACCTGGGCGCGTGCCATGGAAGTAAAGCGGTATAGAGAGTGGTTTTAAATCGTTCCGCTTTATGGCTAGGCAAAAGGCGTTTGTGCAGGGCTCGGTAGTGAAGTGCCGTGACGAGTAGAATAGCATAGGCGAATGCGAGGGATATCAAGATGGGCTGCTCCTGATAGGTCTTCACATAGACAAGGGGAATCAGGACGAAGAAATTTAGGAAGTTGAGGATGGCGAGGAGCTGCAGTTTTGGGACGCATTTTTCCAACAGCCTCTGGTGCCTTCGTACATTTGCGACGCGCGTCAATTGCCTCTCTGGCCTCGCTGTTACCCTCTGGGGCGACAAAAAGTACATTCGGTAGGGCCAAGGAAGAATAGGGCCGAGGAAGACGGTCTTTTTCATGCCCCATGCCACCATGAATGGCTTTCTGAGCGTGGCGTTGCCGAATCTGCCAACTCGACAGATGAGAGCCTCCGATTCAGGTGGAGCCAATTTGATGCACTCGATCAGGTAAAAGATCGAGAGCACGAGGTAGAAGGATTGTCCGTCGGTCATCCGAGAGGCGAATCAGGGCGAGGAGCGAAACCGGCGTACCGAAACAAGCCTGCGAAACTACTGGGCGGATTGGTCCGGCGACTCTTCGCGAACTTCGCGTCCGGTGAGGCGGGAGAAGAACTTCTTGAATGCTGCCCCGATGGCGACGAGTCCGATGATGATGAGTTTTAGGAATTTTTTCCCGAAGGCCAGAATGGTTCCGACCAGACCCAATTTAGCCGCTCCGTAGATGGCACCACCGGCGATGAGGGCAGTCAGACCGTATTCCGCCACCTTGTCGCCCTGTCGGTATTCGGCGTAGGATTTGCCCTCCTTGTATTGATGTCCCAACAGCAAGTCTTGGTAGGTGGGTAGGATTGTTTGAAGATCGGCCATGTCGCATATTAAGGTCACTTCCATAACCCCTTCGCGACCTAGGAGCTTCGTTTCGTAGTTTACGAATTGTTCGGTGCTATTGCCCGAATGAAGCAGCAGTCCCCACTCGAGGTTGTTGGTCCGTTCGTTGTAACGAGGTTCCATAGCCCAACCGTCGATGTACATAGGTTCTAGACCTTGCTCTTCGCGGTATTGGTTGCCCAGTCGCTGATTTTCCAGCATCTGGTCCATGAGAGCGTCGGCGTCGAGTTCGTCCTTTTCGTCGTCTCGAACATATCCGCTAGGGTCGAATTGAAAGAGAACGAGCCAATTCAGATCGTTGGTTGCCACGAGGCCTTCGTATTCGGAGGGAAGGTTGCCGTAAGCCTGCATCAACCGAGATGCGTCTTCTCCGTTGAGGTAGCTAAAGCCCTCTGGAATGTCGATGGTGGCCCATTCATTCAGGTTCCCGTCTCCCTCGGCTTGCCAGGCGAGGCTATCCATGAAGGCGTCCCACTGAGCTTGGGCTTCGGCCTCTTCATCCACATAGGATTGCGGAGCTGCTGAGTCGTCCTGGGCTTGGGAAACGAAAGGGACTAAGGTCGCAAGTAGCGCGATGAGAAGGAGAAGAGGGCTTTTCATAAATGTATAGAGGGGGAGGGGACTGGGAATTAGGGCGTATGTTTAACTGCCTTCAACTCGCATGGCAACGTATCCGTAAACGAAAATTAAGAAAAGGTAGAGGAAGGTGATGGATTGGTTGAGGACGGCGCGTTTGTACTGCCCGGCGCAGTAGTTTCGAACGAACAGAGTATGGTTGAAAATCAGGATAACTGGAAAGAGCAGGGATCCCCATATGAAGCCGTAACCAAAAAAATGAGACAGCTGTGTCTCGCCGACGGTATCTCCAGAAAATGCGACTTTGCTCAAGGGGATTACCACAAAGGGATATAACCCAAGGGGTAAGGTATTGAGGATGGCCAACAATATGGAGGAGAATTTCATTTGTACGTTTGGGGAAACGCGTACTGTGTAAGACTTGTTTCTTTTGAGTTGCAAGGAGGCTATTGCACGAAAAAAGGGGCAAGCCTGCAGGCTCGCCCCCCCTTCATTTGAAAAGATAAACTTAGAAAGGTGTATGATCCTTTAAGCGTTCTGGTGACGGCGGCGAATAAGGATTAGGACGAGGAAGCCTAGCAGTGCCGATACCATGGTGCTCGTCGCGTCGGGCACGGTGTGTGTGCCTTCACCGTTGCGAGTCGCACTGACGCTGATGTCGAAAATCCCCAAGGCAGTCAGGTAGTCCAGCGCGTTAATGAATTCTGGAAGTGGTCCATTTAGGAGAGGTCCGTCGGGGCCTTCTGGGATGCTGAGAGGTCCGTTGATAGCGATGTCGATGAAGCCGTAAGGGAATCCGGCGTCCGCGTAAACATCGACTGCGTCTGGTCCTGTGATGACGGGGAGCAACGCGAGAGCAGAGCCTGCCAAGGTGAGCGCGTCATTCAATCCTTCGCTACCAGGAACGGCGGCGAGAAGGGCAGAGAATGAGGTGGCGAGTTCCAAAGAGTCTAGGCTGGTAAGCTGAAAAAGGTCTACTGCTGCAACTCCCGGAATCGAGAATTCGAATTCTAGGTCGCCTTCACTGGCTCCGAAGTACTCGAAGAAGGGAGCCTCTGGCGTCGATACCATTCCTTCTACACCCCAAGCTCCCGTTACACTAACTTGCCAGTCATAGGCTTCGCCGAGGTCGAAGGAGGAGTCTATCGCAGTATTGTAGAAGTCGTACTCCAAGCTGCCGAATCCGTTTACGTAGTAGTCGCTCGCGCCTCGGAAAATCGGATAAAGGTCTTCGAACTCTTGGTCGGTCATGGGACCACTCAGATATTCGACATATTCCTTCGCATCAAAACCGAGGAGATCGTAGTTGAAATCGGCAACGATGCCGAGGTCGATATGGAGCGTCTCTTCGACGCCGTTTTCGAGACCGCTGACGGCGGTCGCAAGGAGGAGGGATCCGCTCAAGAGGGATACCGCTTTGTTTTTAGAAAACATATTATAGCAAGGTTGGGATTAGGAGGACGTCTATGACGTTTCCATCGATAAACCCGCTCGCTCGCCCTTAGGCAAGCACCGCACTATAACAGTTTTGCGCCGATTGTTTCGATTCGTAGAGGGAGTTACTCCTCTTCCCCGGGCTCTTCAGAATCTGAGGGAGCTTTTTTTAGAAAGCCTTCTATGGATTCTGGAAAGGCAGTGAATAAAGTGCTGGTTGTAGCAAACGCTGTTTGATCCATGTATTTGTTTAACGGATCATCTGCTTTGCTACTTTCGATTTTAACATAAACGGGACCGGCTGGAGTTTCTACCTCCTCTTGCTTTTCGGATATTTTTTCTCCGTCTTCGTTGGTCGTTTCTACTTGTTTTTCAACACGGACTTCTGGACGCCGACCGATCTCGAATGTGTAGTTTGTTTCATCCGACATCGTCAGCGTTACTGAAACTTGGTTTGCCGCTGCCGCTAGGACTTCGGGATCGTCGAGCTCAGCCAGGTTGACGAAATTTAATTGGGAAACCCGTCCTATCGCCCGATCGATGGCAGCTTGGTCCAGCGTCATGCCCTCTGGCAATTCGCTTGTCGCCATCCAGTCTTCATCCTCCGATTCACGGCTTAGTTCGAGGCTGCTCCCGTCGAGTAGCGAGACCTTTAGAGTCCGGATCTGGTCGCGGTCTAGGCTGACAAGGCTCTTTTTAAGCCAAGAAACGGGATCTCCGTTTACTCCGAATGCTTCGCTAGCGACGAAGGCGATCTCTTCCTCGCCGAAGCGAACGAGTTGTTTACCCGATTCGGTTTCACGTCCGAGATCAAGGGAGAGGACGCTGGCTCCGTCTTCGGCCAACAAGTTTATATAATCTATCCCAAAGCCGAAATCGCTTATCCGCTCTGGATTTTTGGAAGCGACTCGTTCCAGCGTAGTGTCCTTAAGCTGTTTGATAAGATTGGCGATTTGTTTTGGGTCGGCGGGAAGTTGGTAGCGTTCTTGCAAAAGCCAATTCCCATCTTGCCGAATGAAAGTCATGGACTCGCTGCCGCTGATCATTTCAAGGGTCGAAACCTTGTCCAATTGAGCGTTAGCAAGAATCGGACTTCCCACTCTCTGGTCTTGTACCTTCGGGGAATCGTTGTTTTTCAGGAAGTACGTGATGAAAGCCAGGACGGCTAGTATCGCGGTGGAAAGGTATAGCTTCTTCAAGTTCATGTCTCGCGAGCTTTTCTTTTTGTAATTAGAGGCGGTTAAGTCTGAGCTTTAGCGTCTTCTATTTTCCTTTTCTGAGGCGGTTGAAGTAGACAGCGAATATCAGCAGCCCAATAGGAGCCCATAGGAGATTTACTGCACCGATAACAGTACCCAATGTCTCGATACCTTGACGTAGCTCTCTTCGGATGACTCGCACCTGAGACTTCAGCTCAGCCTGTTTCCTTTGGTTTTCGGCGACGACTTCCTCCATCTCTGGAGTTGCGTAGATGATGCCCGAATTGGCTTGCTCGCTAACGAGATCGGAGAGTTTGGCGTTTATCTCTTCGAGCTCAGCTTCCACTGCTTCTAGCTTGGACTGGTATTCCTTTTGAGCCTCTGCCTCCATATTCATGACCACCTCAAAGGGACGCGAAGAGCTCGCCTTTCCTCGGATTCCGATCAGATCTCGGCTGCCACCGAGGTACTCGATGAAATTGTATACGAGGGTTTGGTTATCATTTAGTTTTTGGATCTGTTCCATCCCCAGAAAATTGACTCTTTGGACCGAATATTGATCGAGGAGGAAATCGCTGTCAGAAATAACGAATACGGTAATCTCTCCCTCTTGCTGGTGCTTTTCGTCCGTTTTGTCTGGAAAGGCGCTTGAGGCGGGTCCGGTCAGAACTCCGGCCACTGCTACGGGACCTTCCAGTGGCTCGGCTTGGCCTAGAAGTTGGTCGGGCTGCGCGAATTGCAGACTCATGCTGTTGACTGTACCAACATCGGCGGATGAGGTCAGGACCGGTTCCCAGTTCGTGGACGCCCCCTCTTTCGGAGAAAGCGGAGCGGACTCGAGTAGGAGGACCCCTTCGAGTTGGGAGGAGGGGAGGAGGTCGCGATTTGTGAAACCATCCCTGAATATGAGCCAACTCGGCTGTGTGAATCGTCCCTGCGATAGTGAATTGGTTTGATCTACCAAAACTTGCATCGGGTCGTAAGAAAGGCCCCACGCTTCCAGTAGTTTGGGAAGGTCGCTCGGAGTGGGCTGACTCATTTGCCCCATCATCATTTGCTGGCGGCCCTGTTCACGTTCTGTCACGGACGACGGATCCAAGGCAAGAAATACAGGCTTCCCTGATAGAGCGTACTGGTCGATTGAATACTCTAATCCTTCGCTAAGATCCTTGGGGTGAATCAAGGCTAGGATATCGAGGTTTTCAGGGAGTGATTTGGCATTCGGCTCGATGGAGATAATGTCGAAAAGCGTAGCAAGTTGGTCGACTACGATTTGGTTGCTGGGAGGCGCTTGACCAGGCATGGAGGGATAATCTGGAGCAACGAGCGGAAGGGACGTGATGAGGCCCAGTCTCGGTTTCGTGAGCAGTTGGGTCTCGTAGATCGCTTTGGATATGTCGTATTCCAAAAATGGTTCTCGGTCCCAATTGAAGAAGGGAACAACGTTTTCCGTGTCACCCTGTGAGACGGTCATGCCTAGGTAGACTCGGTCCCCGGTGGCTATCTCGGTACCATTAAGTCCATTTGCGATGGCCCGTTCCTCTTCAGGAGAGTCAGGCTTCGGATCGATTACGTTTACCCGGACGATTCCGCCGGAAACGCTCTCGTATTGGCCAAGCATCTGCTCGACCCGATCCGCAAAGTTTTTGAACCAAGCGGGAAGGTCGGCAATAGATTTTGAAGTATACAAATCAACGATGACGGACTCCTCCACCTTTGAGAGCATTGTCTCGGTGCTTTTCGATAGGGTGTAGACTCCGTCTTGAGTAAGGTCCCAGCGAAGCGGGATCGATGATACAATGTAGTGGAGCAGCAAGAAGTTAACGAGAATGAGTACTGCCGCGACGAGTTTCTTTGAAAGGGTCATAGCGTTTACGGAGTTTCAGGCTGCTTACTTTTCTATGACTATTAGGTTGAGACCGAGGCAAGCGGCCGAGAGCAACACATAAAAAGATACGGCGCTTATATCGATGAGGCCTTTCGCCATGGTCGCAAAGTGTTGTTCAAAACTCATGAGTCTCAAGAAATCCAATACTGCTATGGGTACTGAGCTTCCTAGGAACTTTGCTAGCCAGTCCGAGCCCATCAATGTGGCGAAAAGGCAAATCATCACGCTGATTACGAAGGCGATGACCTGGTTTTTCGTCAGAGCGGAGCAGACTGCTGTGATGGATAAAAACGCAGAAGCGGTCAGAATTGCTCCGATGTATCCGGAAAAGATGACACCCCAGTCAGGATTGCCGAGATAGCCCGTTGTGACGGCCAAGGACAGCGTTAATGCCAAACCGATGCAGATGAACAAGAGGGCAGCTAAGAACTTTGCGAGGACGATAGTGCGAGTGGTAATGGGCAAGGTGAAAAGCAGCTCGATACTTCCAGAACGCTTTTCCTCTGCCCAAAGCCTCATGCCTACCGCGGGGATGAAAACGATGAGAACCCAAGGGAGGGGGCGAAACAGAGTGTTGAGGGACGCTTCGCCTCGGCTGTAGTAGCCAGAATAGAGTGCTAGGCCGATCACCATGAGGTGGAAGACTGCGAGAATGACGTAGCCTACAGGTGAGCGGAAATAGCCGAGGAATTCTTTCTTAAAAATGGGTCTTAGTTGGGACATTTCGGTGTCTTTCAGGAAAGATTGGAGTTTGAGCTAAGCGAGGGCGGAGCCTTTTGTAAGGTCTCTAAACACTTCATCTATGCTTGCTCCGGGGATGCGGGCTTTGAACTCGGCTGGCGTCTCGTCGACTAGGACTTTGCCTTGGTCGATGATGATGACGCGGTTGCAGATGGCCTCCACCTCCTCAAGTATGTGAGTGGAGAGCACGATGGCCTTATCCTTGGACATGGCTTGTATTAACTTCCTCACTTCATGCTTTTGGTTCGGGTCTAGGCCATCGGTCGGCTCGTCGAGAATAAGGACCTTCGGATCGTGAATGATGGCTTGGGCAACTCCGACCCTTTGGCGATAACCCTTTGATAAGTTTTCGATGGCTCTGTATTTAACCGAATCCAAATGGCAATTCACGATGACGTCGGCCAGACGCGAGTTCAGTTCCTCAGGGTCGCGGATACCTCTGGCTTCTGCCACGTAGGTGAGAAACTCGACCACGGTCATTTCTGGATACGCCGCACTCGATTCGGGAAGGTAGCCAATTTGGCGTTTAACTTCGATCGGGTTTTTGGATACGTCCAATCCATCGACGGTGACTGTCCCGGAGGTCGGCGTCAGAAAGCCGGTGATCATTTTCATGGTGGTCGACTTTCCCGCCCCATTGGGACCGAGAAATCCAAGAATGTCGCCCTTGTTAATGGTGAACGAGACTCCGTCCACTGCTCTGAGCGTACCGTAGTCTTTGACGAGATGATCTACTGTAACCATAGCGTTTAGGTGGGTATTGAACTGTTCGGGTATGAGAGTGGGAACGCAAAAGCTCCGCCTTTGATTGGGGAGCTTGTATGCGTTTTCCTGTATTAAACAGGCGTTCGGAAATCAAGTTTCCGTTTGGCTTAGATTTGGAAGATATCTCTAGTCCAAGTCGAATACGTCTTGCTCGACCTGTTCTTCGGGTAGCGGAACTTCTTCGTCTTTCAAATGGCGAGGAGGCTTGGCGACTCGCTGTGTCAAATAAGCCTCGCGGTCCGCCACGATGCGTTGGCAAATCTTGTGTACGTGCATGCGCAGCCACATGGAAGTATTCGAGTCCGAGCAATAGCGGGCGGGTCCATAGGCGTGGATTCGGTCGGTTTGCAAAAGCAGGTCGTTTTGCTCGAATTCCGCGTCGTTGCCCGGCTTGTAGACGGCATAGGCCTTTCCGCCGAATTTGCGTAGTACGGAAAAACTGGGCACATCGCTCGGACCGTCCGCGATGTAGATCATATTCTGAAAGGGGATACGCCGGTCTTCCGCTGCCATCTTGGCATTGACGTCGATGGTGTCGTTTTTGTTGGCCCCTTTGTTAATTTCGAAAAGGGCCCGCGTTTTGGTGGTGTTGTCGATCATGGTGCCGATTTGGCTGACGATGTCGTCGCTTTCCATGTCGAAGTCGTCCTGGTCGAGGTATCCTGGCTGTAGTGGATTTTCAATAAACTCGCTGCCCCAAATTCCGTCGACGTAGGGAGCGATGGCGGAACCTCGGATCATCTCGGCAAGGCCGGTGGAAACGATGTAGTGTTCCAGCTGCAGATCGTGTCGGACGTACTCGGGACGGGAACGAGTGAGCTCTCTCAGTTCCTCGAAGAAGTTGGGCAAACCCTCGTAGAAGACGATTTCCTTGCCGAGTTCCCGGAGCATCTTGTTGTTGAGGCCCGGCATTTTTCCGGCGCGGGCGTAGGTCAGGATGTGGTTTAGATAGACGCTTTCGCCCGACACGGTGTAGCCGCGTTCCTTGTAGCGTCCCGCCATGGTGTTCACTTCGTCCCAGAAAAGCGATTCGTCGATCTCGAATTTCTCGAAAATCGGCTGCTGCATGTAGCCGGGAATGAGGGTTTTGTCGAAATCCCAAATAAGGGCGATCTTGTTTTGGGTGGAATATGATTGGGACACTTCTTGTTTGGCTTATGAGTTGAAAGCCAGATGGTGAATTCACCCGCTCCCGACGCAATCTGCAAATGAGACGCTTGCCAACTGGCTCGCTTTCGATATCGGATTTGCGTCTTTTTCCAATAACTGGCCGCCTTCAGGCGCCGAGCTCTCTTTTTATGGCTATCAAGCTTCCAGAAATTGCCCCTTTCAAGGCCCGCGTCGAGGAGATCGACGAAATGATGAACAAGCCGGACTTCTACAGTGATGCGCGTAGATCGGCAGCCCTGTCGCGTGAACACACGAAGCTCCGCCAGTTGATCGAGGACTATGGCTTACTCGAAAAAGCGAAGACGGATTTGGCGGATAATCTCGAAATGCTGGAGGATCCAAGTGGCGACGAGGAGCTAAAGGAATTGGCCGAGATGGAAGTGCCCGAGCTAGAAGAGAAGATCGAGTCGCTCGAACAAAAAATCCTCGCTGCCATGATCCCGCCCGAAGAGACGGATTCCCGCAACACGATCGTGGAAATCCGAGCTGGGGCAGGGGGAGATGAGGCTTCGCTTTTCGCTGCTGATTTGTACCGCATGTACTCCCGTTTGGCCGAACGCAAAGGCTGGCGAGTCGAACAAATGAGCGCCAGCGAGAGCGGCATCGACGGTTTCAAGGAAGTGATTTTCTCCATCAGCGGAGAAGAGGTTTACAAGAAGCTGAAACTCGAGAGCGGGGTGCATCGCGTGCAGCGTGTGCCAGAAACTGAGTCGCAGGGACGCATCCATACTTCGACTGTGACGGTAGCCGTGCTGCCTGAAGCCGAGGAAGTCGACGTTGAGATCAACCCACAGGATTTGGAAATCACCGCGACGCGAGCGAGTGGAGCTGGGGGACAGCACGTCAACACCACTGACTCCGCCATCAATATCGTGCACAAGCCAACGGGGATCACCGTGTACTGCGCGGATGAGCGTTCCCAGATCAAGAATCGGGCTAAGGCGATGAAGGTTTTGTATTCTCGCATCCTGCAGGTGAAACAGGAGGAAGAGCGGGCCAAGTACGCTGAGAACCGCAAGAAGCAAGTGGGTACCGGAGACCGCAGCGAGCGCATCCGCACCTATAATTTCCCGCAAAGCCGGCTCACCGACCACCGAATTGGCCTGACCGTGCACAGTTTGCCGGCGGTCATGGAGGGAGAAATGGACGAGATTCTCGAGACTTTGGAAAACGAGGATATGCGTCTGAAGATCGAGGCTTTGATGACGGGATCCAAGTCCTCCTAAGTCACTTGGTCCGGAATTTTCGAGATGGCGGAAATGCTGACAGTCTTAGAAGTGGTGCAGCGTAGCTCCGCTTTTTTGGAAGGCAAAGGGGTGGAGAGTCCTCGCCTCAATGCGGAGTGGCTTATCGCTGCCGCGCTCGGGATGGATCGGATGAAGCTTTACATGCAATTCGACCGTCCGCTCAAGGAGGCGGAGCTCGCCGAGATGCGTTCTATGGTTGCCCGACGAGCCAAGAGGGAACCGCTGCAATACGTTATTGGGACGGCTCCTTTTCACGAATTGGACCTGAAGGTGGATTCGCGGGCATTGATCCCTCGGCCGGAGACCGAGCAATTGGTTGAATTGGCGATCGATTCCCTAGGAGAGAATGACGTGCCCTACCGGATCGTGGATCTCGGCACCGGAAGCGGCGCGATCGCGCTCGCTTTGGCCTTTGCTTTGCCTCGAGCAGAATTGTTCGCCGTTGATGCGAGTCGAGACGCTTTGGAGCTCGCCCAGGAAAACGCCCTAAGATGCGGTTTGCAGAATCGCGTGACCTATGTGCTCTCGGACTGGTTTTCGGATTTCGATCCAGAAGGCCCTTTCGATTTGATTATCTCAAATCCCCCTTACCTGACGGATGAAGAGATGAAGACCGCGGAACCTGAGGTTCGGGATTTCGAACCTCTCTCGGCTTTGCGGGCTGATCGCGAAGGGCTTTCGGACTTGGAGCAAATCGTTCGAGGCGCTTTCGAACGGCTGAAACCCGGTGGTATTCTCTGGCTGGAGACGGGCATTGGCCATCGTAGCGCCTTGTTGGATCTCTGTTCAGAAGTCGGCTATTCCGATTGCCTCGGGTGCGACGACTGGAGCGGTCGGCCCCGTTTCATCAAAGCGACCAGATAAATAGGCGATACGTCTGTTTACGTAGGTAATTAGAGGCTTCAGTTCTGGACACACTACTAAGTACGCTTATCAATTCATACCTAGCGGTTGATTGGGGGTCGCTATTTAATTGGTACAAACGCCCTAGTTGTATGATGTGGGTGGTGCGCGGCTCCCTTGATTTTTCCGTCTTGAGCCGACGCCATGAAGCCAGAATTCCTAGACAAATCAGAAAAGTTAAGCAGTTGCTTTTCGGAGTATCGCTGTGGCTTGGAGTGTCATGGTTTCAGGGATTTCGACGAGCTGCGGGCGCATTTGATCGAAAGGTTTCCCGTCTCCGATGTGACCGTCACCCTTCAGGCAGACTTTGCTCATTCAAATTCTGCAGAGACCTTGGACAGGATCGAGATTACTGAAATTTCTCAAGACTCTGTTCTGCTTGGCATTTCGGTTGGCCGCCGAGCGTGTCTGGTTGTCAATCTTGAGAAAGACAGTGAATGGGGTGACCGGGAAGGGGACTGGCGTCCGAGACAGGACTACAGAGGCATTTTGACCTGCGCGAAGTGGGTGTATTGTCGAAACGTGAGAGACCAGGTGGTTGAGCAAATGTCCAACCGAGGCGCTAACAGAGTGGTTTCCTTTTTTCTCAACTCTGAGGGAAAGATCGAATCAGCATCTGGCTTGGCCAAGGAATTTTGCGAATCGCGTTTCCTTGGACTAGATCGGGCCAACGATTATTTCCCTCAATCTCACTGGGAGTACATCCAAGGCGCTCTTGCCAAGCAGAAGGAAGTCGACGGCAAGGCTTACAAGAACGACAGCCTCGTTTTTTCCTTTTTGGAAGATAGCGGTATCGTGAATTGCGTCCTGCAGAACATGGGCGAGACTGGCTTTTTGCTTTCTCTTTCTGCCGCCGATAGTTGAGGAATTCCGAACTGTTGCGACATTGGGGCCGATGTCGCCGTGCGTTTTCGATCTACCCAGCCCGATTACTCTAATTCGCGGAGCGAATGAGAGATGTTACGCATATTTGGCAATTTCATTCTTAATGCTTGATTTGCGGAGATCGTTAGTAATAAAAGAAATAAAGGTATTTAATAGTAGATACTATTCTAAACCTAATTAGTGCCGCTACTACCCTGCAGATGAACGTAATTTTCCTAACCGTTTTTATCGGACTGATACTCGTGGGACTCGCTCTCGCGTTTTTCGCTTTTACGCGGAAGACGTCGAACTGGAGCAGTCCGGAGCGCGACAGCCTGATGCCTTTAGAAGAAGAGCGTACCGTCGCCCATGATAAGCGGGGCTAAGCCCTGAAATCTGTTTTCATATCTAACGAACACCTCCTCATAACCTAACGACTCCATGTCCGATCAGAAACGAGTAATCGAGTACGACGACCAAACCGTTCGCATGTTTATGATAGCCTCCATTGTGTGGGGCATCGTGGGCATGCTTGCGGGCGTTTTCGTAGCCGCCCAGCTAAACTTCCACTTCCTTAACTTCAATATGGAGTGGCTAACATTCGGGCGTTTGCGTCCGCTGCATACCAATGCGGTCATCTTCGCCTTTGTCGGCAATATGATGTTCGCAGGCGTTTACCACTCGACCCAGCGTTTGGTGAAGGCTCGTCTTGGTTCCGACATCTTGTCGAAAATTCACTTCTGGGGATGGCAGCTGATCATCGTTTCGGCGGCTGTTACGCTTCCGCTCGGTTTCACGCGTGGCAAGGAGTACGCCGAACTGATTTGGCCGATCAATCTCGCGGTGGTCGTGATTTGGGTCGTTTTCGCCCTGAATTTCTTCCTCACGCTCGCCAAGAGAAATGAGAAATCCCTCTACGTAGCGATTTGGTTCTACATCGCCACCATCATGACCGTGGCGATGCTCTACATCGTCAATCACCTCTCGATTCCAACTGGATTGCTGCACTCTTATCCGGTGTTCGGCGGTGTGCAGGACGCTTTGGTGCAGTGGTGGTACGGGCACAACGCGGTGGCATTCTTCCTGACCACGCCAATCTTGGGCATCATGTACTACTACATGCCGAAGGCCGCGGATAGACCGGTTTATTCCTACCGTCTCTCGGTTGTACACTTTTGGTCTTTGGTTTTCATCTACATCTGGGCCGGACCTCACCACTTGCTCTACACCGCTTTGCCGGGCTGGCTGCAGCAGTTGGGGATGATCTTCAGTCTTATGCTTTGGGCGCCATCGTGGGGAGGTATGCTCAATGGTCTGCTCACTCTGCGTGGCGCATGGGACAAGCTCCGTTCGGATCCTGTACTGAAGTTCTTCGCCGCGGGTGTAACATTCTACGGTATGGCGACCTTTGAAGGTCCGCTACTTTCCATTCGCTCAGTTAATTCGCTCGCTCACTACACGGACTGGATCATCGGTCACGTGCACGCCGGTACCCTCGGATGGAACGGATTCATGGCGGCTGGTATGTTCTACTTCCTCGCTCCACGTCTCTGGAATACGAAGCTCTACTCCGTATCGATGGCCAACATGCACTTCTGGTTGGGCCTCGTGGGTATCCTGCTTTACGTGGCCTCGATGTGGGTGTCTGGAATCACCCAAGGTCTAATGCTCAACAACGCCGATGAGCAGGGCATTTTGGCTTATCCCAATTTCCTCGAGACACTACAGTCGATTCGTCCACTCATGCTAACCCGTGTAGTGGGTGGCGGACTCTACTTGGCCGGATTCATCATGATGGCCTACAACATCTGGATGACCGCCAAATCCGGTAAGGCGGTTAACGGTGTCTGTGAAGTTTCCGAGGCAGATGACGATGCCAAGAAGATGGGTCTGATCTCTGCGGTCATGCATCCCGCGTTCCTATACTCGGCTGGCTTGGTTGTATTCTCCTGCGTATGGCTATTCGCCGACGGTTTTGTAGAGTTGGCAGGCATGGCGTTGACGATTGTCACCGTTATGAGCTGTATCGTACACTTTGCCCGCAGCGGCGATAGTTTTGCCCAATGGTACGACAAGCTTCTCGAGAACTCGATGCCGTTCACAGTGCTTGTGCTGCTTTCAGCTGCCACCGGCGGTGTGGTTCAGATCTTGCCATTGGTAAACATCGATAAGGCAACTGTTGCTGAAGACAAAATCCAGCGAGTCTACACTCCACTCGAATTGGCGGGACGCGACATCTACATCAGCGAAGGTTGTTACAACTGTCACTCGCAGCAGATTCGTCCTTTCGTCGCGGAAGTGAAACGCTACGGCGACTACAGCCGCCTCGGCGAATCTATCTACGATCACCCGTATCAATGGGGATCGCGTCGTACAGGTCCAGACCTCGCTCGATTGGGCAGCAAGTATCCGGATTCTTGGCACTACGACCATATGGAAAACCCACGTCAGACTTCTCCAGGCTCAAACATGCCTAACTATCCTTGGCTGTTTAAGAAGTTCACTGACTACGGATCACTTCCTTCCAAGATCAATACTCAGAAAATGTTGGGCGTTCCATTCCCCGATTGGTCGCCAGCCGAGATCGATTCTGCCGCCAAGGCGCAAGCCAAGGAAATCCAGGAAAATCTCGAGTCTTTGGGTAAGGAAGTTGATGCTGACACTCAGATCGTAGCTTTGATCGCTTACCTACAGCAATTGGGCAAGTCGATCGACGTGCAAGAGCAACAGGCGGCTAACAACTAAAGGAAACCAGGCATATGTTTCAAAGAGTTGAATACACCGAACTACAGACTCTCTTCCCGAAGATCGGGTTCGTCCTCTTCTTTCTAGCTTTCGCGATCATCGTTTGGAAAGCGGTTAAGATGGAGAAGGGCGAGAGCTCCAAGGCCAGCAGAATGCCGCTGGATGACTAGTATTGTATCATTAATTAACCTACAGAGATTTTCCGAAAATGAGTCAGCAAGCTAACGACGAGAAAATACGCGAGCACAGCTACGACGGCATACAAGAGTTTGATAAGAGTCTGCCAAACTGGTGGCTGTTTACTCTCTATGGCACCATCGTATTCGCCATCGCCTATTGGGTCTATTATCAGAAGACTGATATCGGCCTCGATCAGCATGAGGAATTCGACGCCGCAATGGCCCAAGTCGACGAAGCAGTGGCCAAAGCGAAAGCGGAAGCAGGTGTTCTCGACGACGACACTTTTGCTATTATGGCCAAGGACCCCGCCATCGTAGCGGAAGGCGAAACCATCTACAAGCAGACATGTTCCGCTTGCCACGGTCAAAACCGCGAAGGTGGAATCGGTCTGCCACTTAACGACGCTGAATGGAAACACGGCTCCAACCCGCTTGCTATCAAAGCGATAGTGGAAACCGGAGTAGCCACGGCCGGCATGCCCGCATGGGGACCTGTCTTGGGCGACGAAAAAGTTAACCAGGTTGTAGCTTATTTAGTGGCCAATCAGGTAAATTAGTGTTTTCTAATTTAATCAGGGACGGGAGATTCCCGTCCCTTTTTTCATTTTGAACCTAGATTACCATGGCGACTGTAAATACTCCGAAAAAACACGTTCCAAACCGTGATTCCTTAACGGCTATCAACGACGATGGCTCGCGTTACATCATCCATCCGTCGGACGCCAAGGGGCGTTTCAGGTTTTGGCGACGCGCTTCGGCGTATTTCCTAATTCTGCTCTACGCGGCGTTGCCGTGGATCCAGATTGGCGGGTATCCGGCGGTATTTTTGGATACGGATGCCATGCGCTTTCATTTCTTGGGAATGACTTTTGCGTCTCAAGATCTGTGGCTCGCGTTCTTTTTGATATCCGGTCTGGGCTTCGGACTCTTTTACATTACAGCCTTGCTAGGTCGTATTTGGTGCGGATGGGCCTGTCCTCAAACCGTCTTCTTGGAGCACGTATATCGTCGGGTTGAGCGTTGGATCGAGGGGGATGCGGTCAAGCGCCGTAAGCTCGATTCTAGCAAGTGGGGTATTGAGCGAATCTGGAAAAGAGGGCTGAAGCATTCTCTTTTCGTTCTATTGTCACTGGCCTTGGCTCATATGTTTATGGCCTATTTCGTGTCGGTGCCTGGCTTGTGGCAAATGATGCACGAAGCTCCTGCGGAGAACTGGAAGGTATTCGTTTTCGTCTTCGTTTTTGCCACCATACTCTATCTGAACTTTGGCTGGTTCCGTGAGCAGCTTTGTATCGTGATCTGCCCTTATGGTCGTTTGCAGTCCGCTTTGATCGACGAACATTCGATGGTGATTGGCTACGACGAGCAGCGTGGCGAGCCGAGGGGCAAGGCAAAAGATGCGGATGCGGGAGACTGTATCGACTGTAACCGATGCGTCCAAGTATGTCCGACCGGCATCGATATTCGCCAAGGGCTACAGCTGGAGTGTATTGGCTGCGCCGCTTGCGTCGACGCCTGCGATTCGGTGATGGACAAGCTCAAGCGTCCAAGAGGTTTGGTGCGCTACGACTCCATGGAGGGATTGGAAGGGCGAAAGACTAAGTATGTCCGGCCGCGTATGATTCTCTACACTGTCCTGCTTTTGATAGGAGCTGGCGTTCTGCTGACCTCTTTGCGGGGATTGAGCGATGCGACTATCACGGCTTGGCGTGCTCCGGGCGCATCTTACTACGTGGACGCAGATGCCGTACGGAATCAGTTTATGGTTCGTGTGACCAATACGCGAAACGATCCGACGAGCTACAGCCTAGCGTTAGAAAGTAGCCAGGATGGCATTGTCGCACGAGGAGTGAACGAGAATTTCGAGATCGCTGGAAATGGGGATTTCGTTCGACCGGTGATTGTGTTGGTAGACAAAAAAGAGTTTACAGGAGCCTTCAAGATGGAGGTAAGTGTGTTGGACGCAGAAGGTGAAATCCTTATGTCTAGGCCTTTGGAATTCATTGGGCCGAGTCCGAAGCTTCTGAATAAGGAATAGCCTCAACGTGGAAGAGCAAAGCAACGAAACCAAAAAACGCGGAGGATGGCGAACTCTCGGCATATGGGTTACCTTAGCCTTCGTGGTGGTTATCGTGGCTTGGTATTTTTTAATCAAAGTGGCTTCCGAAAACGCGATGGAGCCTATCCCGCTTAAGCAGGCTAAATGATCGAAGATGGAAATCTCTATGCATTGCTCAATCCAGTGGCAGCCTTTTTGGCGGGCGCCCTGGTGAGTCTTCACTGCGTAGGGATGTGCGGACCTTTGAGTTGCGCCCTAATCGGTCGCCAGCAGGGTTCATCTGTTTTTGTTTCGCACGGAGTCTATCACCTGGGTCGCTTCGTATCCTACACTTTGCTGGGAGCTCTGGCGGGAACTCTGGGTAGCCAACTTGTTTCATGGGTGGGTGAAAACCCAGCGCGTTACGCGCCTTGGGCCTTGGGTTTATTTTTCGTAGCTTTGGCTTTGAATTTAGACGGCCTGATTACGAAGTGGCAGGCTCGCACTGGTGTGGGACGGGGCTTGGTTCAGCGAGCTTACAGACTCAGCGGCAATGCCCGAGGACTATCCTTGGGACTCTTGACGCCACTCATTCCTTGTGGCCCGCTGTATCTGATGCTTTGGGCGACCACTTTGACCGGCTCTGCTGCTCAGGGGGCGTTGGTGATGTTTGCCTTCGCTACCGGAACCGCACCACTTATGCTTTTGGCCCAATCTGGCTGGAGTTGGCTGTCGGTTCGAATGGATGCTAGAAAGCTCGCTTACCTTCGTCGCGGATTGGCCTTGGTCGCAGTTGGATTGCTGTGTTTGCGAGCGTTTGTAGGAACGGACGCGGAGTCATTGGTTTCCGGCGACGGTATATGCAAGTAGGCAAGGGCAAGCGAGAGCCGCGGGAGCATCGTGGCGAAATGGCATGCAAACACTGCGGCACGACCTTTAGCCAAGTTAAGGAAGACGATGCCTTTTGTTGCTCTGGCTGCGAGTACGTCTACAGGATCATTCACGACGAATCCCTGGAGCGGTTTTATGACTTGAGGGGTAATGTATCTCGGCCGGTAGGCTCCTCCGTTTTCCAAAATACGGATTATCCTTGGCTCGATTCTTTGATCGAAATAGCTGAGTCGAAAGGGAAGGTGGCGAGTCTGAGCCTTGCTCTGGAAGGTATCTCTTGCGTGGGTTGCGTCTGGCTGATTGATCGGGTTTTTTCAGAAGCTCCGGGAGGAGTTTCGTGCCGAGTCAATGTACAGTTTGGAACCGTAGACCTCGAGTGGGAGTCGGGCAAATTCGACCTCAAGGCGTTTGCTTCACGGATCAAACATTTTGGCTACCGCGTCTGTCCTGCACGAGTCCAAGCCGATTCCGAGTCTCGTAAGATAGTCTGGAAACTCGGCTTGGCCGGCGCGTTCGCCTTGAACGGGATGCTCTACACCTTACCGGGTTACCTAGGAATGGACTCGGAGTTCTTTTTCGCGGCTAATTTCAACTGGCTGTCCTCAATATTTGGAACGTTGAGCCTGTTGTTTTGCGGGTCTTATTTTATCGGAAAAGCCTTTAGGGCGGCAATTCAAGGCATTGCTCACTTAGATTTGCCGATTTCGATCGGTATCGTGTTCGCCTATCTAATCAGTTGGTATGGTGTCTGGAAAGAGGACGAGCATCTTGTCTATTTCGATTTTGTCTCAACCTTTGTCTTCTTGATGTTGGTGGGTCGCTGGTTGCAGGTGGTTGCGGTCGAGCGAAACAGGAATCGCCTTGCGGATATCCAACTCGACGCCCCCGAGATCGACATCGAAAGCAGCAATGGAGGCCGAGTTAAAGTGCGGGCGGACCAGATCCAAAAGGGGCAGACTTACTGGCTGCCTTCGGGGCAGCGTGTTCCGGTTCGTTCAATCTTGTTAAGCGAGCGAGCAAGTCTCGGGATGGATTGGATTAGCGGGGAGTCGGAATCCAAGATTATCGATGCGGGAGATGAGGCGGCGTCTGGAGCGGAGCTAGAGAATCAATATCCGGTACGGATGCAGGCCTCGGAAGACTGGGACCAATCGCTATTGAGCAAGCTAAGCACACGCGCCACCCGTTCCCAAGAGAGGGACGCAATTGCCCAAAAATGGATTTTCCGCTATCTGCTCGTGGCTTTTGTAATAGCGGTAGCGGGAGGGCTCGGGTGGTTCTTCGGGAGCGATCTTGCTTCAGCCTTGAAGGTGTTTATCTCGGTCTTGGTTGTTTCTTGCCCATGCGCGCTCGGGATCTCGCTCCCGTTTGGAGATGAAATTGCGCTGGCCCGCCTTAAGCAGCAGGGCGTTTTTGTGACGACGCACTCCCTTTGGAATCGTCTCACTCGCATAAGTAGGATCGTTTTCGATAAAACAGGTACCCTGACCCGCAGTTCTCTGGCTATGGTGAATCCCGAAGGCATTCACAAACTGAATGGGGACGAGTTGGCTGCCTTAAGTTCCTTATGCTCCCAAACTCGTCATCCGATTTCCAATACGATCAGAGAGTATTTGATGGCGAAGGGCCTTTTCAGGATATTGCCACAAGTGGAGCCCTGCGAAAAAGTGGGATTCGGAATTGAGCTTGAGGCCGATTCATTCCTCTGGAGGCTGGGAAAAGGAAGTTGGGCTGCGGAAAGCGGAGAGGGGACAGTATTCTCTAGAAACGGAGTGATGCTGCTGGATCTCAGGTTCGAAGATCTGCCGCTTCCGGACTCTAGTCGCGAACTGAGATTGCTCGAAGATGAAGGCCTAGACCTAGCGATCTTAAGCGGAGACCGGGAAGAAAAGGCTCGATTGATCGGACATGCTCTCGGGCTCGAGGATTCGCGCGTCTTCGGGAATCTGCTCCCGGAAGAGAAGGCGGATTGGATCGAACGCCACGAACCTGAAGCGACGCTGATGGTAGGGGATGGCGCAAACGATACGCTAGCATTTGAAACTGCCCTTTGCTGTGGGGCCCCTGCCAATGAGCAGGGAATCGTGGCGGAGCGGGCAGATTTCCATTACTTAGGAAACGGAATAGGAGGCATTAGGGCTTTGCTGGCGATTGGCAGACAGAGAAAGATGTCGGTTCTCTGGCTGATGGCGTTCGCCGTCGCTTATAACCTTTTTGCGGTGGGGCTCTCTTTGCTGGGCTGGGTTACGCCCTTGGTTGCGGCCATTCTGATGCCGCTGAGCTCGATCGTCAGTTTGGCGATTGTGTGGTCGATTTTGGGTAAGCGAAATCTCAATTGACCCATTTGAGTGAGGTAGAAACGCCAACGTATCGATATCTTCTGTTAAGCAATTTTGCGGTAAAAAGAGAATAAGATAAAAAAATACAAGTTTATCATCAAATAAGCTTGCGTACTGGGATCGGTAACCTAGGGTGTTGTTCAGTTTCAAGCGGTTAGCTTAACGATCAACTTCAACACAACTCATGCTCACTGGAGCAAAGGCACAAAGAGGGTTACTGAATTGAAGTCGGTCCGATAGCGAAAGCGGGAGAAGCGACGGGCAGTTTCGCCCTTAAATTTCTGTCAGGCAATATACGAGCCAAGTTGGATTAGGCACAAGCGGGGAAGCCCTTTTTTGAGGGCTTCCTTAGCTGACAGAAATTTAAGCGGTGTCAGATGTCCCAATAAAGCGGGACAAATGCCCTCAATCTCATCATCTGAGTTGAAAAAGAATCTTGGTGTAAAAGCGTTGTTCAATCGCGCCTGCAGGCAAAAGCTCCGGTTTTTGACTGCAGGTCTTTTTGTTTTTGGGGTCGAAACAAATCGTAAATCTTTACCTTCAGGCATTCATCGCTGATAAAATGGTAGAAAAGTCTTTATTGAAGGCGGGTTAACTCCCATAAAATTACGGATTAGATTCACTTATGTTCGGTTACGGAAAAATGGCAAATTACGCGATCGCCAGCCTCAGCTATCTGGCCGCGAATTATGAAACGGAGGGCTTCAAAGCGAACTCTCAGACGATCGCGACGGCCCGTAATTTGTCTAGACCGCTCGTTGGAAAACTAATGTCGCAGATGTCCACCGCGGGCTTGGTCAACGGAACTCCAGGACCTGGGGGAGGCTTCTACCTTTCGCGCGCTCCGAAGGACATAACTTTGCTAGAAATCGTAAAGCTCTTTGAGAAAATCGAAGAAGCCCTGATGTGCCCCTTCGGGCCAGGCTGGTGCGGAAATGGCGACCCTTGTCCTTTTCACTACGAGTTGGAAGATAAGCGCGACGAGATGATGGCTTGGCTTTCCAATACGAACTTGGAGGTTTTCACCAACCATCCAGTGAAGCCTGAGAAAGGCTTTGATGCGGAAGCCGTTTAGCGGGTCCTGTCTCGAGTGCTAATCGGGACAGATCGGACTCCTTTTGTTGACGACTTGAGGGCTCTTTCTAGTGTCCGGCCAACTATGATCAATTGCCGGCTAGGAAACAACTGTGAGTAACTTCAACTCCAAGCTGCGGGGCCTATTGTACTTAGTCGGTTTCATTTGGGCCGCGTTTGCCCTCGATCAACTGACTCCGATTAACCTCCTAGGTTATGGAATCCTTCCGCGGGATCCGAGCCGACTTTGGGGAGTGTTGCTTTGGCCGTTCCTGCATGCCAATTTGAGTCATATTGGTAACAACACGATCACGCTCCTCGTTTTTGGCGCGATCATTTCGCTCAGGAGCTCAAGCAAGCGTTTCCTGCTAGTGAGCTTTTTGATCACTCTTTACGGTGGACTCGGGGTTTGGTTGTTCGGTCGGCCCGAATTGCACGTGGGAGCGAGCGGCCTGGTTTTTGGGTATTTTGGTTATATTCTCACCAGTGGAATTTACGACGGGAAGATATCTTCGGTCCTGATCTCGACGGCAGTGATGATTTTGTTTGGTGGAATGATCTGGGGCATCCTTCCTACCCAAGCCCGAGTTTCATGGGAGGGCCACCTCTTTGGCTTTTTAGCGGGTGTCGTTTTGGCTGTCCGCAGCAAACCCAGAAGGAAGCGATTCTAGGAGATGTGAGAAACCAAATAGGGGGCAGTTATACTCCATTTCGATTTCTGCATTCCAGACAAAGGTCCCTGGAAGAGAATCTTGCCGCCCTTCGGCCCGCCTCCGGGTCCCATCTCAACGATGTAGTCAGCCTCCGCGATCAGGTCCAAATGGTGCTCGATCACGACTACGGTGTGTCCCTGGTCGACAAGTTTGTGAAGCAGGAGAATTAGCTTTTCGCAGTCGTTCAGATGTAAACCGATGGTTGGCTCCTCGAGTATGTAGAGATTCGTCCTCGTGATGCCTCTGCTTCTTTCTGTGTAGCTTTGTAGCCCTTTGGAGAGTTCGGTAACGAGCTTTAGGCGTTGAGCTTCGCCACCAGAAAGGGTGGGGCTGCTTTGTCCCAGCGTGAGATAGCCTAGCCCAGTCTCAACCATCAGCTGCATGACCTCGCCGAGTTGGCTATGAAAGCTAAAGAACTCGGCTGCCTCTTCGAATGACATTGAGAGCACATCGGCTATGTTCTTACCCTTCCAGTGCAGGTCCAAAAGCTCTGGTCCGTATCGAGATCCTCCACAGTCCTCGCAGGTCACGTAAGTATCCGGCATAAAGCTCATTTCCAGTTTTACTCGACCTGCTCCCGAGCAAGTCTCGCAACGGCCATGGGCAGTATTGAAGGAGAATCGTCCAGGTTTGTAGCCCCGCATTTTTGATTCAGGCAGGCTCGCGAAAAACTGTCGTATAATATCGAATACGCCCAAATAGGTAGCCGGCGTGGAACGAGGCGTTTTACCAATTGGGTCTTGGTCAACCTCTATTACGGAACGAAATTCGTGGGCACCGCTCAACTTTTCAAAAAGGACTTTTCCCTCTTCCCCTTCAACGCTCGGACCATTCTGGGAGAAATCTTTGCCAGTGATAGCCTTCTTCTTCGATTTGATCGAGTATGTAGCTGCAGGAGCAAGAAGATCCCTGATAAGCGATGATTTACCGGCACCAGAAGCTCCACAAACTACGGTAAGTCGCTCTTTTGGGATGTAGACAGATTGTTGGGAAAGGTTGCGGAACGTCGCTTTAGTCAAACTGACGAAGCCTTCCGTCGATCGAGAGCTAGGCCGTTTAACCTTGCGGTAAGAACCGGCGAGCGGATGCGGGATCCCGGATTTTAGATAACGTCCAGTGAGGGAGTTTTCATTTTCTTTGAGTTGAGAGACTGTGCCTTGGGCAATGAGTTCTCCACCGTGCACTCCGGCTCCCGGGCCAAGATCGATGATGTGGTCAGCTTGCTCCATCATGCCGTCGTCGTGCTCGACAACAAGGAGTGTATTCCCTTTCGACTTCAGGGTCTTTAGGGTTTCGATCAGTCGGTCCCCGTCGCTGGCGTGTAAGCCAATGCTTGGCTCGTCCAAGACGTACAGCACGCCCGCGAGGTTGGAACCAAGCTGGGCAGCGAGCCGGATGCGCTGAGCCTCTCCTCCAGACAGCGTTTGGGTCGGTCGGTCGAGCGAAAGGTAGTCCAAGCCGACCTTATCCAAAAACTGGAGACGCTCATGGATCTGGGAGATGATATCCCTCGCGATTAGTTTACCCCTTTTGTCTAAGTCTAGGTCGCCTAAGGTTTTAAGCAAATGATTTGGATCTCGTGACAGCAGTTTTGGCAGCGAGATGCTTTCCTCTTTTTTGAGAGGTAGAAGGACATTCCGGCTGATGCGATTAAGTCGCTCACCTTGGCACTCGGGACAGATGATCGCCTGGCTTTCATCCTCGCTAGAATCGTCTGCTCCAATGGCTTTGGCCAATTCTTCATCTTCCTCCAACCGTTCCCGCATCCACGGATAGATACGCCCATGTCCTCGACAGGCAGGACACCAACCCTTGTGTGAATTGAAGGAAAAGTCCTTTGGGTCTAACTCGGGTAAGGCCTCTCCTGTTTCAGGGTCCATACGGGTTGTGGAGAGAAATTGAGGGGTGGGGGAAGAGCTCGAGATTATCAGACAAGTCCCTTTGCCCCGCTGGAGGGCTTCCTTGAGCTTTTTATGTAGTTGCGTTTTGGATCCTGTGAGGAGTTTCAAGTCCGCGATCACGACTTCGATATTGTGCTCCTTATAGCGATCGAGTTTTACGAAATCGTCGGTAAAGATAAGCTTCCCATCGACTCGCATCATTTCGTAGCCATGATCTTCAATCCAGCTTGCAATGGGCTGGTGGTGCCCTTTGCGGTTTCTTACAAGGGGAGCGAGCAAGTAAACGTGTTTCGACTTCTGAGCAGCGGGACTTTGAAGGAGCTTACTCAGACGTTTCTGAATTTCTGATTCGGTCTGCGAAACGAGTGCTTTGCCTGTATCCGGATTGTGGGGAACTCCTAATCTCGAGTATAGGAGGCGAAGGTATTGAGCAACTTCTGTGATCGTTGCGACGGTTGATTTTCGAGATCCGCGAGTTACCCGCTGCTCGATGGCGACGGTAGGTTGGATTCCCGAAAGATTGTCCAAATCCGGGCGGGGCAATTGTTCCACGAATTGCCTCGCGTAGGGTGACATAGATTCCATGAAACGCCGTTGGCCTTCTCCGAAAACGATATCGAATGCCAAGGTCGATTTACCCGATCCCGACGAACCCGTAATGACTGTGAATTGATAGCGAGGAATCGAAACGGTGATATCTTTCAGGTTGTGCTCTCTCGCACCTGTTACCACGAGGGATTGTTCTGTTCCAGCCTGAGGCAGCGAATTCAACTCTGGATTTGATCGATAGGTTGACTTCTCTTCCGCGGCCACAAAAGCGTTTGAATCGGAGAATTCAGGTCGGAGGTAGCGCGATGTCTCTGTATCGGATAGCTGGGCACAATTCTCCGGAGTTCCTTGAAATACGACCTGTCCTCCTTTGGATCCTGCCTCTGGCCCCATTTCGACTATCCAGTCGGCAGACTTGAGTACGTCGATGTTGTGCTCAATCACGATTAAGCTGTGGCCCGACTCCACGATGGACTGCAGTACCTTTAGGAGGCGGCGAACGTCATGCTTGTGCAATCCAGTCGTAGGTTCGTCGAGGAGCACAAGGGAAGCTCCGGGTGTGTTTGCTTTAGAGGATTGGGTCGAGCTAAGGTATTTAACAAGTTTCAGCCGCTGTGATTCGCCTCCGGAGAGCGTATTCAAAGGTTGCCCTGACTTCAGGTAACCGAGTCCGACTTCTTGGAGAGAGGCGAGTCGATCGTGGATTTTCGGGAAGCTGGCGAACATTTCCGCAAGTTGATCGACGGTCAGATCCAGTAGGTCGGAAATACTATGCTCCAAGTATTTGATTTCGAGCAGCTCAGGCTTGAACCGTTTGCCGTCGCAATGAGGGCAGGGCACATAAACGTCGGACAGAAACTGCATTTCAATCTTCTCGTATCCCAGTCCCTTGCAGTGTTCACAACGGCCGTCGCCAGCATTAAATGAGAAACTCGAGGCCGTGTATCCGTTTTCTTGGGATTGGGGCAACTTTCCGTAGTGTTTGCGGATTTCGTCCCAAGCTTCGACAAAAACCACGGGGTTCGATCTCGGAGTTCGTGATACGGGCGACTGGTCCACCAGGACCACTTCCTCGAAATCGCAGTCCGATTTCAGTGATTCGACTGGGGCGGCGTCCTCTGTAATCAATCCTCGCTGGGCGATTAGGTTTTGATAAATGACCGAATTCAGAAGGGTTGATTTTCCAGATCCTGAAACCCCAGAAAGGCAGACGAATTTTTGTAGTGGAATGTCCAAGCTGACTTCACGCAGATTGTGCTTGGTCGCGCCGTGGACGTGGATCGCCTCTCCATTTTTGGTGATGGCTCTGGTTTCGGTGGGGGTGGAGATGCTTAGTTGCCCGGAAAGGTATCTTCCTGTGATCGACTTCGAGTCTGCTAATAGCTCCATTTGGCTCCCTTGGAAAACCAGTTGCCCGCCATTTGCTCCCGGCTCGGGTCCGATCTCTATTACGTGATCGGCAGCGCGAATCATCGCGTCGTCATGCTCTACGAGTACGACGGTATTGCCCGCGTCGGTTAAGGTGCGAACGATTTCGATTAGCCTATCGATGTCGCGAGCGTGCAGACCGACTGATGGTTCATCCAAAACAAAAAGTGTATCGACCAGCGAGGCACCTAAGCAGGAGGTTAGATTCACGCGCTCAACTTCACCGCCTGAAAGGGTGCGAGCGGGACGATCCAATGTTAGGTAGCCAAGTCCGACATGGTTCAAATAGCGTAGTCGCGAAAGAATCGCGTCTTGGGCAATGCTTGCCTGGTGGCTTGGGGATCTTTCGTTTTTCCCGACTCGAGCCTCCTCAAGGAGATTTAGCAATTCTTCGACTGGCAGTTGGTAAAGGTCTGGCAGTCGATAGTTTTTCCATTTCCAGCAGAGCGATTCTGGCTGAAGTCGAGTCCCTTCGCAGTCTGGGCAGGTGACATAGGCTCGATAGCGCGATAGGAAGATGCGGACGTGCATCTTGTAAGTGTTTCGTTCGAGCCAGTCGAAGAAACCTTTTACACCGTACCACAGGCCATTTGATTCGCTTCCCTCTGGTAGCTTTTGGTAAGCCGGTTCTCCGAGGATGACGATGTCCTGCTGCCTTTGGGTAAGTTTGTTGAAAGGCTTTGTAGTTGATATCTTTAGACGTTTGCAGGCTCGGATTAAATCGTTCTTGGATTCTCCGTAAACTTGTCCCTCGAATGGTTTGATCAGGCCATCGTTTATCGACTTGTTTGTATCGGGAATCGCAAGACGGTAGTCGATCTCGATTACCCGACCGAACCCTCTGCATTTGGGGCAGGCTCCGATGGGTGAGTTGAATGAGAATAGGGCGGGGCTTGCCGGGCGAAAGGTCTGTCCTGTTTTTGCGGAAGACAAACCGCGAGAGTATCTCGCCAATGTTGTTCCCGCTTTGTCCAAGAGGACTAGCCGCCCTTGTCCGAATTCGAGGGCTGTCTCTGCCGCCTCCAAGAAACGTGACTTGTTCTTCTCGTTGATGGCGATGCGATCTTGAACGACTAAGATCGAATCAGCCGCTCCGCTGTAAAAATCGGATAGGTCTTCGTCGAGTCGAAAGAGGGTTGGAGGGGTTGTTCGTTCGATCGATCCAAAGAATCGAGAGTAGCCTTGGGCTTTGACGTTGGAAACGACCTCTTCCCATTTCAATTTCTCTGGCTTTCGCACCTCAAATGCTAAGATCGTTTGCTTGCCTTCGTAGCTTTTCAGGGACTTAGCCCAAATCGTCAGCGGGTTATCGTCGTGTATCGATTCGCCGGTGACAGGGTCGAATAGCGCAGCTTCGTGGGAGAACCAGACTTTGAAAAAATCCGTCAGTTCAGTCATGGTCCCTACCGTAGAGCGAGAGGTCTTGATGGTGTTTTTCTGCTCTATCGCGATGGATGGGCGTACGTTTTCTGCCGAATCGAGGTCCGGTTTTTCCAACAGATCCAGAAACTGCCGGGTGTACGCTGAAAACGTTTCGACGTAGCGACGCTGGCCCTCTGCGTGTAGGGTGTCGAAGACGAGGGACGATTTGCCAGCTCCGCTAAGCCCGGTCACGGCCACGAATTTGCCGAGAGGGATGTCGATATCGATATTCTTAAGGTTGTTTTGGCGAACGCCGCGGAGACGTATCGCCTCGGGCGCAGAGGCTTGAGTAGGCATGGAGGTCGCGTTGGATGTGTGTACTGGCTTTGGCTTCAGCCGGTAGCCTTAGTCTTTGTCGATCGACGTTTGAAAGAGTCGAAAGTAAGCGTCGGATTGAGATTTCAGAGAAAAGTTGTCCTGGGCATAGTAGCGAGCCTGCTCGGACATCTGAAGTCGTAGGTCCAAGTTTTGAGCCAGTTTTTCCAAAGCCTTTTGGAATTCGAATTCGTTGCCATGGGGTATCAGGAATCCTGATTTCTGATCCAAGAAGGTTTCCCCAACTCCGTTCACGTCATAGGCGACCACCGGAAGCCCGGCCATTTGGGCCTCGACTAAAAAGTTGGGCAGGCTTTCGAGATCGGAAGTGTGTACCGCTATGTCCGAGTCGAAATAAAGGCTCCTAGGATCTTTGAGTAGTCCGAGAAAACGCACGCGATCTGATACCCCGAGGCGGCGAGCCTCCTCTTCGCAGGCCACGCGAGTGGGGCCCTCTCCGGCTAGGGCTAGCTCCCAGTCAATTTCTTTTGGGAGGCGGGAGCAGATCTGGATCAAACGAATCTGCTGCTTTTGTGGACGAAACATCGAAACGGAGCAGAAGCGAATTCGCTTTGCTCCAGAGCCTTTGCCGTCCGGATGGAAGCTCGGGATCACGGTCTCGAAGTCTCGGATACATCCATTGTAGATTACGGTCGAGTTGTTTGCTCGTTTTATACCGTATTGGTCTGCCAATCTTTTGAGAGCTTCCTGCGAGTTCGCTATGATATGGTCTGCCCGTTTCAGAGCTCTGCGGTAAAGGAAAGGAATCGATCTGCCGGTTCGAAATGTTGAGAAAAGCGAGTAGGGAGCCTTCGAAGGCAGAAGGGAGGTGAGGCAATTAGCCATTCGGCCCATGGGAAGAACGGCGTGTGGGGCGATCGATTTCAGTTTTGCTCTCAAACCGGGAGCGTACCAATCCGTTTTCAAGGGGCCTTGATTGAGAAAATGCAGGGTGATCGGCAGACTCGCTGCTCGCTCATCCAAGACGCCTCCGCGTCGGAATACGATTATGTGAGTCTCGGCTCCGAGCTTCGCGATCTCTTCGGCGATGGCGAGGGTTTGCTGTTCCGTGCCTCCGTTTCTCAAGTAGTCTTGCAGTATGACCACCCTTAGGGGACTGACCGTGTCTTCAGCCGTCATAGTTGAAGGGTAAGTGGCATTGGAAGTGCAGCATTTCGAGGAGAAGCATCGTTTTAAAATTCAAGAGGGAGGTTTGGCTTCCGAATAGCGGCGAGCAAGATTTTGTCGTCGGCCAGCCTTCGCTTTTTCTCTCGCTTGTAACCTGACAGTCGAGAAATGGTTATAGAAGTTTATGAGTAAAGAAGGGTCGGAAGGAATCAGTTCCATCATCAAACGCTGGATCGTTAGCGGAGTCGGCATTTGGCTGGGCAGCTACTTTGTGGAAGGAATCGCCTACGACGATAAGCTAACGCTTTTGATCGTAGTTGTACTTTTGGGACTCTTTTCCGCGGTGCTTAAACCCTTGCTGGTCCTGTTGGCGTTGCCATTTGTGGTCCTGACTTTGGGAATCGGTATCCTCTTCATCAACGCTCTGTTGTACTTGTTGGTCGGAAATCTTGTAGATGGGTTCTTTGTGGCGGACTTCGCTTCAGCGTTCTGGGGAGCTTTGTGGGTGACCTTTTTGAATGTAATCTTTTCGGGCTGGATCAGCGGCAAGCGGGCTGTAGCGGTTCAAGCCTCTACTGGCAGCAAACCGCGGCGGAAGGTGAAAGCCAAAGACGATGTCATAGACATTTAGGTGACTCTGACTGTACCAACTGCTTTTGACGCGTTTGCGCTAGACACTTTCGGCGGCTAGGAGTATCCCGCTAAGCTTTGATAATCCGGATTAGATTATGGCTGACGAAAAATACGATTTGGTAGTAGTAGGAGGTGGCCCGGCAGGCTATGCAGCAGCGATACGCGCTGGCCAATTAGGCAAGAAAGTGGCTTGTGTCGAGATGGACCGGGCCGGAGGAACCTGTTTGAACTGGGGATGTATCCCAAGTAAAGCCCTCCTCAAGAGCGCCGAGCTCATCAACTCTATCAAGAAGTCCGAGGAATTCGGCATTTCCGTCGGTTCGGTGGATTATGACTTCTCCAAGATCATCCAACGCTCTCGTGGAGTGGCGGACCAGATGGCGAAGGGGATCGAGTTTCTGTTCAAGAAGAACAAGGTCGACTACATCGTGGGCAAAGCTCATGTCGACGACGCCAAGACTGTCTCGGTCGTTGATGGCGACTCCAAGGGGAAGAAGCTAAAAACCGACAACATCCTTTTGGCGACAGGTTGCCGCGCTCGTCGTCTGCCGTTTCTTCCAACCGATCCCGAACGCATCATGACCTCGCGTGAAGCTTTGGTCATGAAGAAGCAGCCTAAGTCAGTCGCGATCATTGGTTCTGGAGCGATCGGAGTGGAGTTTGCTTACTTCCTCAATGCATTTGGAACGGATGTGACCATCCTCGAAGTCATGCCTCAGCTTGTGCCGGTCGAAGACGAGGAAATCGCCAAGACTTTGGGCCGCGAATTTAAGAAGCAGGGCATCAAGACTGAGTTAGAAGTTCAGGTTAAGGATGCGGAATTGACTAAGGATGGCGTTAAGCTCGTCTACACCAAGAAGGGTAAGGATGTGACCATGGAAGTCGACGCGGTCATTCAAGCCGTCGGCGTTGTCGCTTTCTTGGACAACACCGTAGAGCCGTCTCTCAACCTCAAGACCGATCGCGACTACCTCGTGGTGGACGACAGCTACCGTACCAACGTGGCTGGCATTTACGCGGCGGGTGATATCATTGGCCCACCTTGGTTGGCCCACGTTGCTACGTTTGAAGCGGTGCAAGCGGTGAACGGCATTTTTGGGGCTTCCAAGCCGCGCCGCGTTAAGAACTTCCCAGGCGCCACTTACTGTAACCCGCAGATTGCGAGCACCGGTGTGACCGAAAAGAAAGCCAAGGAGCTGAAGCTTGATTTCAAGGTGGGCAAGTTTCCATTCGTTGCTTCAGGCAAGGCGGTTGCCGGAGCCCACTCGGAAGGTTTCGTGAAGCTGATCAGCGATTCGAAGACCGGTGAGATCCTTGGAGCTCACATCATCGGACGCGACGCGACTGAGCTCATCACCGAGTACTGCTTGGCGATGGAGATGGAAGGCACGATCGACGAGATCCACGGTACCATCCACGCCCACCCGACCTTGAGTGAAGCTTTGGCTGAAGCAGCTGCGGCGACTCACGACGAAGCTATCCACATCTAGTCGTTAGAATCGATTTTGAATTGGCGGGCACGGTTGCGAAATCGGCCCGCCTTTTTAATCTTTTCACCTTTGCCCTCGACTTTAGGGCATGGGTTTAGATTAGCTCCTGTTACAGTTTGTCGCTCCCGTAGTTCAATGGATAGAACGTTGGTCTCCGAAGCCGAAGATGTGGGTTCGATTCCCGCCGGGAGTACCAGACTGGAATTGGTTGAAACGCTTCCTCGGCGTTTCTGTTACTCGCTGAAATGTGATGATTTCCAAGTGGCGGCGGCTGATCTCATTCCATTCCAGTTCCAAGATCGTTCCTTCTGATGGATAAAGCTGCTATCGAAACCACTAAGCCGGATCCCGTAAAACAACTCTCCATTTTTATGGAGAATAAGGTCGGGCGTCTTTCTGATATATTTCGTCTTTTTGACGACGCGGCCGTGCATGTCATGGCTCTGACTACTTTGGACACCACGGATTGCGCCATAACGCGAGTGGTTGTCGACGATCCGAAAAAGGCCAAAGAGCTCCTTTGGGAGCACGAGATCACATTTAGCGAGACAGAAGTGCTCGCGGTGGAGATTGCCGGCGAGCACGATATCAACAAGGTTCTAGCCTCGCTGTTGCAGACCGAGATAAACGTGCACTACATTTATGCCTTTGTCAGCCGCCCCAACGGTCGTTCCGCCCTCGCTATGAGTATCGAGGACATGGAACTGGCCAACCATATTCTCAATACGCACAATCTTCGCGTTCTGAGTCAAAGAGACATCTCTCGCTGATTTTCCCTTAGTTGTTTATTTAATCCCCAAGCCAAATCCCGATGAGCGAAGAAGCGCCCAAATCAACGGACCCGTTAGAGCGTGGGTCTGATGCTGTTGTCCGACATCAGGACCTCGAAGTAAAAGACGCTCAGATTATTTTCAATGCAGTCTGGAACCGTCTCGAAAAGAAGTACGGCCGCACCCGGCTCCATTTTCCCCAAGAACTCATCTTGCTTGGTGGCGCCCCAGGCGCAGGTAAGGGCACCAATACGCCCTTTATTCAGGAAGTTCGCGGTCTGACCTCAAAGCCTATCGTAGTCAGCTCGCTCTTGGACACTCCTGAGATGAGAGCGATCAAAGACGCAGGAGGCATGGTTGGCGACAAGGAGGTTGTCGGGATTTTGCTGGAGCAGCTTCTCCTGCCGGATTACCAGGACGGAGCTATTTTGGACGGCTTCCCGCGTACCTTTGTGCAGGTTGAATGTATGAAGCTTCTTTATCACAAGATGCTTCAGCTGCGTACCGAGTTCTACAACACGGAGTATCGCTCTCGTTTTCGTCAGCCGCTTATCCACATCATGATGCTCTTCATCGATGAGAAGGAGAGCGTGGGGCGTCAGCTCAAGCGCGGGCGGGAGATTTTAGAGCATAATGAGGAGGTCGAGCGTACTGGAATCGGTGAGCCGCAAGAAACTCGAGCTACCGACCTAGATCCCAAGGCGGCGCAGCGACGCTATCGGGTTTTCAAGGAAGCGACCTACGACGCCCTGCAATCTCTAAGGGAAGTCTTCCACTACCATTTCATCAACGCGCAAGGCACGCTGCCGGAAGTTCGGAAGAACATCATAAACGAGCTGCAGTACCAGAGTTCTCTCGAGCTTGATCCGAGGACATTCGACACGCTGCACCGCTTGCCGATTGCTAGTAAGATCGTTGAGCACGCTCGTCAGCAGTTGGTACGCCGTCTCGATCAGTACGAGATGGAGGAGACGGAGCAGTTCCAGAGCATAATCAATTTCATCCAGCAAAAGATTATGCCCATTGTTCGTCGTCATGCGATCACGGGACGAGCCCACATCAATACGGAAGATCCAACCATGGACCAACCGCTATCGATGGCCATGTTGATTGATATCTTTTCTGAGCGGGGCTACCATGCCTCGGTGGATCTTCATAAGATCGAAATACCCGAGGAGTTCGACCTGAAGACGGGAAGGATCCGATGCCGACTGAAGAAAGTTTGGCGGATCCAAGTCCGTTTTAAAGGGTCCGAAATACGTAGAGGTTCCTAATCTCTGCAGACGTAGAGGAATAGAGTAGGTATTAGTTCTTATTAATATCTGCCTTGCACAAGGTAAAGAGCTCAAATATCGATAGCATTCCTCTAATCATTATCACCATCTAAATTGCGTTCATCCACTCTAAATTCCCCAGTCGATTCTTCCCCCCCCGCTGTGTTAGATGTCGAAGTGGCCCCAAGTACCATGATCGATAAAACTCTTAGTGTCGTAGTTGCCGAAGACGAAACCTTGTTTCGAGACTTCCTGGTTCGAGTTATCAGACAGCGGTTTGGCTTTGAAGTCATCGGAGAAGTTTCCACGGGCGAGGAGGCCTATCAGCTCTGTCGAGAGCATCGTCCGGATCTGGCTATTCTCGATTTGCGTCTGCCCGGGATCACGGGTCAAGAGCTCGCTGAACGGCTTATTTCGGAGCAGCCGGAAACCAAGATTCTTATCATCTCCTCTGTTGAAGACCCGAAGCGTGTGGGCTCGCTTCTGCAAATCGGAGTGAGTGGCTTCTTAAACAAAAAGGAGGAGTTCTCTGTCTTCGAGCAAGCTATCGAGGCCGTTGCGAATGGGAATATCTTCGTGAAGGCATCTGCTCAGGCACAGGGGGATTCTTCCACGGAAACGCTCGACCAAAAAGAGCTGTTAGAAACCTTGAGCGATCGCGAAAAGCAGATCGTGGTATTTGTTGCGTCGGGCATGACTAACAAGGAAATCGCGGGCAAGCTCGGGCTGAGCATCAAGACGGTGGAGTCGCACCGGAGCAATATATCCAAGAAGCTAAAGATTTTCGATATCGCGGGGGTAACCCTTTTCGCGGTTCGTACGGGGTTGGTTTCTCTCTAATCTTGATATGAGCTCTGGCGGCTCACCTGCCTATTCCTTGGTCATCGATTCGCTTGACCGAGTTTTAAAGCTTCCGTCTGAGCTAGCGAGCGTGCTGGGAATCTCTCAGGAAAAGAGAACCAAACTGCATTGGCAGGACATCGTCGTAGAGGACATTTCGGGTCTCAGACCAAGCGAAGGCGAGCCTGCTCAGGAGCGTACTGGATATCTCAAACGCGCGTCAGGCGAAATTCTGCAAGCGTCTTTTAGAAGTGAGCTATTTGGTTTGGAGAACGAGTTCGCTTTTGTGGAAGTTCGACTCCTCGATACTGCCGAAAGTACAAAAAAGGAACCAGACAAAGACTCGCTCGAGTTTCTGACCACGGTCAGCCATGAGCTGCGAGTTGCTTTGAATGGAGTGGTTGGTTTTACGGATTTGCTTCGAAATGGTGAATTGACAGCCAAGCAAGGGGAAGTGCTGGAAAAGCTCTGCTCCTGCAACCAGATGCTAAAAAATTTAATCAACGACATCCTTGAGTACTCGAGGGTTGCCACTGCGTCGCTTCGGTTTCGCACAGAGAAGGTAGATTTGAAGCAATTTGTCTCCGGAGTCGTGGAGCAGTTTCGGCAGGAGGCGAAGAAGAAGGATCTGGATTTAGAGTTCGAGTCTGACTTAAAGGACGGGTATTCTGCAGTGCTTCCGAGCATGCGTGTGACTCAGGTCTTAGGTAACCTGATTTCGAACGCTGTTAAGTTCACCAAAAAGGGGTGGGTGCGCGTTAAGGTTTCGGGCACTGACGAGAGCGTCACATTTCAAGTGATTGATACGGGGAAGGGGGTTACCCCAGACAAGCAGGAGGAGATCTTTCGGCCTTTTTTTCAAGTTTCAGATTCTTCTGGTTCCATAGAAGGAAGCGGACTTGGGCTCGCTATCAGTCGCGAGCTCGTTTCCAAAATGGGGGGCACTCTACGCTTGAGGAGCACCGGAGATGGAGGGAGCTCATTCGAGTTCAAGCTTCCCTTGGGCTCCGATGAACCGGACGAAAAGAAGGCGAAACCCGCTCAGCGGAAAATGAGATTTACAGAGTCTCGCCACCGTCCGGGTGATTCCCGCAAAACGGCTCTAGTGGTAGAGGATAATCAGTTGAACGCCGAAATCTTGGGTCACTTTCTCAAGGATTACGGGGTCGCCTTTGACAGGGTGGACAATGGTAGATCGGCGGTAGAGGCCTACGAGAAAAAAGCCTATGATCTTGTTTTGATGGACGTGATGCTGCCGGAAATGAGCGGTTATGAAGCCACCGAGAAGATAATCGACCTAGGTATCAAGACGGGTCGACAAGCGCCTATCGTTGGCGTAACAGCCAAGGTCTTTCGTAGGGATCGCCTAAAGTGCTTGGAGGTCGGCATGGTTGAAGTTGTCCACAAGCCGGTGGATTTTCATCAGCTTCGCGGCATCCTAGATCGATTCCTCTTTCCTGATCGTTTGGAGGAAGAATCTTCTCATGAGGAGCCGTCTGATGCCCCTGAATCCGCGGATACTTACGTTGGAGAAAAGGACGATGAAGGTTATTACGCTCTGAATCCGAAGGTTCTGGACGAATATGTTAACCGCATGATCACGAGCGATTCAGACCGTGGAGAAGTCGTTGCTTCTGCCATTCAGATTGTGGATGGCGAGGTAGATGGACTTATTGAGGCTATCCGCGACAACAACCGGAAAGAGGTCGGAATGAGGGCTCATTCGCTCAAAGGAGCGCTTGCCCTCTTAGGGGCGGTGAACTTGCTGGATTTAGCCAAAGGGCTCGAGTTGATCGCCAGAGACCGTCAGGCTCCGCTCAAGGCTGAACATTGGAACCGGCTTATTGTGGCCGGCTATGCGGAATTTAAGGAAGAGCTCGATAGGCATTTGTCCTCCTGAATAACGCAGCCTAGTTTTCAATAGGTGGGCAGGTGTATGTGCGTGTGCGCTTCTATGTAGCGGGCGAGGGAATCGTAGGCGGATTGCTGCTGGTCTTCGTCCAGGTTTATCTGAGCCAACGGAGAGTTGAGAATCTTGGAAACGTTGGCGTATAGGTCTGGCGAAAGTCGTTTGGACCAGTCCTCTAGGATAGGGTACCCTTCGTCTCGAGCGAATATGTACAAGGTTTTGAGCATGACCGCATAGCAGGGCTGCCCTTGGTCCAAGGCGTCCAAGGCTCGCGTGAGCAAGGCGAAGAGGTCTTCGTTTATCTCCTCGTGTAGTGGATTTCGGGCGATCAGACCGGAAAGCCAGGAAGCAGCCCGAAGGGCTGTGTAGCTTTTTCCGAGGCCGCTTCGTTTTTTTTGCAGAAAGAAGTCGTTAAGGAATCCGCTCTGGGATTCGCCTCCGTTTTTGAGGTCCAGATGCGCCTCTCCTTGATCGAAGAGGTCGATTGAAAAACGGTTTTTCTGATTGGATTTTCGTTTCAGCACGCTCAGCAGGCCGTGCTCTTTGGCGAACAGCTGCACGCGTACGAATCGCTCCCCGGTTGGGGCGAGGTGAAGGCAAATCGCGTCTGGAACGATGCGCTTCTCAGCTGGCATCTCGGGAGCTCGTCTCCTCCTTACCTTCCTTTTCTTTAAAATCGAGGCTTTCAGCGACTGGCGGGTAGATAGGCGCTACGGCCCCGCCGGAGATAATCAGTTTCATTCCTTGTCCCACGGTCATGTCCAACTCTTGGATGTTTTCCTTTTTCATCATGACAAGAAATCCACTGGTCGGATTGGGCGTAGTGGGCACGAAGACGTTTTGGAGAAAGTCGTCGGTCTTGTATTGGATTTCTCCCTTCCCGTCTCCTGTCAAAAAGCCAAGGGCGTAGCTCCCTTCCTTCGGGAATTCGACCAGAACTACTTTCTGGAAGATCGCTCGGTTCTGGGTGCTGAAGGTGTCGACGATTTGTTTTACCGAAGTGTAGACGGTGTTGATGATGGGAACATTGTTCAGAAACCTCTCTCCAAGGCTGATGAGGTATTTGGCAATGAAGTAGCGGGAGAGGAATCCGAGAATGGTGATGGCTAGAAGAACGATGATCGTGGCCACCGTGTCCCAAAACATCGACAGGTTCTCTTTCGAAACCAGATCCTCCGGAATGAACAGGAATTTCAGCAGAGGTTCCTTCACGCTGCCTCCCACTTTTATCACCAGCCAGTTGAAGACGAAGTAGGTGATTCCGATGGGAGCGAGGAGGATGAGTCCGGAAAGGAAGGATTTTCGAAGTTTTGCGAACATGTGTTGTTAGATTAGCTACGAATCAGAGTAATGCTGGATTGCTCCCAGAGGTACACGTCAAAACGAATAAGGTTTCGCTTTGTTACCTTCTTCCGAAAATCGTTGAGTGTTGAGGGCGTGTTTTGCACGGTGGTGGGTTTATGAATTGGAAGGGGGCAAACCGCTTATATTCTCGGCGTTCGTTGGAGCTTTGGAGCAATCGCCTCAGCTCGGACTGGGAGTCCGGTTTTGGCGCAGACGAGATTAAGCGCGGAAGGACCCTCTACAAGCATGGGGAAGTGAGCGAGATATCGCTGCACGATGCAGACGTGATCGTGAACACACGACTTGGCTCGGTGGAAAGCTATTCGGTAGTGGAGTGGACCGGCAGTAATCTGAAAGTTCGTTCCTCCTGCTCGGATCCCATCTTGGGAGGTGCCATCGCAGTCGCGGGCATGTTGGAGATTGAGGAGCTTCTGGCGGATGAGGAGCTCGCCCTGCTGGGAGCGGATCTGTCGCTTGAGCCCTCAGATTCAGAAGAGGAAGAATCGGAAGGCAGCAAGCCGGAGGGGTCACCCTTCGCGGGACAAGATGCGGTAGTTCGCAAATTGCACCTGGTGCTCGACACGCACTTCAAAGGGCTTATCTGCGAGGCTTACTGGCTCTCTGAAGATGGCACCCGGGTGTCCGCCCTGAGCAAAGAGGATGGTGCTCCAAGGGCGAATAACTCCGAGGAACGCGGTCGATTGATCATGTTGGCCGCCCGAGCTCGAAAATCCCATTTTTCCTACTCCCCTGAGTTTGGAGGTTATCTTTTGGAGAATCTACGAGAGATCGTATATTTCATCCAATCCGTTTGGCCGACCTGGAAGTCGCGTTTTTCCACCGAAGAACGAGAGAACGTGAAGCACATTCAAGCGGGTGTCGTGGAGATCAAGCTCAAGCCGAAAGCGAGCAAAAGCGTGGCTGGAGGTTTGGACATCAAATGGATCTTCGATTCCGGTTCGAAAATTCTAGATGCTGGCCTAGCCGACGAGTTGCTAGCGAGAGGTGAAGAGCCAATGCTCGTTCCAGAGCTGGGAGTGGTTAAGTTGTCGGAAGAATCCCAACGAGCCCTCTCAGCCTGGAAAGAAGTCGAGCCAGATGAAAATGGGTCCGGCCAGCTTTACCAACTCTTCTCTCTTTTTGGGGAAGGTGATGACGAGGTGGAGCTCTCGGAGGAATTAGCCGATTGGAGAAGTGGTCTTCTCAATCCGCGACCGGATGACGAACTTAAATTGCTAGAGGGCCTTCGGCCTTACCAGCGGCAGGGAGTCGAGTGGATGTCTCGGCTGTTGAAGCATGATTGCCACTGCTTGCTGGCCGACGAGATGGGACTGGGGAAAACGGTGCAGATCATCGCGCTGATCTTGGCTGAGAGGGACGAAGCGCGTTCGTCGCTGGTAGTTTGTCCTGCTAGCGTCGTCCCGGTTTGGATTTCGGAATTCGCGAAATTCGCTCCCGAGATACGGATTGGGCGGTATGGGCAAAAAAAGTCCAAGAAGGCCGACCCGTTAGACGTGCAGGTCATCAGCTTTTCGCTTCTCAGAAACCGGATCGAACGTATCGCGTCAGAAGAATTCGATTTCGCGATCGTGGATGAGGCGCAATTTATCAAAAACCCTGATTCCAAAGTCTCCAAAAGCTGCCGCCGTATCAAAGCCAACCGCCGTATCGCTCTGACTGGCACTCCGATCGAAAACAAGCCTTTGGACATCTGGCCGGCTTTCCAGTTTCTCATGCCGGGAATGTTAGGCTCGCGAGCCCAGTTTGATAGCATGTTCTCGGAGAATCCGGGGGCTTTCAAAGCTCGGCTCCGCGCTCAGATTAAGCCTTTCATGCTGCGGCGAACAAAAGGGGAGGTGGCTCTCGAACTTCCCGAAAAGCTCATCATGGACTTGGAATGCCCTGTCACTTCCTTTCAAGCTCGTGAGTATTCCAGAATCTGCGAAGAAGGCTTGCAACGCTTTGGAGACGATCTTGGCAATGCCCTTCGAGCGAATCGTTTTGCGACTCTTAGCTTGCTGACGCGCCTTCGCCAAGTGAGTTGCGATCCGCATTTACTGCCTTGGATGGATGCGAATATCGAGGATAGCGGCAAATTGATGGTATTGCTCGAGAAGTTGATCGAGGTTCTTGGAACCGGTCACAAGGTGGTTATCTTCTCCCAGTTTGTTCGTTTCCTCAAAAGGGCTCGGGCTATGATCGAACAGTCGTTCCCTGAGTTGCCTATTTTCGAGCTCACGGGATCTACCTCCGATCGGGAGGCTCCGGTTCGCGATTTCCAAAGCACAAACGAGACCGCAGCGATGCTCGTTAGTTTGAAGGCGGCAAGTGTTGGGATTACGCTACATTCCGCCGATTACGTTTTCTTGTTGGATCCTTGGTGGAATCCGGCGGTGGAAAGCCAAGCGATCGACCGAGTTCACCGTATAGGGCAAACCAAGACCGTATTTGTCTACAGGCTTTTCGCCAAGGGGACGATTGAGGAGAAGATACAGCTTCTGCAAAAGGAGAAGCAGGACCTCTTCGAGTCGATCGTGAGCGATTCCCAAGCAGGACCCGATCTTTTGGCCACAGGCGTGCAGTCGCTTCAAAGCCTGTTGGCTTTGGCTCAAAGTAAGTAAATAATAGGTAAAGCAATTCTACTTTTAATAAACCATAGCCTGATCCTATGGTTTGGATAGAATATCGGTATTACGATTGGGCGTGCGTTATCCGTAGTAATGGGTGAACAACAAACCATCCAACTGAATAATGAACGCATTCCATATCAAAAAATCATCTCTCGTTAAGTCGGGAGTTACCGCCTTCACCATCGTTATCGCCACTGCGATCGCGACTCCTTACGCGGGTGAGATCATCGCTGGCGCTGCAGTTGCCGGAGCACTTGCTTTGATGGGGACCATCGAGTCGAGGAAGCGCGCTTACTAGGGCTCGAATTAAAGTTGCGGAGGATAAATTCGGTCCTCGCTCAGGAAACCTGACTGATTGCCGATGAAGGGAGGGCGCTCGCCGTCTTAATTCCCAAAATCCAACTTCAATCCTTACGCAATGCCTCAAGTAAAATCGCCCCTTCTCAATACTATTGGCCAACTCGAGATCCGTGTCGGAAATCTGAACGAAGCCCAGCGTTTTTATGAAGACGTTCTTGGCATGGAGGTTGAGTCTGTTTTTGGGCAGACCATGATGCTCCGTTGTGGAGAAATTTCTATTTTGGTACAGGAGTCGAACACTCGTCCCTTGGGATGTCCCATCTATTTCAAGGTAGATGATAGGGTGCACGAGGTGGCTGACATGCTCAAAGCTAATGGGGTGAGGTTTAAGAGCGGTCCTAGCTGTATCGTAGAAGAATTTATGGGCAAGTCATCCTGGTTGGGCTTTTTTGAGGACCCTTGGGGAAACCCTCTTGCACTGATGGGCGATATGCCGGTTTAGGCCTCTACATCGCGAAAGAGCAGTCTAAATATGCTTTTTTGCTTCTCTCTCATGCCATGTTCTTCTAGCTGAATGGCTTTGATGCCAGCTAACAAAGATTCTAATGGTCTGCCGGTTTCCCTCCACGAGGGACACAAACGTTTCCTAGAAAAAGATTATGCCAGAAACCGGGAGCAGTTCTCTGCTCTCGCCAAAGTTCAGGCCCCCAATGTCATGTGGATTGGCTGTTGCGATTCCAGAGTTCCGGCGGAGCGAATTCTTGGGGCGGGCCCCGGTGAATTGTTTCTTCTCAGAAACGTGGCCAACATCGTTCCTCCGCTTGCAGCGGACGAAGCTTCGGTGGGGTCTTCCCTCCATTTTGCGGTAGATAACCTGAAGGTATCTCATCTGGTCGTTTGTGGACACTCCGACTGTGGCGGCATCAAGGCGCTTTCGAAATTAGGTACTGTGCCAATGGACCCCATGCTGTCCTCCTGGGTAGAGTATGCGGTCCCCGCTTTGGAGGACTATGACGGAGATTCCATCGAATCCTTGGCGAAAGCGAATGTGATTACCCAGGCATCGCACCTCCTCGAGTATCCTTATGTGGCTGCGGCAGTCGAAGAGGGCAGGTTGACGATTCACACCTGTTATTACGAAATAGGAATTGGGCGCCTGGAAGAGTACGACCCCGTCAGCGAGAAGTGGGAGTACATGGTAAAGGACTTCTCCTAGCTATTGGCGCTCAGGCGATAGCTGCTTGGGGATTCTCCCGCCACTTTTTTAAAGGCTCGATTAAATTGAGCGATTGAGTCGAAGCCACTTTCAAACGCGATGTCGCTGATGCGATTGCTCGATTCGCGGATTTGCTTTTTAGCTTTTTCCACGCGTTCACGCGTTAGGTACTCGACGAAGCTGAGACCTGTTTCCTCTTTGAAGACTTTGCTGAAATGTCGAACTGAGGTTCCTGCAACTTCGGCTATCTCGCTTAAGGAAATTGGTAGTTCGAAATTGCTTTTGATGTGTTTGACCGCTCTGGCCGCGGCCGGGTTGCTGGTCTTTTCTGCTTTTTGAATACGAAGGTTGTTGGCGGAAGATCCAAGTTGATCAGCAAATAGCTCCAGCAGATTCAAAAAACCGAGGTAATTTTCTTTGGGCAGTACTCTTGTCGTGAGGTAGGCAGATTTCAGTTTTTTGGGTGGAAGCTCCAGGCCTAGCTTATCGATCACGGGACTAACTAGCTGGAAATCGCTCGTTCCAAGGCTCTCGAGAGCGACTTGCCCAGTCTGGAGGTGGGCTATGAGTTTGCGGCCGGTACGGATCGGAACCATACTGTCGTGAAGACCCGCGAAACAGCGATGTGTCTTCGTTCGGTTTAGGGTGGTTTGCTCAAGGTCCGAATGTGACATCAGGCAAGACAGGCATCCCTTGCGACTCGTGGACACGAATGAGCAAAACGGATTTTCCTTCGCGTGGCCTTGGGTAGGCATGCTGAAGGTCGAAAGAGGGCGGATCACGAGCGGAAGCCCTGACGCTCTCGAGAATGAGCGTTGGAATTTAATGAACATTCGAGACGAGGAGATCCGGGAGGTGAGCTCTTTGCTCTCCTCGGCAGTGGCACGCTCGATGGGCGTTTTTTGGCTCGATGCTCGATTGCTGGGCATTGGCTGATACGATCTGCTTGACTAATAAAGAGTCAATTGTATTTAAATCAGCAAATGCCAGAAATGAGCAAAAAAAAACCAAAAACGATGAGGCGGCCGTAGTGTCTTATCTTCGTTTCAGACCTGCCTTCCGACTGTAGACAATGCCAATCCAAGCCTCCTTTCCTTCCCAAGAACCCTTGGGACTAAATGCGGATCTGATCCGCAAATACAATCAGCCTGCTCCGCGTTATACCTCTTATCCAACGGCTTTGAAGTTTAAGCCTATCGAGGATAAGGCCAGCCGTTCGGCGATGTTGGCAGACATCGAGGATGCAGAGGGGCCGTTGTCCCTCTATGTTCATGTTCCTTACTGTCGGAGTCTCTGTTGGTTTTGTGGCTGTGCAAAGATCATTTCCACCAACACTGCGCTTGCTGATAAGTATCTCGATTATTTGGAAATGGAAGTCAGGCGTTACGCAAACTTGATCCGTTCCGGACGGAAGGTCGTGCAGCTACACTTCGGCGGAGGCTCTCCCAATTTTCTATCTCCTGCTCAGATAGGGAGATTGGATAATATTCTTCGCTCCTCTTTCGAATTCGATCCGTCTGCCGAGATAAGTGTGGAACTGGATCCACGCACGCTTTCGAAGTCTCAGGTTCTCGCCTTCCGCAAATTGGGGGTCAATCGAGCTTCAATTGGGGTGCAGGATATCAACTCCAAAGTTCAGGAAGCGATTCATCGTATCCAGCCTACGGAGACTAATATCAAAACCATCAGTTGGTTGAGGGAGGCAGGTATAAATTCGATCAACGTGGACCTAATCTACGGGTTGCCTCACCAGACTGAGAGTAGTTTCAACCAGACTTTGGACGAGGTTCTTGGTTACGATCCTAACCGCTTGGCGGTTTTCTCTTATGCTCACGTACCTTGGAGCAAACCGGCTCAAAAGATCCTTGAGCGATCCCCGTTGCCAACCGCGGATTCTAAAATCGATATTCTGATCCAAACGGTTCAACGCCTCACTGGGAGTGGCTACGCTCACGTCGGAATGGATCATTTTGCCAAGATCGACGATCCGATGGTGAAAGCTCAGGAGGCCAAGACATTGCAGCGAAATTTCCAAGGATATAGTCTGCACGCCGACGTCGAAATTTGCGCTTTTGGCATGTCGGCTATCAGTCAATCAAAGAACTCTTTTCGACAGAACCAGAAGGACTTGGACGCCTACTACAAGATGCTGGATGAAGGGGACATCCCACTGGAGAAGGGGTACTTGCTTACTCCAGACGATCAGATTCGGAGGGAAGTGATCATGCGGCTTATGTGCGATTTGGAACTCGATTTCCAGGCTCGAGGAGAAAGCAATGGGGTGGATTTCCAGAATTACTTCTCGTCGGAGTTGGATCGTCTACAGGTCTTCGAAGAGGATGGGCTTATCAGCTTCGTGGAGGGAGGGCTAGAAGTGACGCCTCTCGGTCGCTTGCTGATTCGAAATGTGGCATCTCGTTTCGACGCCTATTTGGGGGACGCCAAACAAGGCTTCTCCAAAGCCATTTAGCCAGCGATTTGCGGCTACTGGGCAGGTAGCTTTATCAAGGTTCCCCTCTCGACTATATCTTCCAACTCCATCTGGTTCATGATGGCCCAATCTTGAGCGTCTGTTCCCGATGGAAGCCTGCTGGGCAACAAGTCGCTGAGGGGGGCATTGCGTTCGGCTCGTGTTACGGCAATTCGGTATGGCTGCACATTGAGAGCGCGAGTGTTTGTTATCTTTTGGAAAGTCCCTGGTACTCTACTAGCGTCGCTTTGATGAGCAGGGAATCCGGCGCTCGTGCCGTATCCTAAGAAGGTAAAAACGTTGGGCCCATATTCAACGAAGGTAGCCGAAACCAGCAATGTCCCAGATTCGGCAGTCATACTGCCTTCTATCGTGTAGGCGGGTAATCCGTTTACCGAGGTTCCATCTGCGTATTCGGTTTGTAGGGACAGCTTTTCCCTGAGGGTGGTAGCGGCTTCGAGTGGCGTGGCAGCGGCGGATATGCTGAAGGCGACCATGGCGTTTTGGTCGGGAGAAACGAGATAAACGGAGTCGCTCTCGTTCTGGATTGCCCAGCCGGATGGGGCGTCGAATTGGATTCCCAGATCAGGGTGATAGAAGGTTTGCCCTTCGTTGTATCCGTTTCTTGGGTCCTCTCCGATCACTAGTCCGTCTATCATTTCTAGGAAGCGATCTCTGCCGACGACTGGATTTTCAGCGGTGGACCATTTTTCAGAGAGTTCGACAATTGTTTTTTCCCGTTCCCCGGGATCGGGGTGCGATGACATCCAAGAGGGGATGCTCTGGCCAGACTTGTCTGATATGCGGTCTAATGACCGAAAGAATTTCGACCCTTCCGCCGCGTCGTAGCCTGCTTTGGATGCATACTCCACGCCGTGCCAGTCAGATTCCCTTTCCGCATCTCGGCCATATTTCAAAGTGGCTAACTGGAAGAGGTCGCCGCTCAGGCTGACCATTTGGCGGGCGAACTCCTTGTTCTCCGCGACCTGCTCTCCAATCACGGCTCCAGCCAGTAACCCGATTTGCCCGAGCTGTCTAGCGAGCGCTTGCTTCGAGGCGTGACGAGCCTCCACGTGGGTAATCTCGTGCCCGATGACGACTGCCAATTGAGCCTCGTTCTCCAGATGGGCCAGAAGGCCGCGAGTTACGTATACGAAACCGCCAGGCAGGGCAAAGGCGTTGACGACCGAAGAATCCAAAAGCCGGAAGGTGAATTCGGTTTGCTTGTACATCTCTGGCGCGTCCGCGCTTTTGATGGCGCTTTCCTCGAGCAGGGTATTTCCGATCTCTCGGATGTAGGCTCCGAGCTCATCGTCTTGATAGACGCCCATTTGCTTCACTATGCCCGCGTCGGATTCCTCTCCCAATTTCAATTCTTGTTCCCAGGAGTAGGCGTAGTAGCCAGTCTTGCCGCTGTAGAGGCTAGGCTCTGTGGCGCAACCGCCCAAGAGGAAGGACGCTGTGGCGATTAAGGTGAGCAGGAAAAAGTTTTTGGCAGGCATCATCAGTAGTTGGTTTTCGGATCTCAGACGGGGGATTCTTTTTCAAAGTGATAAGGGTGGTCAAACGTCCTCGAGAAGAATCTGCAAAAATTGAAGATAATTGAATCAAAGAGTTGACAAGGGGGCTCTGAAACGACTTTTTCCGAAGCTCAATCTTGCCCTGTAGCTCAGTGGTAGAGCAGGTGACTGTTAATCACTTGGTCGCTGGTTCGAATCCAGCCGGGGCAGCCATTTTCCTTTTGAACCGTCCCTGTGGGCGGTTTTTTTGTGTGGTGCTGGAATTTGCCGAAGGATGAGAACCAGCGAAGCGGTTCGTACCGAGGAGCTTTGCGACGACACCGCGTAGCGGCATCCAGCCGGGGCAGCCATTTTTCCTTTTGAACCGTCCTGGTGGGCGGTTTTTTTGTGTCCCATAGGAATCCGGAGCAGGGGAAGAGAATCTTCGGATTGGCGTAATACCGACGAAAATTATCCCGAGGCTTGTTAGTCTACCTAATACGTGTAAGGTGGCGTTCTTATTCGATAGGCTGGATGGAAGCCTTGGCTTGCGGACGGCGAGTACCTTGGATGTGGTTCGCCGCCAAATGGCTTGGCTTCAGCGAAAGCTCCCGAGTCGAAAACGAGATAATTAAAATGAAACTTAACAGAGAATCAGCGGGCAGTTTGCCGGTTCGTCCTGAACGCGTCATTCAATTTGGCGAGGGGAATTTCCTTCGCGCTTTTTGCGATTGGATCATCCAGCGCATGAACGACGAGTTGGGCTTCAATTCTTCAGTCGCGGTTGTGCAGCCTATCGCTCAAGGTTTGGGCGACCTCATCAATTCGCAGGATGGGCTTTATCATCTCATTCTCGAGGGTGTGAAGGATGGAAATCCGGTCCGCGAGAAGCAATTGATCGATTGCATCACCCGATGCATCAATCCGTACAGTGATTACGAGGCTTACGAGAATCTGTTCTTAAGCCCTGACGTTCGCTTCGTAGTATCAAACACCACTGAAGCTGGTATCCAGTGGGCGGAGGGAGAGACTCTCGAAATGAAGCCGCAGCCGTCTTTCCCGGGGAAGATGACCGCGTTGCTCTACAACCGTTTCAAGAAATTTGAAGGAGCAGCGGATAAGGGATTAATCGTCATTTGCTGCGAGTTGATTGAAGACAACGCGGATCGCCTGCAGGAATTGGTGCTCAAGCACGCTGCTGAATGGGGGCTTGAGGAAGCATTCGTGCAGTGGCTAGAAACCGCTTGCGCCTTTTGCTCCACTCTGGTCGACCGCATCGTCCCTGGATTTCCGAAGGAGAATATCGGGGAGATCCAGGAGGAGTTAGGATTCGAAGATCAGCTTGTCGTGGTCGGTGAGCATTATCACAATTGGGTGGTGAAAGCTCCAGAATGGGTAGCGGAGGAATTCCCGGCCCACAAGGCGGGGCTAAATGTTAGTTTTGTCGACGAAGCGAAACAGCGGGAAATTCGGGACCAGAAGGTGCGGATTTTGAATGGCTCGCACACTGGCACAATGGCCGTCGCATTCCTAAGCGGGATCGATACGGTACGCGAGGCGATGGAGGACGAGGTTGTCGGTAAGTTCGTCAAGGATATGGTAGCTAAGGAAATCGTGCCTAACATCCCTGGTGACCAAGAGTATTTGCAGTCTTTCGCGAGCAAGATACTCGAGCGATTCTACAATCCGTTCATTCGCCATGAATGGCTCACTATTTCGCTCAATTCTATGAGCAAATGGGAGACCCGCGTGCTACCGAGCCTGCTGGATTCTCTGAAAAACGAGGGTCGCTTGCCTGAGCGGATTACCCTCTCCCTTGCCGCCCTAATCGCATTTTACCGTCAAAAACGTGCCAAGGGCCCTTACTCGTGTAAGGACAACGCGGACATCTTGGAACTCTATTCCAAGGTCTGGAGTGCGTATGAAGCGGGATCGCTCTCTCTCAAGGATCTAGTCAAAGAGGTCTTGGCTTATCAAAGTAACTGGAAGCGGGACTTGAATGAAATCCCTGGCTTGACGGATTCGGTCACTCAAAAGCTCGAGAGCATTTTGGCGGATGGGATGCTGGAGACGGTGAAAGGCCTGCAATCCTAAGTTCTGTAACTAAATCAAATTCTCGGATCGGGGAATTTATCATATCCCGATTCGAGTAGGTGAATCGCAGAGACTTAGTCCGCTGTTTCGCCAAAACACTTTTATCATGACTACACCTTTACAGGATATCGCCCGCTTCCCTGTGGCTGGCGACAATGCAGTGATCGCCCTCAGCGATTTGCGAGTCGGCACTCTGGTTGCGAATGGCAATTCGGCGTTTGAGCTTCAGCACGATATATTGACGGGTCACCGCTTCGCGGCGGCCGAAATCAAGGAGGGAGCTTTCATTACCTCTTGGGGCTACCCTTTTGGCACAGCGTCACGCGATATCTTGCCTGGCGAGTATCTTTGTAACGCCAATGTGCTGTTCCGCCTTTCTATTCAGGAAGACCCGCATTTCACGTCCTTGCGTTTGCCGGAGGAACCGAACTTCACCGACGATATCGATCCGTACGAATTTGATGAATCGAGGTGGAGCGAGCCCGTTCCTGTGGAGCGTTATGAAGATGATAAGACCTTTGCGGGCTACGATCGCGGGGATCGGGGAGTCGGGACGCGTAATCATCTGGTGGTTGTGAATGTGAGCGCTTTGGCGGCTCCATTGGTCGAGCGTTTGGAGGTATTGTTCAAGCCGCAGGTGGCTCGATTCAAAAATGTGGATGCCCTGATCGGATTGCGTCACACGGAGAGTGCTTCGAGTGACCAAGAGGAGCATGAACGCACGTTAAGGACGCTGGCAGGTTTGGTTTCGAACCCGAACGTGGGAGGCTTTATCGCGATCGATTCCGGGGAGGAGGGAGACTTAACGAATGAAGAGTTGGTTGAGTGGATGAAAGGGCAGGGCGTGCCTTTGAATAGATTACCTTTCCGTCTCTTGCGGAGTTCGGATTCCTTCGAAGACGATTTGAAGAGCGGGTCTCGGGCCATTCAGGAAATGCTGGCGGTCTTGGATAAGGATCAACGCAGCGAGAAGTCCATCGGTCATTTGCGAATCGGCCTGCAGTGTGGGGCTTCGGACGCGTTCTCGGGAGTTTGCGGCAATGTGCTTTCGGGAGCGATTGGCAGGGAGGTGATCCGATACGGTGGAATCGCTAATTTGACAGAGACTCCCGAGCTGTCCGGCGCCGAGGATTACACGCTGAGCTCAATTGCTGAGCCCTCCATAGCGACTCGATTCCTGACCATGCTGGATCGCTTCAAGACATACCTTGGCTGGCACGGCGGTAAGGTTGACAAGAATCCGTCAGAGGGAAACCTTCTGGGTGGTCTATACAATATCACACTCAAATCCTTGGGAGCTGCTGTGAAGAGGGATCCGTCCATTCCGATCGAGCACGTGATTGAGTACGGCGAACGAATGACGCAACCGGGATTCCATTTTATGGATGGCATGGGTGGGGATATTGCCAGCTACACCGGCCAGGCTGCTTCCGGATGCAATATCGTGTTGTTTGTGACGGGGCGTGGATCCCCGACGAATTCCTCCATCGTCCCGACTATCAAGATCGTGAACACCACGGTTCGCTATCGGATGATGGAAGGTGATATCGATATCAATGCTGGCGAGTATCTAGACGGAAAGCCAATGGAGGTTTTGACCGAAGAGTCTTTGCGGCAAGTGGTTGAGATCGCAAGTGGTCGCCGGACTAAAGGTGAGTCACGTAACCAGAACGTCGATTTGCTATGGCGGCGAAAATTCTTCCGTACCAAGCCAGAAGTTGCTCCAGAGTCGATCCCCTCCCGTTTCGATGGAAATGCCCGAGCCTGTTGTCCGCCGCGCGGAACTCCGCTGGAGTTCGCCTTTGATGGACGGGCGGAGGGAAGCTCGGTTTTGCCGAAAGAACGGGTTGGGCTGGTGATACCGACCGTTGGCTGTTCGCTTGCGACGGCTCAGCAGGCGGTTGACCGCCTCAACGCTGGCAAATGGGTGGCCAATGGAACGGTTGATCGCTTTGTGACTTTGGCCAACACCGAGGGCTGTGGGGTCACCACAGGGGCGGAGGTCTTGAATTTTCTGCTTAGCTTTGCCAGTCACTCCCAAGTAGAAGCGTGTGTCTTCCTTTCACTCGGTTGCGAGATGGTCTCTCCAGGCTTCATAAAGTCCATTATGCGTGGTGACAATGTGGGCTTTCCCGAGATCTCGGATGCTGCCAAGAAAGCGAAGCTCGACCCGGACAAATTTGGTTGGATTGTTATCCAAGAAGTCGGCGGAAGCGACGAGGCTCTTGGAGTAGTCGAGGATTGGTTTGCATCGAAATTCGAGACATCGAAGCCTTTCCTTCCAGCTCGTGGAGGTGCCGCGGATGCTCGTCTAGGAATTTTGGTGACGGGCCCGATTTCGAAGCAGGCAGCGGAATCTGTCATCGAATTTGTCCGACAGATCGTTTCCTCGGGAGGTTCGGTTGTGATACCGCAAAGCAGCGCTCAGTTGCTCTCGGCGGAGCTCTTCGCCCAGTTCCCGGTAGAACCCAGCTTGGCATTCGCGCAGCCGATCGAAGACTCGGGCTTGCACGTGATGCAGAGCATTACCAATAACCGCGTCGAGCAGGTCACTGGGCTAGGCGCCGCCACGGATCTGATTATCAACATCTCGGAGATCCGGCCAATTACGGCTCATACTTTGATCCCAACACTCAACATAACGGCGGAAGAAGTGCGGGGAGATTTCGACCTGAAGCTCAGGGCAGGAGAGGAGTCCTTTTGGCCGCAGCAGATTGCTTATCTGGTGGGAGAGTCCCTTTCTGGCAGATATCGACCGCGACAATGTACCTTGGGACATACGGGTAACCAGATCCCGCGTGGAGCGCGGGCCCATGCGATTTAGAACCCAGTTCCACTTTTGGAAAGCCGTCCAGTGCGGGCGGCTCCATAAAAGTGTTGCATTGGGCTGAGCGTTTTTCCATCCCTGCTTCCTCAATCGTAGCTTTCCGCCAAAGTGGGCGGGTCAGGACTCAGGCAGCCTTCAATTCGAAATGGGCTCAACTGCAGTCGTTTTGCTTTTGCCAAATTTTTCTGAGTTTTGGTGAAAGTTTTGATTGATTTCCGAGGGAAGCGACTTACGGTTCGCTCCCTTTCACTTGGAGTCTCGCTCCTCATTTAACGATTTTCGTAACATGAATACGCTCACAATCAACGCTTCTGCCCGCGAACAAGCGGGATCCGCATCATCCGGCCGTCTCCGTGCCGAAGGCCGTGTGCCAGCTGTTGTATACGGCAAGAGCAAAGAGCCTGAAAACCTTTCGCTCGACGCTCGCGAGCTTCGCATCCTTTTGCGTTCGATCGGCAACAATACACCTGTCGTTCAACTCAAGTCTGGCGAAGGCGAAGCCCGTACCTCCATCATCAAGGAAGTACAGCGTCACCCAATGAAGGACAGCTATACGCACGTTGACTTCCAAGAAATCGCTGAAGGCGAGGTCGTCGTCCTCGAAGTGCCCGTTCACCACAAGGGTGAAGCCGACGGTGTTAAGAACGAGGGTGGCACTATCGAAACGGTATCCCACACGGTAAGCATCCGCTGCTTGGCGAAGGACATCCCTTCATCTATCGATGCAGACGTGCGTGCTCTCAAGGTAGGTGACAATTTGCATGTTAGCCAGCTACCCAAGATTGAGGGTGTTGAGTACTTGGATGCTCCCGAGCAGCCAGTTTTCGCGATCGTTAAGTAAGATCGCCTTTTCTTCAGTGGCTTAGCGATCTCGCTGGGCCGCTTCTGTTCTTTTACAAATCTCTAGAACGGCTTATGAGCTACCGTTTGATAGTCGGACTCGGCAATCCCGGTAGTGAATACGAAGCCACTCGCCACAATATCGGTTTCCGCGTGGTCGATGCCCTTGCTCTAAAGCTTGGTGCTGACTCATGGAAAAAAGACCGGAAATTCAAGGCCGAGCTCAGCTCTGTTAGTCATCCCTCTTACGGAAAGCTAATTCTAGCCAAGCCAACGACCTTCATGAATCAAAGCGGCGTGTGCGTTCAAAAGCTATGTAGCTTCCACAAAATACCACCGGAAGAAGTCATTGTCATTTACGATGAGATCAATTTGTCGGTGGGGGAACTCAAACTTAGCATGGCAGGAAGTGCGGGAGGGCACAATGGCTTGTCCGATATCCTTGCTAGGATCGCGCCGCGCTTTGCTCGTATTCGAGTGGGTATCGGAGGCAAACCTCACAAGGAAATGCCCCTTGCAGACTACGTTCTAGGAAAATTTTCCAGTGACGACGAATCCGTCATCTCAGATTCGCTAGCCCGCTATGTGAATAGCATAGATCTGCTTCTCTCACATGGAGCGGACTTGGCGATGAACCAAATCAATCGAAAACGAAAAAACGATGACAGCAACAGCATCTAACTACAAAGCAACCTTCATCCTCGACACACGTGGTCGCGAAGAGTCCATCGATGATCTCATCGAAGGCCTCAAGGCGGAGCTCGTCTCCGTAGGCGCCGAAGTATCCACCGTCGAGAATCTGGGCCGCCAGGATTTCGTTCGCACTCCAGACATCAAGTACACCGCCGGCGTTTACGTGCAGTACGATTTCTCGGGTACGTCTGAAGTGCCAGCTGCGATCCTTGAGAAGCTTCGCCTTAACAAGCTCGTCTCGCACAAGATGATCCAAAAGGCCTAAGGCCTTGGGGACTCCGCAACCTCGCTGAACCAACATGGCCAATTTCAACAAAGTCATCCTACTAGGGAACCTGACTCGCGATCCTGAACTACGAGTAACGCCTAAAGGCACCTCGGTATGTCAGTTTGGCATGGCCGTGAATCGTGTTTATCGCTCTGGCGATGAGACGCAGGAAGAAACCACTTTCGTGGATCTCGAGGCGTGGGGAAAGCAGGCGGAAATCATCTCAAAATACGTCAGCAAAGGTAATCCGCTTTTTGTGGAAGGCCGTCTGAAGTTCGATTCCTGGGAATCGAAAGAAGGCGAGAAACGCAGTAAGCTAAAGGTAATCGTGGAGAACATGCAGCTGATGGGAAGCCGCGGCGACAATGGTGGCTCGCAGTCTGGAGGAAGCTACACTCCGGCCCAACGTTCAGCTCCCTCTCCATCTAACCAGACTCCATCAGCTGGCGATGACATCGAAGAAGACGTACCCTTTTGATTTCGGTCTCGTCTGTAACTAACACATTTTCAAGAACTCATTTAACCACTCGCACATCATGGCAACAAGCGAAGTACTACTCATCGAGGCTGTTGAAGGTCTCGGCGGCGAAGGCGATCAAGTAACAGTAAAAGCGGGCTTCGCTCGCAATTTCCTTCTTCCAACCAAGAAGGCGATCCCCGTCAACCGTTCCAACCGCAAGCAGATCGAAGCTCTAAAGGACCGTCGCGCTAAGCGTGAAGCCAAGGAGATCGACGATGCGAAGGCTCAGGCAGCAAAACTCAGCGAGACCCAGATCGGTATCGCCGTTAAGACTGGTGAAGCTGGACGCATGTTCGGAGCTGTCACTTCAGTTCACATCCACGAGAAGCTTGTGGAAGCTGGCTACGAAATCGACCGCAAGAAGATCCACCTCGAGCAGCCAATCAAGGAGCTCGGACAGCACACCTTCACGGTTAAGGTTCACGCGGAAGTAGAAGTCGAAATGAAGATCGACGTCGTTTCCGAGAATCCAATCGTGGAGCCAGAAGCTGAAGAAGGCGAAGCCGCTGCTGACGCTGAATAATCCTTTACGGCTTGACGCTCCTTCATGTCGACCAAGCCGTTTCCGGAGGGAAAGTACTCCGACAAAAAGAAAGCTAGCCCGACTGCTCTCTCGTTAGCCGGGTTGACGCCGCCTCATAGCATTGAGGCGGAAAAAGGCCTCCTTGCTGCATGTTTGCTGGACCCTGCTGAGATCATTTCTCGATGCATGGCCCAGAAGTTGCCGCCGGAGGCTTTTTATCATCCTGCTCACCAGGTCGTTTTCGAGGTGAGCTGTGATTTGTTCGAGAGCAAGTCCATGCTCGATGCCCAAGTGTTGGCGGAAGAGCTTCGAAGTCGTAACAAACTCGAAGAGGTGGGAGGTTTCGTTTACTTAGCTGAACTAACCTCGCACATTGAGACGACTGCCCATGCGAACTACTTTTTGGACAAAGTTCGCGAGCATTACACTCGTCGCCGTCTGATTCGGACTGCCTCGTTAAGTATCGAGCGTTGCTTCTCCAGCGACCACCAGGACGTGGAGCTGCTGGTAGACGAGATCGAAAAGGAGATTTATTCAATCTCAGACGGCCAAGTCGCTGACACAACACATCCTGTTCGCGAAGCGGTAGTAGAAGCGGTTACCTTGGTCAAAAGAATGATCGAGAACAAGGGAGTCCTGACTGGGCTCTCGAGTGGTTTCCGCGGTATCGACAAGATGTTGAGTGGCTTGAAGCCGACGGAAATGATCGTTCTCGCCGCTCGTCCGTCCATGGGTAAAACAAGTTTGGCCCTCAATATTGCGGAGCGTGTTTCTATGTCGCACGAAGGCCGTCCCGCTCAGGCTGGAACTTTGGTTTTCAGTTTGGAAATGGGAGCGGAGCAGCTCGCGATGCGTTTGCTGACTGGCCGCGCCAAGATCGGCGTTTCCCGTTTGAGAGACGGCATCATCAATCGCGATGAGCAGGAACAGATCGCTGCTGCTGCGGTCGAGTTGAAAGAAGCTCCCATTTGGATCGACGATTCGTCCCAAGTTACGATCAATCAGCTTCGCGCTAAGGCTCGTCGAGTCTTTGCTCGCAACAAGAATATGGGATTGATCGTGATCGACTATTTGCAGTTAGTTGCGGGGTCGGATCCCCGAATTCCGAGAGAACAGCAGATTTCCGAAATATCTCGGGGTATAAAGGGGCTGGCGAAGGAACTTAAGGTCCCTGTCATTGTTCTCAGTCAGCTCAATCGTGACTCCGAAAAAGAAAAACGTCAGCCCAAGCTTTCCGACCTGCGTGAATCAGGCTCGATCGAGCAAGATGCGGACGTGGTTCTACTTTTGGCTCGACCCAAAGATGCGGGTGACGATTTTTCCGTTGCAGCCGACAAGGCGGATCTAATCATCGCTAAGCAACGTGCTGGCGCCGTCGGCGAAATAAAGCTCAACTTCATCAGAGATATAACCCGTTTTGAAGATTACACAGAATAGCCCCTCCCGCTTAACGCGCCTCCTCCTTGCGCTTTTTCTGGTCCCTCTCACTCTCCTCTCTTTATCCGCTCAGGAAGAGGAGGAAGCTGAGCCACCCACGATCAATCAGTTGATTATCAACTTCACTGGTCTCTCGAACGTGAACGAAGAGGTGGCGAGAGCCAACATGTCTCTTCGTGAAGGGGAGGTGTATGATCCGGTCGCGGTGGACCGAGATATTCGCTCTCTCTACCGGTCCAATCTTTTTGAATACATCGAAGCGCGTATTGCTCCAGCAGGTGAAAACACCATTGATGTAATTTTCGACATCCGACCCAAATTCCGAATTTCCGCCATCATATTTGAGGGCAATGATAAGGTCAGCAATGGTAAGCTAAAAACCGAAGCGACGATCCAAGTAAATCAGGTTCTCAACGAGCCGCGTGTCAAAGGCTCGGCCGAGGCTCTGCAGGAGATGTACTTGAAGAAGGGGTTCTCACAGGCACGCGTAGACTATAAGATCGACCGCAGCCCGGTAACTGGCTTCGCCACGGTGACTTTCCAGATCAGAGAGGGGCGTAAGTTCAAGATTGGTAAGGTCAATTTCGTCGGCAACGAGACCGTCAAGGATCGGAAGCTCAAGAAGAAGATGCAGACCAAAAAGTGGGGCTTCTTCTCTGTTCTAACCAACAGTGGTCGATTCGACCGCGACAAATTCGAAGACGATCTCGAGACGCTCAAAGATGTTTACCGTGAAGAAGGCTTCCTCGATATCGATATTGACCCAGCCAATGTGCAGTTCTCCTACCCGAAGGAGAATCGGATGCAAATCGACATCAACGTGGGTGAAGGGAAGCAATACAAGATTGGCAATATCGAGTTCGTTGGAAACAAAACCTACGAGGATTCCGTACTTCGCTTGATGCTTCGCTCCGTGCCCGGTTCTGTCTACAGCCCGGAGAAACTGGACGAAGACGTCGGCCGGATCGAAGACTTTTACGGACAATTCGGTTTCATGGAAACGCGTGTTCGTATGGAGCGTGTCCCTAACACGGAGACAGGCGATATCGACATACAGTACGTCGTCTACGAAAGCGAGAAATTCCAAGTTGAGTCGGTGGACATCGAGGGTAACACCAAGACGAAGAGCGTCGTGGTTCTCCGCGAGCTAGCGCTAACGCCTGGTAGCACTTTCGATAGCGTTCGCATGGAAGCGAGTCGTATGCGATTGGACAACACTCGCTACTTCGAAGACACCAATGTTACGCCGCAGTCGACCAACGTTCCCGGTCGCAAGGACGTTCGAGTGACCTTCCGAGAAGGCCGTACCGGTAATTTCTCCTTTGGGGCTGGCTTTAGTTCTTTGGAAAAAGGCGTTTTCTTTATCGAGCTCACGCAATCGAACTTTGATATCTTCAACTGGCGCGGAGCGTTCCAGGGTGACGGCCAGAAATTCCGTCTCAAAGCTCAGATTGGTAGTTACTCGAATTCCATGGTTCTCGCCTTTGAAGAGCCTTGGCTTTTCGAACGCCGTTTGGCTTTTGGATTCCAGATTTTCAACCAAGAGACAAATTACGAAAACCAGTACTACAATTCCGTACAACAAGGTTTCGAGGTTTCGCTTCGTAAGCGACTCATTGAAATCATCGAAGGCAAGATTTCCTACTCTTTGACTGAACAGGATTTCGAAGCTTATGAGTCGCTGGATTCCGCTGCCTTGTTGGCGAACAGTATCGGTACCAGTTCCCGCTTGAATCTCTTGCTTATCCGCGACTCCCGCGACCGTTTGATCAATTCACTGCGCGGCATGCGTCTCGAGCTTGATTTGACGCGTGCAGGTGACTTTTTGGGCGGCGATTTCGATTTTTACAAGGTAGAATCTCGCAACGCCTTTTACCTACCTCTGTCTGAAAAATTCACCCAAACCGTGGAGTTTCTCGTAAGAGCTGGCGTCGTGCAAGAAACGGACGATAGCACTTTAGTCCCCTACGAAGAGCGTTTCTTCTTGGGAGGACCAAATACATTACGTGGGTTTGAATATCGCGATGTCAGCCCGAAAGAGGGTGGCTCTGCTTCCAATCTTCCGTGGGAAGCGGGCGGAAAGACTTACGGTCTGTTTGGAGCCGAGTATTCCTTTGGTATCACCGAGGACTTCCGTATAGCAGCCTTCTACGATGGTGGTTTCGTTAACAAAGAGACGGGCGACTTTAGTTTGAACCGCGAAAAGGTGTACGATGAATATGGCGGTGTGACTTATTTCGCTGGCCAACGCCGTTCCGGTTGGAATGACAACTATGGCTTTGGTATCCGTATGTCCATGATGGGCACTCCGCTTCGTCTCGATTATGCGATCCCTCTTTCTACTGACGGCTTGGCTGACGATGGAGGCAACGACAACGGCGGACAATTCAACTTTACTTTTGGCGGAAGATTCTAATCTCTCCCCGAACAACACATACAAACTCCTATTCCGTAAATGAAACGTTTCAAATCCCCACTCCTTATCCTTGGCGCCATGTTGATGGGCCTAACAAGCCTGCGTGCTAACGAAGACGTCATCATCACCGTCAAGGTGGATGAAGCTCTTGGCCAGTACTACAAGGTTGAGGCTTTCATGGCTGAGATGGAAAAGAGCGAAACCGAAGCACGCGATAAGGCTGCAGCGATCGAGGCTGAAGGCACTGCATTGGTTGAGCAATTCCAGGAGCTCCGTGAGCAGGCCAACAGCGACATCCTAATGGAAGAAGCTAAGCAGGAAGCTGCGCAGGACGCCCAAGACAAGATGCAAGAGATCCAAGCCAAGGAGCAAGAGCTTCGTCAGTTCGTTGGAAACACTCGTAACCAGTTCGCGGCTCGCCGCCAACAGCAACTCAACTTGTTCTACCAAGACATCGCCGAGGTTGTGAACGAAATCGCAGTTGAGCGTGCGGCTACCTTGGTTATCGACATCACTGCTCGTGCCGGAGATGGACGTGCTCCAGTACTCTACACTGACGGTTCCTACGACATCACACCGCTAGTTATCGAGCGCATCAACGCGACAAAGGGCCAGGAAGAAGCTGCTGAATAATCAGCGTTTCCAACTAGCTTAGTTAGTTATTTTCCAGCCCTACCAGCAAAGGTAGGGCTTTTTCGTTGTCTGATGGGTTGATTTTAAATCGGTTCGCCGGCAATGTTCGCAGCCCATTCTTGTTATTCTGACTCATGCATATCTCTCTCACCCTAAATTCCGTCTTGGATCGCGTGGACTACTCGTCATTTGACGGGGATCTAGGTGTTCGCAGGATTACAGGTGTCGCTTCTCTAGAAGAAGCAAAACAAGGCGATGCGACTTTTGTGGCTTCCAGTAAGTATTTAGATCAGTTGAATGGATCTTTCGCGTCGCTCGCGATTATCCCAGAGGATCTAGAAGTCACTCCGAAAGCGGGACAGCTTTTCCTGCGAGTGAAAAATCCCTCCATAGAGATCGCCAAGTTATGTGAGATGATATCCCAGGAGATGTGGAGCAAACCACCGGCTGGAATCCACCGTTTTGCCGATATATCTCCCACGGCGAGTATTCATCCCACTGCGACAATTGGAGCGTTTGTAACCGTTGCTGCAGGAGCCGAAGTTGGTCCTGGATGCGTAATTGGATCGGGATCCTACATCGGTGTAGGTTGTAAGCTCGATGAAAATTGTTTTCTTTCCGCGAGAGTCACCTTGGAGCGGGACACGGTCCTCGGCGCTCGGGTTCGCTTGCATTCTGGTGTTGTTCTAGGATCCGATGGTTTTGGGTATGAATTCGAAGGGGGGCGTCACCGCAAGGTGCCTCAAGTGGGTTCCGTTCAAGTTGGAGATGATGTGGAAATCGGAGCCAACACGACGGTGGACCGAGGCCGTTTTGGCCCGACTCGTATCGGGGAGGGGAGCAAAATCGATAACTTGGTGCAAGTCGGGCATAACGTCACGGTGGGCAAGCACAACATCCTCTGCTCTCAGGTGGGAATCGCAGGCAGCACGAAATTGGGCGACTACGTCGTTATGGGTGGTCGAGCTGGAGCTTCCGGCCATCTCACAATCGGTAGCGGTGCCCAACTCTCGGGACAGTGCGTGGCCTTTTCGGATTTGGAAGGTGGGGCCAAGTATGGAGGAGCTCCCGCTGTACCACTTGTCGCTTACCAAAGAATAACGGTGGTAACTCGCAAATTGCCTGAATTGTTCAAGCGCCTGAATAAATTAGAGGCGCAATTGCTGGAGGCTCATTAGCCCAGAGTCTGATTTTGCCGTCGCTTGTTTAAGGGGTGTTCTTTCTTAAATTGCCAAGGAACCGCTATCTCTTGGGGTCAGGGCGGCTGATGTTCTACGTGTCGGCAATTTCAAATACACTCTTATTTTCCTAAGTCTAAGCCTAGTAGTGGTGCCCGCTTTGCAGGCCGGGGTATCTGCAGGTCCCTCTGATTCGGTAACAGACGGGTTTTGCGCCTTTGGATCGGTTAAGAGGTGGAGTCGCAAGTCTCCTCTCTGAGGCTTTATTTCAAAAAAAGAAGATGCGGGATTAACTCTCGCATCTTCTTTCGTTTTTTCTTCGAAATTGGCCCGTTTTCCAGAGGCCAAAATTATCATGTATTCGAGATTTGGATAACGGTGGTGATTGTCTTTTGCGTTTTGCTGAAATCTTTTGCGTCTTCATCGTTTTCTTCGCCAACTGGCTTATTCTCGAATTTATCGAATTGAGCGATCATGGTATTTGTCGGCATGAAGATTCGAGCGTCCGCGATGGGGTTGCTGGAGATTTTTTCCATTTTCACCGAATCAAGCACTCGATTCGCGGCGTTGTCCAAGTCTAGGCTCAGCTCTAGTCGAGAGAGAGCCTCTTTGCGGAATTCGTCGGCTGCCTGAGCGGAAGAGTCGAAGTTAGGAGCGGCGTCCTTCGCCCATACACCACTGAGTGGAGCGATGAAGAGCGCGGAGCAGAGAAGTAATTTTGTCTGTTTCATTGTAGTCGAATATACTCGATGAAACAGAGGCGGTTACTGAATTTTTTGCTCCGCTCATCGAATTTTAGGCGTTTACCAACGGGCTTCGCGCTTTCACGAAGTCTACGATGGCTTGATGGTTGTCCATGTTCGCCCATACCAAACGGAGGAATTCCGCAGGATGGATGTCATGGGTTGTGAGGAAATTCCGGTCGCCACCGCAGCAATACATGATCTCTTCGCACAATTCTCCCTTAAGCTTGCCGATCGCTTTCTGGATAATGCGTGGAAGCCATTCGATGCCTTCAACTGCTTCTGGTTTTGGGGGAAGCGAGGAAGCTTCAATCACATTGGTGGAAGACACGCTCTTCTGTACATGTAGGAAGTAGTCCCGTCTCGCTTGCTCGATCGACTGGGCGATCTCGTAGGAAGGCACACCGCCGTGGACTTGATCTTCCCCGTAGTCGAAGAAGTCTTGCACCCGCCATCCGTTAGCCGCGATGAAGGCGAGTTCGTCGGAATCGAACCAGCTGTTCTTGTCCGTATTTCCGGAGCGGTAGAGCTCGACCGACTTGTCGTAGAGCTTCTTGAATGTGTCTTGGTAATTATAGTGTTCCATGCTTCTGATTAACGAAGGGTGGCCCGTCTCGACTTCAAGTTAGAAGCATCGACGGCTTCGAAAACCGGTTGCCCGTTTTAGAGGAAACGCCGCGGGGTGGACGCTTCGTCTAAACGTTATGGAACTTTTTTGAGGCTAGGGGAGCGATCTGGTCTTATCGCTTCTGCCTGCGTCCTCGACTCGCTTTTTTAGACTTCACCTTCTTTGAGGCGCGTTTTCGGTTCTTTAAACCTCGATCGGTTTTGCGTTTGGCGGTCTTGTAGGGGGATGCGGATGGCTTTCGACTGGGCGAAACCGATTCGTCCGGGCTAACTGGCATGATGCTCGGTTTCGGGTTACTCGCCTTTTGCTTGTCGCAGAGCTTGAAGTCCACCTGGCGTTTAAAACGGTCCACCTTATGAACTTCCACCTGGATCGTTTGCCCGAGGGAGTAGGCGTTGCTTTTGCGGCGTCCGACCAAAGCGGTTCCGCTGGCGTTCAGACGGTACAGGTCGTCACGTAGGGCGGAGATGTGAACCATGCCGAATGCATTCGATTCGGTGAGTTCGATAAACATGCCATGGTTTCGGACTTCCGTTATGATCGCGTCGAAAGCGGTCTTCTGCTCTTTGTCGAGTTCCCGTTCAAAGAACTCCAGAAGTTTAACCTTTATCGATTCGCGCTCGGCTTCGACCGAATTCACTTCGGTGTGGCTCAGGTGCTCGGCAACATTGGCCGCTTTGGAGGCATTGTATCGCAGGCTGGTTTCGTTGAGGGCGGGCTCGCCTCTGACCTTCACCAAGAAGTGATTGAAAACCCGGTGGGTTACGAGGTCACTGTATCTACGAATTGGAGACGTGAAATGGAGGTAATCGTTTTTGCAAAGTCCGTAGTGCCCGTCTGGTGTAGATTTGTAACAGGCTTTTTTGAGCGAGCGAAGTACTTGGGTTCGCAACAGCCGGCTTTGCGGGTGACTAGATAGCGTATCTAGTAGCTTCATGAGGTCCTTGCGATTGTTCAGGTCGCCAGTCTCGATTCCCCAAGTTCCCATGTATTCACGGAGGTCGTTGAGTCGCTCTTCGTCCGGGTCCTCGTGTACACGGTAGATGCAGGGAAGGCGGTTACGCTTCATCTCACGGGCTACGCACTCGTTGGCCAGCAGCATGTATTCTTCGATCAGCTGGTGACTTTCGTCGTTATGGATTTTTTCCAATCGGTCTGCGTATCCATTTTCGTCAACGAAGATTTTGGTTTCCTCCATGTCGAGGTTCAGGCTGCCGTGCTTAAAGCGGGCGGCTCGCAATTTCGAAGCGAAGCTCCAAAGTTCTCGGATACATTTTTGGAGTTTGCCCAATTCGCCAGTTGATAGCGTATTTAGGGCTCGCCCGGTAGAACCAGTCTGGTGAGCGGGTGGCAGCTTTAAGTCTCGGGCGACTTGCAGGTCGTCGTTTTTCAGCAATGCGTAGGCTTGCTTGTAGGTGAGTCGCTTGTTGCTGCGGATTACGGTGTTGGCGTAGTCGACATCGACGATGTCGCCCTTTTTGTCGAAGGTTACGAAGACTGACTTCGTCAGGCGATCTTCGTCTTCGACCAGACTGCAAACGCCATTGGAAAGGGAGCGTGGAAGCATCGGGATCACGATCCCGACGAGATAGGTGGAATTTCCACGCTCAAAGGCTTCCTTGTCCAATTTCGTTCCGCCTCGTACGTAGGCGGCCACGTCGGCAATGTGGATACCGACTTTGGTGTGTTTTGAATCCGGATACTCAACCGAGATCGCATCATCGAAGTCCTTTGCGTCATCTGGGTCGATCGTGAAGGTGAAGGCTTCCCGCAAGTCGCGTCGTCCGATCAGCTGCTTTTCCGTAACCTTAGGCGGCACGGCGGCGGCCTCTTTCATGACCTCGGGAGGGAATTCGGTTTCAAGATTGTACTTGTGCAGCACGGCCATGAGCTCCGCTTGTGGCTCGTGGGTTTTGCCGAGGTTTGCGATGAGCTCGCCTTCTGGATTGACGTGGCGTTGCTCCCATTCGTGTAGCTTGGCCACGACTTTGCTGCCGACCACGGGGATGGGGTCGAGCTTCGATTCTTCAGGTGGCGGCACGTAAATGTCGTGTACGATACGAGGATCATCCGGGGCCACGTAGTGGAAGAAACGTGTTTTGCAGAGCGTCCCGACGACAGTGTCACGGGCCCGCTTTTGGATGCGGATGACTCGACCGTAGGGTCCATCCGGCTGGTGGCTGGGTTTTGCTTTTCCTCGGCTTTTCCAAGCGGGCTTCACCGGTGGTAGATCGGATATGCGCACCACGACTTTGTCGTCGTGCATGGCTACTCCGGTGTCCTCGGCGAGAATATTGATCGGCTCTGGATGGGATTCCCCTTTTTTCGGATCGGGGATTAGGATGGCGGACCCTTTCTGGCGAAATTTGATCGTTCCGCTCACGAGGTCGACATCCTTGGGGATGGCGAAGCGGTCGCCTTTGATGCGGACAATGTCAGCGTTGGCGAGGAGAAGTCGGATCTCGTAGTCGAGATTGCGTCGTTCTTTTTTGCCGAGTCCGAGCTCGGCGGAGATTCCAGATTTGTCTAGCGGAGCGTAGTCCGCTTCTTGCAAGAGGGCGATGATTCGTTCCCTAAGTTTCATTTAACGGGTAAGTTGGCCGTATATTGGCCTACGGGCATTCAGTTTTATGTTGGATTTGCGGCCCTAATCTTTAGATCAAAGAAATCTATGAAAATCGTTCATGCAGCAAGCGAGATGTTCCCTTATGTTAAAACTGGAGGTTTGGCAGATGTCTGCGGATCCCTCTTCAAGTCGCTTGCTAGCGTAGGGCATGATGTTTCGTTTTTTCTTCCTGGATACCGAAAGATCATCGAGTCCAAGGAGTTCGAAAGCGCAAAGCTAAAGGTGGTGCTGCAGGTTGAGTTAGGCGAGCAATTTCTCCGTGGGGAGGTTTGGGCTATCTCTTTGGGCAAGCGCCAGACGCTTTACATTATTCGCCGCGACGAGTTCTACGATAGGGCCAATCTCTACGGAACTCGCGAACGCGACTATGATGACAACGATCGCCGCTTCATCTATTTCAGCAAGGCAGTCGTGCAAGCGATGCGTTTGCTAGAGATCAAAGCGGACATCCTGCACTGCCACGATTGGCAGACCGGTTTGTTGCCGCTGTTCCTCCGTATGACCGAGCAAGAGACGGGACGTTCCCTCGCGCTAAAAACTTTTTTCTCCATCCACAATCTCGCCTTCCAAGGCTTGTTCCCTCGTTCGTCTTTCAAGCTCACCAATCTTTCTCCGGAATTCAATGCCATCGATGGGCTCGAATTCTACGAGCAGATCAGCATGATCAAGGGCGGGATCTTCTTCTCGGACAAGGTCATGACCGTTAGCCCCAACTACGCTAGGGAGATTCTAACATCGGAATTTGGCTGTGGTCTAGAGGGCGCTTTAAAGGTGAGGGAAGACGATTTGGTAGGTATCGCCAATGGTATCGATATGGACGTCTGGAATCCGAAAAAGGATCCGTATCTGCTAAATCACTACAGCGTAAACGATCTGTCCGGCAAAGAGCTTTGTCAGGAAAATCTGCTCAAGAAGGTCGGACTTAAGAAAGGGGAAGGCCCCGTTTATGGCATGGTCGCACGCCTAACGGAGCAGAAAGGAGTCGATCTCCTGCTGAAGCGTATGAATTTCTTCGTGAAGAACGATTGTCGCCTGGTGGTATTGGGCAAGGGCGATCCGACCTACGAGAAGGCGCTTCGACGCTGGGCCAAGTCGCATCCTGAACATATTGCGATCTGCGTTCTCTTGGACGAAGAGATGTCCCACTTGATCGAAGCCGGCTCGGACTTCTTCATCATGCCTTCCATTTTTGAGCCCTGTGGACTCAATCAGATGTACAGTCAGCGTTACGGAACGCTACCGCTTGTTTCTGGTGTAGGCGGTCTCAAGGACACCGTTATCGATGTGGTCTCGGATCCGGAAAATGGCACGGGTGTAGTGTTTGAGCCGAACGATCTGGCCTTCAAGCAGGGCTTGGAAGATTCGCTGGAACTCTTCGCCGACAAGAAAGCCTTTGATCACACGGTTTTGCGAGCAATGCGACGCGACTTCTCGTGGAAGCGTGTCACTTCCGAATACGAAGCCTTGTATCAGGATTCCGTTTACAGCGACTAGTTTGAACTAGTTCGTAAGTTGCTGAAAAACAAGGCGTTCAGGACGCTTCGTTCTTGTTCGCATCAATCGCTCCGGCATGCTGAGATTCATGCCTGAGCAAAACACTGTGATCGTCTGGTTCCGACAGGATCTCCGACTGTCTGACAACCCAGCTTTGCATGAAGCGGTAGAATCGGGAGGAGCGATCCTGCCGCTCTACATCTTGGATGATGAAGGGGAGGGGGATTGGCCTTTGGGAGGAGCTAGCCGCTGGTGGCTGCATCACTCGCTTGTTTCCTTGGACAGTGACCTCCGCAAAATTGGTTCGAAATTGACGCTGCTTAGAGGCGGTTCGAGCGAGACTTTGGCCAAATTGTGCGAGGCCGTCGGTGCCAAGTCAGTATTCTGGAATCGTCGCTACGAGCCGGAAATCATTGCCAGAGATACGAAAATCAAAAAGTCGCTCGCCGATAAGGGGCTCGAGGTGCGGAGCTTTAACGGCTCGCTGCTACAGTCGCCGCTGAAAGTGGAAAAGAAGAGCGGTGGTCCCTTCAAGGTATTCACTCCCTTTTGGAATCATCTCAAAACCCTGAAGATGAGAGAACCGCTGCCGGCACCTGGCAAACTGTCCGCTCCAAAAGACTGGCCGGATTCGGATGAACTCGATTCTTGGGAGCTTCTGCCGAAGCTCGATTGGGCGGGTGGGTTTTCGGACTATTGGACTCCAGGGGAAAATGCCGCCACTGATTCTCTCGACGAGTTTTTGAATGATCGCGTGAAGTCCTATGACGAAAATCGCGACAATCCCGCCATCGTGGGAGTGTCTAGAATGTCTCCGCACCTGCATTTTGGAGAGATTTCTCCGATCCAGATCTGGCATAAAGTCGATCGACGAACCGGCGATGCCTACGCTCGGCAAATTGCCTGGAGAGAGTTTGCGTTTCACCTGCTTTACCATTTCCCCGAAACGAGCGAGAAGGCGCTGCGTCCGGAGTTTGACCGATTTCCTTGGAAGGAAAACCAGGATTGGTTGAAAGCCTGGCAACAGGGCCGGACCGGCTACCCGATCGTAGATGCGGGGATGCGCGAGCTTTGGTCTACGGGCTGGATGCACAATCGGGTGCGTATGATCGCGGCTTCGTTTTTGGTGAAGCACCTCCTTCAGCCGTGGCATTCCGGAGCGGAATGGTTTTGGGATACCTTGGTCGACGCGGACCTGCCCAATAATTCGATGGGCTGGCAATGGGTTGCCGGCAGTGGGGCGGACGCGTCCCCGTATTTTCGTATTTTCAATCCAATCACCCAAGGCGAGCGCTTTGATGCCAAGGGCGAATATACGCGAAAATGGGTGCCGGAACTTGCGCGTTTGCCGGACAAGTATCTTTTCAAGCCATGGGAGGCTCCCGCCAACGTACTCGAGTATGCGGGTGTAGATTTAGGCGGTAATTATCCTCAACCGATCGTTTCCCATGCGGAGGGCCGAGCCGCGGCCCTCGAAGCCTACGCGAAACTAAAAGACGGATGAGATTTGAGAAACGGAGTGAAATGCCTGCCAGCTCTCAAGAGTTATTCGACTGGCATGCCCGGCCGGGGGCCTTTGAGCGACTGACTCCGCCGTGGCAAGGAGCAGAAATCATCAGTGAGGATCCTGGCTTCAGTGAGGGGAAAGAGGTCAAACTGAAGGTTTCGACCCCTATTGGGAAACGACCTTGGCTGGCTCGTCACACATCGTGCATCGCAGGAGAGGAGTTCACTGACGAGCAGATCGCAGGTCCATTCAAGTCCTGGAAGCATCGACATCAATTTCGATACATCGATGACCAGAAGAGCGAGTTGATCGACTCGATAGATTTTGAAATGCCGGTAGGCTCGCTCGGGGAGACGATTGCCAGACGCCAGTTGGAGAAGATGTTCGATTATCGGCATTGGGTTACCGCACGGGACTTGAGGCTGAAAGCGAGTCTGCCCAACTTTAAGCCGCTCAAGATCGCCATAACTGGAGGCAACGGCTTTTTGGGCGCTCAACTGTCCGCACTGCTCAAAACGCAAGGGCACGACGTTTCCGTGGTGACTCGAAGCAAAAGGCGGGACAGCGATATCCGCTGGGATCCTGCGAAAGGTGAGATCGAGTTGCCGCGTCTGGAGGGCTTGGATGCGGTGATCAATCTCGCGGGTGAGAACTTAACGTCCGGGCGTTGGAGCGATGAGCGAAAGAAGCGGATTTACAACAGTCGTATCGATGGGACCAAGCTTCTGGTGGATGCCTTTCTGCAGCTGGATGAGCCGCCCGAGGTTTTTCTGAGTGGCTCAGCCTCAGGTTACTACGGACATCATCCGGAGAAGGAATTTGATGAAACGTCTTCTGCGGGGGAGGGATTTTTGGCGGAAGTTTGCCAGGATTGGGAGGCTGCCGCACTGCGTGCTGAGTCCGCTCGCACGAGAGTTTGCCTGTTGCGCACCGGGATCGTTATCGATCCAAGGGGCGGAGCATTGCAGAAGATGCTGCCCGCTTTCCGCTTTGGTTTGGGAGGTCCGTTGGGAAATGGCGAACAGTGGTTCCCTTGGGTTTCAATTGAGGATTGGATTGGAGGAGTCGCTTGGCTGCTTTTCGCCCAGAAGGCGAAGGGGCCAGTCAATCTGGTTTCTCCGCAAGCTCTCCAACAGAAGGAATTCGCCAAGGAGCTTGGTTCTGCGTTGAGCCGGCCCGCCGTTTTTCCAGCTCCCAAGGTGGCTCTTCGACTGGCTCTAGGTGAGATGGCTGACGAGGCTTTGCTCGCTAGCGCTAAGGTTCAGCCTAAGGCTTTGGAACGCTTGGACTACGATTTCGCGACTCCGCGACTCTCGGATTTGCTTTCCCGCATTCTCTAATGCTATGCGATCGACGAATTAGTTCACCGTGCTAAGATCGCTCTGTTTTCGACTAAACTTGACTAAGATAAGTAAGTAACCAAAGTTAACCCCATTATGGCAAAGTCATTCTCTGATATCACAGCCGCCATCGGCAACACACCCCTGATCAAACTCAATCGTTTGACTGAAGGCCTAGCGGCAGACGTTTACGTTAAGTGCGAGTTCTTCAACCCGCTTTCCAGCGTTAAAGATCGTATCGGCAAGGCGATGATCGAAGCGGCGGAAAAAGAAGGAAAGCTCGGCGAAGGATCGATCATCATCGAGCCTACCTCCGGAAACACTGGCATCGCCCTGGCTTTTATCGCCGCAGCCCGCGGCTACCGCCTCATCCTTACCATGCCGGAAACCATGTCCATGGAACGCCGCGTCTTGCTCAAGATGCTCGGAGCGGAGCTTGTTTTGACTCCTGGCCCGAAGGGCATGCCCGGCGCAATCGCTCGCGCCACCGAATTGGTTGAGGAGTACGGCGAAAAGGCATTCATGCCCCAGCAGTTCGAAAACCCTGCGAATCCCGAAGTACACCGCCAAACCACTGCGGAAGAAATTTGGGAAGCAACTGAAGGCAAGATCGACGCTTTCGTGGCAGGCGTTGGAACCGGCGGAACTATCACCGGCGTGTCTGAGGTGATCAAGAGCCGCAAGGCGATCACTACCGTAGCGGTTGAGCCTGCTGCTAGCCCTGTCATTTCCGGAGGTCAGCCTGGTCCGCACAAGATCCAAGGTATCGGAGCCGGCTTCATCCCGAAGAATTGCAACAAGGACATCATCGACGACGTAATCAAAGTCGAAAACGACGATGCGTTCCAGACTGCTCAGGACATGGCCCTGAAGGAAGGTATCAGCTGTGGTATCTCATCGGGAGCAAACGTTTGGGCCGCTCTTCAGTTGGCGAAGCGTCCCGAGATGGCCGGCAAGATGATCGTCACCGTCGCCTGCAGTGCGGGTGAACGCTACATCTCCACGCCGCTCGGCGAAAAGGCCCGCAACGAAGCGGCCGCGGCGACTGCCTAATATTTTCAACAAAAGAGCGGACATCGGGTCCGCTCTTTTTTTGTGCCTAACTTCTGCGTTTTCTTTTCCAGGCTATTAGGCCTGCGATCAGAGCGAATGCAGTGAAATGTGAGGGGCCAGAATCGGGTACTTGCGACGTCTCGATTGGGCCAACGGAAAAAATAGCTGCGTAAGGATCTCCTTCGACTGGGTAGATGTAGGTGTTGTCAGACAGAACTGCCCGTGCACTGGAGAGGGTCCGGTCAGTCACGGCATCTGCGAAGTAGATTTCCCAAACGTCGAAGTTCTCATAGTTCGCGGAATCGGATATTGGGAATGTGGTGAATAGGCTTACTTCCAATCGCTCTGCGCTCTCGAAAGCGGAGAATTGCACCGCTCCTATCCAAACTCCAAGCTCATCGTAGAAAGTGTGGCTCGTCGCCGCGTTTCTTGTTTCTCCAAAGGGTAGTGCCTCTGAACTCCACCCAACGATTGCCCTATTGAAGTTGTCTTCTTCGAGAAACTCGATCGTCAAGGCGGGGCTTGATGTAGTGATTATACAAACTAGGGCGAGGAGGGGCAAAATGGGTGCTTTCATGATTAGGGTATGGTTATCTGAAGGGCTCTGACTTCCCAGTTTCGTCCCATCTCAACGGGTTGTAAAGTGGGTGAAAGCCTCAACCCATATGTTCAGGGCAAGAGCCAGCTATCGGTCAGCCTTTCCTGTACTTCCTGGGAGGAGTCTCACGCAAGGGACTGAAATTCTCTACCGGGCGAGTTGATTTTCGAGCTGGCTTCCTCTGTTATGGAGGGAGCCAGCTTTTTGTTTTGAAACTACACCTTTCGATTAGTCGTCCGCTAGATTCCTTCTTGGAAACCGTATTTCCAAGTCAGTGTGTGGGTTGCGGAGGAGTGGTGGACTCGTCGAGTTTTTCTAGCGTCTGCGAGGATTGCTCGAATCGGTTTCAGTTGATCGAGGAGCCCAAATGTTTGACTTGCGGCTTTCCGTTTTATGGAGAAGCGGAATCGCGAACGCATTGCATGCATTGTGAGCATTTGACTCCTGAGTTTGGCCAAGGCTGGTCGATCGCTTTGTTTCGAGGACCCTTGCGGGAGCTCATCTACGCTCTTAAATACAAAGACGGATTCTGGGCCCTGAGGGATATTCGAGTCCTAGCGAAATCCGCTACCGGATTGGAGGAGTATATCGGAGAGGCATCTTTGGTGCCGGTGCCTTTGCATCCGAGGAAGCAACGCGAGAGGGGGTACAACCAGAGCCAACTGCTTGTAAAAGAGCTCGTCTCACTCTTTCCCAGATCCCGACAGAGCGATTTGTTGGAACGCTCGGTCGACACGGTTTCGCAAACTCAATTCGATCGGAAACAGAGAATTCGTAACCTCAAAAATGCCTTTTCTTTGTGCCGAAACCGTGCCATAGACCCCGCCCAACGCTATATTATCGTCGACGATGTCTTTACCACAGGTTCCACTGTCAATGCTTGCTCAGCCGTTTTGCGGAGAGCGGGAGCTCGTGCGGTAGACGTTTTGACAATCGGGCACGGTTAGACCGTAAGGCCTCTGTACCAAGAATTTAAACAACAGCTCAATCAACATGGCGCTTTTCCAAAAACCGAAGTACTCGACCGTAATCGTTAAGAAGAAGGACATCCCACAGGGTATGTGGAAGAAATGTCCTGCATCGGGCGAGATCATCTACAATAAGGAATTGGAGCAAAACCAAAACGTGGTAGCGAAGAGTGGCTATCATTTCCCGATTACCGCCCGCAAGCGGATTGGGCACCTTTTGGATGAGGGAAGCTTTTCCGAGCTCGATAAGGATTTAGTGGCGGGGGACCCGCTCAAGTTCGTTGATTCGCAGAGTTATCCGGAACGAATTGCGCGGAGTCAGAAAAAGACGGGAGAGAGCGATTCGATCGTCAGTGGCAAGGGGACGATTCATGGTATTCCGGTATCAATCGCGGTTTTCGATTTCCAGTTCGCGGGCGGTTCTTTGGGATCGGTTGCCGGTGAAAAGATTACCCGTGCGATTGAGTTGGCCATCGAGGAGAAGATTCCTTGTATAGTAATCTCCGCCTCGGGTGGAGCTCGCATGCAGGAAGGCATTCTAAGCCTGATGCAAATGGCTAAGACGAGCGCGGCGCTCGGTCGACTTTCGGAGGCCGGTCTTCCGTTTATCTCAGTGCTCACAGACCCAACTGCTGGTGGGGTAACTGCTAGTTTCGCGACTTTGGGGGATGTGATAATTGCTGAGCCCGGAGCTCGTATTTGTTTCGCTGGAGCTCGCGTGATCAAGGAAACGACCAATGAAGAGCTTCCCGAAGGTTTCCAATCTGCAGAGTTTCTTTTCCAGCGCGGTTTGATCGACCAGATCGTACCCCGCACTGAAATGCGTGACCGCTTACGGGACATTTTGGCGGCTCTCTATACCAAGAAGGAACCAGTCACCTCGTAGTGCTCGCAGGTACGCGTCAGCGACGACTTGTTCGGTTTTCGGCAGAGCAACCGACTTTTTATGCCAGAGTTAAGCTCTTACCAGGTTGCTCGCGATTGGCTGTATTCGCTTAAGAATCGAGGTTCTAAATACGGCATCGACCGTATGATCCGTTTCGCGGAGGAGCTCGGTCATCCTGAGCGTTCCTTCCCTGTGATCCATGTGGCGGGGACAAATGGCAAAGGCTCGACCTGCGCCATGCTGGAGCGTGTGTTTCGGGATCATGGTTACCGAGTTGGCTTATCGACTTCGCCTCATCTGGTAAGGCAGGGGGAGCGAATTCAGGTGGATCGCAAGATTCTCGAGGAATCCGAAATCCTCGCTTATGTGCGGGAATTGGCACCCCTGGCTGCTCGCATCGCGGAAGAGGATCCAGAGCTTCACCCGAGTTTCTTTGAGTTCATGACCGCCATGGCCTTCCTCCATTTCGCTCGAAGCGAGGTGGATATCGCGGTGGTTGAAGTTGGACTGGGGGGAAGGCTTGATGCGACCAATGTAGTCCTCCCTGAAGTGAGCGTGATTACCTCTATCGCGTTGGATCATTGCGAAATCCTTGGCGATACGCTTGCTAAGATCGCTTCTGAGAAGGCGGGAATCGTAAAGCCGGGCGTGCCAGTTGTGGCGGGTCTGTTGCCCGAGGAGGCGATGAGTGAGGTGGAGCGAATCTGTTCAGAAAGGGGGGCACCGCTGGTTCGCGTTGAGGACCGTTACGGTCGCGATATTTTTCAGTATCCGGAAACCAACCTGTCGGGCGACTATCAGCGAATCAACGCGGCCCTGGCGTGTTGCGTCATGGAGGTCCTGGATGGTTCTTGGAAGTTGGAGGCTAGCAAGATAACTGAGAGTTTACGGAAGGTTGCTTGGCCGGGGCGTTGGGAAGAGCGTCAGCTTTCGGGACGTAAGATCGTTTTTGACGTTTCTCATAACTCGGAAGGGGCTACGTGGCTGGAGAAGAGTTTGGCCGACTTGGTGCGGCGCTCTGGAGGAGCTCGACCTGATGTCGTGATGGGGGTGATGGGCGCTTATCGTGCCGCTGCCTTGGTCCCTGTCGCGGCTAAATGGGCTGATAGCCTGACGTTTGTCATGCCTGAGCAGGATCGAGCTTGTCGTTTCGAGGAGTTAGAGGCCCTAGTCCCGGCTGGGTTCGCTGGCCCGATCAGAGAGGCCTCCATCAGCGAGTTGTTTCCCGCCAAAGGCGTCTGTACCCTTGATTTCAAGACAGACCGGCCGCTGGTAGTGTCTGGCTCTATTTATCTGATCGGAGAGGTTTGGGATCGGTTTTACGAGGAAAGCCCCTTGGGGCAGGGGCGCTTACAGGATTTTTGAGGATTTCTTCAGAGGGAAAAGCCAGTTTTTTCCAAAACAGAGTTGACAGATGGTCCTTAAATTAGATTTTCGGGGCCTTCCATTTGACGCCTCTCTAGCTCAATCGGTAGAGCAGTTGACTCTTAATCAATTGGTTCGGGGTTCGAGTCCCCGGGGGGGTACCAAATTTCACAATCGGATTTGGTCTTAAGTCAAAGGTCACTTTTTGTTGCCGGTGTAGCTCAATTGGTAGAGCAACTGATTTGTAATCAGTAGGTTGCGGGTTCGAGTCCCATCACCGGCTCCATTTAATTCTGGAAAACGCGGCAGTTCATTTGCCGCGTTTTTTGTGTCCAGCCAGAGTGAATAGGCCCGTTTTCGGAGCCCGCTGTTTCAGTTGTCCAAAACTCTCTTTCGAAAAGCAAAATAAGCTAAGCTTTCCCCTTTACACGAGGGGCGATTTGTATCTTTGTCATCGATTCCTTCAAAGTCATGCAAAAGACCAAGAAATCTATCGCAAAACGCTTCAAGCTCACTGGTAACGGTAAGCTCCGTCGTCGTTCGCCTGGCCAACGTCACCACTTGCACCAGAAGAGCACGAAGCAGAAGCGCAACCTCAACAAGGATAAGTCCGTTTCCGATGGACGCCAGGCCGACCTCATGCGCGGCTTGCCCCACGGTCTCTAATTAGTCCCTGTTACGACGAGAATTATTTCGATCAGGTAAATTGTATTCAAGGCGACCTGACGAAATCCAATACTAGAAAGTAAGACAACATGCCTAGAGCAACAAACGCACCCGCATACACCAAGCGTCGCAAGAAGATGCTGAAGCAGGCCAAGGGCCACTTCGGTAACAAGTCACGCTTGTTCCGCTATGCTAAGGAGTCCGTAGCCCACGCGCTACAGTACGCCTACCGTGACCGCCGCGCTAAGAAGCGTACTTGGCGCGCACTCTGGATCGTACGTATCAACGCCGCTTGCCGCGCTGAAGATATGAGCTACAGCCGATTTACCGAAGGCCTCAAGGCTGCGGAAATCGTTCTCGATCGTAAGATCCTCGCCGACATCGCTGTCAATGATCCTATCGCATTCAAGGGATTGGTCGAAAAGGCCAAGGAAGCCCTGAAGGCGAAGGCTGCAGCGTAAGGCCCGAAGCGAAAGCGTTTTTCCGAAGCTCGCAAAAAGAGCTCGGACATCACAATTTTCCTTTCACTAGAAGGAGTTCGAGTATCTGCTCGGACTCCTTTTTTTATTTCCATTTCCAGACCACTTCGAGGCCCGATCTAGGATTGCCTCCCAAAATATCAAACCTCCCTTCCCATGGAAGACGAACTCAAGAATATCGTAGAATCCGCCCAGCAAAAGGTGGCCGCTGTAACGAGCCGTGCCAACTTCGAATCGGTAAAGGCAGAAATCACGGGCCCAAATGGGGCTTTGACCAAAGTGATGAAAGGGATGGGAGCAGTGCCCAAGGAGGATCGTCCTACTTTCGGCAAGCTGATCAACCAGGCGAAAACCAAAATCCAAGGTTTCTACGACGAGGCTTTGGCTGGAATCGAGCAGGCGGAGCTCGCTGCTCGTATCGGGCCTGCTATCGACCCATCATTACCCTCACCCAATGCGGCTCTGGGCAGCCAACATCCGTTGACCAAGGTCCGCGAAGAGATCTGCAGCATCTTTAAGCAAATCGGTTTTACTGTGACCGAAGGCACGGAAGTGGAAACTGAATACTTCTGCTTCGACGCCTTGAACACTCCCGCAGACCATCCTGCTCGCGACCTGCAAGACACCTTTTATCTGCCAAACGATGCCCAATTCGGCAACGTATCCAAAAAGGCGGACGAACGCTATTTGCTGCGTACGCATACTTCTTCAGTGCAGATCCGTACCATGCTGAAGGAAAAGCCGCCGTTGCGAATCATTTCGCCAGGTCGCTGTTTCCGTCGCGATACGGTTGACGCCACTCACAGCGCGAACTTCCATCAGATAGAAGGTCTCTTCATCGATGAAGACGTAACGGTTCGAGACCTGAAAGCGATTCTTGACTACTTCTTCGAGCGATTGCTGGGGAAGGGGACCAAGACGCGATTCCGTCCCCACTTTTTCCCGTACACAGAACCCAGTTTCGAAGTCGACTTTTCTTCCAGCCATCTCGCCAAGCTAGGTAGTGATTGGGTGGAGATCGCTGGTTGTGGAATGGTCGAGCCTGCCGTTTTGGATTCGGTTGGAATCGATCAAGAAAAATACTCCGGCTTCGCTTTCGGTATGGGGATCGAACGCATCGCAATGATCCTGTACGGAATCGATGATATCCGTTACTTCTACCAAAACGACGCCCGATTCCTCTCCCAGTTCGCTTAAGAACTCCAGTATCCAAAAATTCAAAACTTTATTCTACTGTGAAAGTATCACTCAAATGGCTTAAGCGTTACGTAGACCTCGACGAGACTCCAGAAGAGCTCGCAGCGTCGTTGACTCTCCTCGGTTTCGAGGTGGACGACATGGAAACCACTGGAGTCCCTCAACTCGAAAACGTAGTAGTGGGCGAAGTGCTGCAGCGTGACCAGCATCCCGACGCTGACAAGCTCGGCGTTTGCCGTGTGGACTGCGGCCCTGAAGCGGGCGAAAAGTCGATCGTGTGTGGAGCCAGCAACTACAAGGTTGGAGATCGCGTAGTTGTTGCGTTGCCGGGCGCTGAATTACCAGGCGGTTTCAAGATCAAGCCCTCTAAGCTCCGTGGTGTTCCCTCCGACGGCATGATGTGTGGAGCGAGTGAGATCGGAGCTGGAAATGACAATTCTGGATTACTCATCCTAGAAGATCGCCCGGAAACCGGAACTCCAATCAATAAGGTGCTAACCGACAGCGACACAGTATTCAATTTAGAGGTAACTCCAAATCGTCCGGATTGCCTTTCGCATATCGGTATTGCACGTGAACTCGCTGCTTGGTATCGTCGAGATATAAAGTATCCAGAGGTTAACGACATCCCTGCGGAATCGGACCGAGTCTCCGGAGCGGATGTTTTCCAAGGTGTCGAAGTTTCCGCCGAAGAGGATTGCCCGCTCTATCTGGCTAGCGTGATCAAAGGTGTAAAGATTGGCCCTAGCCCGAAATGGCTGCAAGAGGCTCTTTCTTCGATTGGCCTTCGCCCGATTAACAATGTCGTAGACGTAACCAATTTCGTTCTACACGAATGTGGCAACCCGATGCATGCTTTCGACGCTCGCGATATCGCGGGTGGGAAGATCATAGTCCGCAACGCAGGCGAGGGTGAGGCAATGACTACATTGGATGGCGAAGAGCGAAAGCTCTCCAGCCGGATGCTTGTTATTTCCGATGAGGAAAAGGCTTTGGCTGTGGCTGGCGTTATGGGAGGGCAGAATTCCGAAGTGAAAAATGATACAACCGATCTGGTGCTAGAAGTCGCTTACTTCCGCCCAAGCACGATCCGTTGGGTATCCAAAAAGTTGGCACTCTCTACTGATAGCTCCTATCGCTTTGAGCGTGGAGTCGATCCGCTATCTCTCCGGTATGCTTCAGAACGCGCTATTTCCCTCATCTTGGAAACGGCAGGTGGCAAGCTTTGCACCAATGGCGTCAAAGTCGGAACCGAACCTGTTTCGGAAACAGAAATCAAAATCACGCCGGAGTGGGTACGCAAAAAGAGCGGCTTTGATATTAGCAATGAAGAGATCCGCGAGGCTTGGGAACTGCTAGATATGAAAGTATCGGTCGATAGCGAAGGTGAGTGGACTGTATCTGTTCCTAGCTATCGCGGCGACTTGTTCCGTCCGGTAGACCTTCTTGAGGAAGTTCTCCGAATCTACGGAACTGATAAGATTCCGGGGGGTGCAGTAAGAGCGACTGCCACGACTGCGAGCGACAGCCCGATCACTCAGTTCAATCGTAAATGCTCGTCATACTTAATTGGTCAAAACTTCGCTGAAACGGTAACATATACTTTGCGGTCTGCGGAAGAGCAGCGCCGCTGGGCGGGGCATGTTTCGGCCGAAGAATTGGCGTTGCTAAATCCGATTAGCGAGGATCAAACCCAATTGCGTCACAGCTTGCTTCCGGGCATGTTGGAGGTTCTTCATTTGAACCAGTCTCGCAAGACTGGCGCGAACCGTTTCTTCGAAACAGGCCGCGTTTTCCGCGAGCTCAATGGTAAGATCGTTGAGATGGTTGCGGTCGCATTTTTAGAATGCAACGCCGGTACGGAACGGACTTGGAAAGAAAAGTCCTACGACGATTTCTATGCAGCAAAAGAGCGAGTCAAGACGCTCGCGTCTTACGCAGGGATCGATCTGGGGAAATTCAAGATTCGCGAAGTGAGCGAAAATGAAGGTGCTTGGCAGGAAGGGCACAGTGCAGCCTACGAAGAGCCGAAGGCCGGCTTTTTCGTTCGCGTCGGATTGATGAGCCTTCCTCGTATCAAGGAAATGGATATTCAAGGAGAAGTCTTTGGAGGTATATTCTGTTATCTTCCCGAGAGACTTCGCGAGCCAAAGCGAATCAAGTTCAAGCCGTTTAGCTTGTTCCCGGCTTCCAGTCGTGACTTGGCGATCGTAGTCGACCAAAGCGAGCCGGCGGAAGAAGTTGTACGTACCTTGAACAAAATCGCTTCTAAGGCGGCAAAGGGCTTCGAAGTGGAGAACGTATCTGCGTTTGATATTTACGAAGGGACAGGAGTTCCTGAAGGCAAAAAGAGTATCGCGATATCTATGAGCTTCCGCGCTCTCGACCGTACGCTCAAGGACAAGGAAGTGAACAAGGCTTTCGAAACAATCCAGAGCAATGTTCGCGAGAAATCTCCCTACAGCATACGCGATTAATCAACTAGAGATATGTCTGAGAAAACGCACATCGATATCGACTACACTGCCAAACTAGCACGTATCAATTTGACGGATGCGGAGAAGGAAAAACTTTCTCAGCAGCTGGACTCGATAATTGGATACGTAGAAAAGCTCGAGGAACTGGATACTGAGGGGGTTGAACCTACGGCTCACCCTTACCCGGTTTACAATGTCTGGCAGGAAGACGAAGTGAAGGGAGAGCTCCCAGTTGAGGAAGCTCTCAAGAATGCGCCAGCCCAGAGGGAGAACATGATTGTTGTTCCTAAGGTGGTGGATTGATCGCCAACAAGCCTAGTTACAAAACAGAGAACTTACGGTGTCTGAAGAATTGCATTACAAGTCGGCTAGCGAGTTATCGCAGATGCTCGCCAACAAAGAATTGTCGTCGGTTGAGTTGACGAAGGCCACCATTGCCCGTGTCAAGGCAGTGGAGGAAAAGGTCGGAGCGTTCAACTCCTTTGACGAGTCTGACGCTCTGGCTCAAGCGGAGGCGTCCGATGCTAGGCGCTCTGCGGGAAAGAGCTTCGGACCGCTCGACGGTATTCCGGTAGGGATAAAGGACAATCTGGCGGTTAATGGGCAGCCTTTGACCTGCTCGAGTAAGATGCTTGAGAACTTTGTTTCTCCTTACGATGCGACCTGTATCGAGAAATTGAAGTCGCAAGGCGCCGTTTTGTGGGGACGTCTAAACCTCGACGAATATGCGATGGGTTCTTCCACCGAGAATTCGGCTTTTAAGACAACTTCGAATCCTTGGGATTTGGAACGAATTCCGGGTGGAAGCTCGGGAGGATCGGCAGCCGCGATCGCTGCGGGGCAGGCTGTCTTGGCTCTCGGCAGTGACACAGGAGGCTCTATTCGCCAGCCGGCTTCCCACTGTGGAATCGTAGGCGTGAAGCCCACGTATGGCAGTGTATCACGCTACGGACTCGCTGCATTTGCTTCCTCCTTGGACCAAGTCGGCCCCATGGCTCGAAGCGTGAAAGACGCCGCGATGCTGTTGCAGGCTATTTCAGGCCATGACGAACGGGACTCCACTTCCTACCGTTTCGAGCAACCGGATCTCTTGGCCGCAATTGAGTCTAACTCGGGACGGAAGTGGACACTGGGTTTGCCGAAGGAGTATTTTGCGAATGCGGAGAATACGCCGGCCATGGAACCGATCCTCAAAGCGATTGACTTCTACCGGAGTCTTGGTTGCGAGATCAAGGAAGTCTCTTTGCCGCACACTGACTATGCAGTGGCGACCTACTACATCGTGGCGACTGCGGAAGCGTCCTCTAATCTCGCTCGCTACGATGGTATCCGTTACACGCATCGGGCTGAGAAATTTGACGCTAAGGACTCGGTCGATATCTACTGTCAATCGCGAGCCGAAGGATTCGGTGAAGAAGTTAAACGCCGAATCATTCTCGGCACCTACGTTCTCAGCAGCGGTTACTATGATGCCTACTACCTGAAGGCTCAGAAGGTGCGCACGCTGATTCGTCGGGATTTCGAAAACGCATTTAAGGAGGTCGACGCTTTGCTGACTCCGACTTCTCCATCTCCTGCTTTCAAGAAGGGCGAGAAGGCCAGCGATCCGCTTTCGATGTATTTGAGTGACATATACACGATCTCGGCGAATTTGGCGGGCATTCCAGGAATGTCATTACCATGCGGATACAGCGATGGGTTGCCGGTCGGTCTGCAGATCCTAGGTAAGCCTTTCAAGGAAGACGAAATGCTTTCGATCGCGAACCAGTTCGAAGCGGCGCACGATTTCAAGGATCAACACCCCAGCCTTTAAGTTTCACATGGAATACGAAGCAGTAATCGGTCTCGAAGTACACGTACAGATAAAGGCCAAATCCAAGATCTTCTCTCGAGTCCAAGCAGGATACGGACATGAGCCTAACAAACTTGTCGACCCGGTTGTGATGGGCCTGCCAGGAGCTTTGCCCGTCATGAACAAAGCGGCGCTCGACGGTATCATCAAGGCTGGCTTGGCGTTGAATTGCACGATTCCCGAAACGTGTAAGTGGGACCGAAAGAACTATTTTTATCCCGATAGTCCCAACAACTATCAGATAACCCAATACGATCAACCGATCTGCGATGGAGGTTATGTGGAAATCGAGCTTCCTGGAGAAACGCGGGCCGTCATGGGCGAGCACAAAAAAATCAAGCTCACCCGTATCCACCTCGAAAACGATGTTGGTAAGCTAAACCATTTTTCCGAAGACAGTTTAGTTGATTACAACCGAGCCTTCACGTCTCTGATGGAAATCGTCAGTGAGCCAGATATGAGTTCAGGCGAGGAAGCCTTCGCGTTCCTGACCGCAATTCGTCAGACCATGATCTATTGCGGCATCTCTGATTGCGATATGGAGAAGGGGCAGATGCGTGCCGACGCCAACATCTCGGTACGGCCCGTGGGGCAAAAGGAGCTGGGTCAGAAAATCGAACTCAAGAACTTGAACAGTATTACCGGGGTCAAAAATGGCATCGAGTACGAAATCAAACGCCAGACACGTGAGCTGAAAAAGGGCAACGCCATCAAGCAAGCTACTTGGCGTTGGAATGCGGATCTGAACCAGACGGAGATGATGCGAGAGAAGGAGGATGCTCATGACTATCGCTATTTCCCTGATCCGGATCTGATGCCGGTGAAGATTGACGACGAATGGAAAAGCCGGCTTCAGTCGGAAATCCCTGAATTGCCGTGGGACAAGCAGCGTCGTTTTATGGAAGAGTACGGGCTGCCGTATTCTATCACTGCCGTTTTGGTACCCGATCGCGCTTTGAGCGAATGGTTCGAAGCCGCAGCCAAGCAGGCTCCTAAGCTGGCGCAGGCTATTGGGAATTTGGTGGCCAACGACCTATTGCGGGAATTGAGCGAAACTGGTGAGTCTTTGGCGGATTGTAAGATCACCCCGGATTCCTTGCTCGGCTTGGTGCAGGTGGTAGAGAAGGGGACCATTCCCAAGAACGTGGCCAACAAAGATGTTTTCCCAGAGATGTTCAAGACTGGGGAAACGGCGGAGCAGGTAATCGAGAGGAAGGGATTGAAACCAGATTTTGATGAAGGTCAGGTTCGGGTCTGGTGCCAAGAGGCTATCGACGAGAACCCGAAGCCGGTCCAGAATTACAAGGACGGTAATGAAAAGGCCCTCAACGCATTGCTAGGCCCTGTTATGAAAAAGAGTCGTGGCAAAGCTAATCCGCAGTTGGTTAACAAACTGATCCGCGAGTTGATTTCCTAACTGCTTTAACTGTGAGAAAAGCAAAGCCAACCACTGTGAGGTGGTTGGCTTGAGGCATTTTGCTAGGTTGAATTCTAGCTATGCTTGGAATTTTGATGTCTGGCAGTAATCAACAGGGCCAAGGTTGCGGCGCCGATTAAACTATAGAACGATGGAGAGAAGTCGGCAACTGGACTGAGGGAAGCTTCTGATTCGGAAGCTTGGATCAGGGCAGTCGCTTCGCTTTTGACTGTCCTCAGCTCGTTGTTCGAGATTTCAGCGCAAACAACAGATGCTGTGATGAAACAGACGGTTGTTGCGAGGAGTGGTTTCATAAGCGGTTGACTGACTATACCCAGAACAACCGGAGTTTACCGTTTTTTCAATTTAAAGGGGCGAGCCAGGCAGACAACCCGACGGATGCCTAGAAGATATTCATCCATACCCCTACGACTACCGAGGCGATTCTACTCGAGGCGAAGGATTTCGATGGCTATGACCAGCGTTCAGGCGTTTTGACGTTCAGGGAATCAGCGTCATTTCGCTGATTAGGCGGTCTACACGGATCCAGTTTTGATCGACGTCGTCTTTTTCTCCGACTGCGGTAATCACCAGTAGTTTGCCTTCGATGAAACTGAAGATTTCTCGTCGCTTGAGGATTCGTCCCCCGGATTTTATTTCGTAGGCTATCTGCCGAAAGGTTTTGCCGAAAACATAGGGCGTGATCAACGTCTCAGCGTTTGAATTATCCAAGGTAATCGTTAGCAGAGGGTTGCTTTTCTCGAGACCTAGTTTGTAGGCATTCCAGTCCTCTTCACTTAGACTCTCCAAAAAATGATTTGGTTCGAAGCAGGATAATCCAATTAACACTCCAGGAATGAACTCTCCGCTCATTTGGCCCGAGTAGCGTGGTGAAGAGCTAGGGCTGACGTTGAGCCCGTAGGTTCTGGCGAGATGTATTTTTAGATCAGAAATCTGTAGAGAAAGTATGGATACGAGGATGCCGTCGAATTCACTCTTGATAGATTTTGATTCAATCGGAGGTTGAGGCTTTTCTGGCCACTGGATCGTTTTTGCCTCCAGAGTGATAGACGCTCTAAGACCTGAAGGTGAATGTATCGAAATTATGTAACAAACGCATATCCAGAGAAACGCTGCCACCACGGGGCTTCTTTCAGTCCCGGAGTATCGGCCCCCCGCAGGGACGGAAATCAGCGAATCAGCCGGACTCGCTTTTGAAGCGGCTTTAGTTATGGCGAAACGCTCCACGGTAAGGATGCTATTGCTGCTTCGTATTGCGATTGGGTAAGGTTCTTGTAGTTTATTCTACGGTACGTTCGGATGAGCGGCGTTCCTGGCGGGAAGGTGCCGTTCATAAACTGTTCGCTGAAGCCCCAGTTTCGGCTGGGTGGAGCGTAGTAGTCTATTCTCCATAAACTGTCGTCTACTTCACTTTCGTAGAGGCAAACGAGGGCTCCTCGGATGTAAAGGTCTCGTCCTCCCCATCCCTCCAGCATACGGGGAAAATTGTGCACTCCGCCGCTACTCGCTCCATTGTTTGCGGCATTGGAGGGAATAATTCCCGAAACGATGGCGGCTGCGATTTCCGTTGATGCAGCTTTGGGTTTCTTGCTGGTATCCGAATCGTCCCAATCTTCGGATAAAATAGTAACGCTATCTCCATAGAGCGCGACCGGAACCTCGCCGTACTCAGGGACTACGGTACTGTTGTTAGCCGTGTTGGATTTATGCATGGTTCCATCGGCGTTGAAATGGCCGAGAACGTAGAGAGCGTTGTTGGTGGCGAAGCTCATGCCCGGATCGGCTCCGAGGCTCGGGATCCCTTGCCCCGTTTTGTCTGTTTCTCCACCCCAGAGACGAACGCCGGAGTAGTGAAGTCTCGCTTTGTCGGTAGGATCGGAAGAGCTAGTTTTAGTTTCCAAGTATACTACGCCGTTCCAGCGGGCTGCAGGATCGTAGGCTGCATCATACCATTCGGTAGTATCCTTATCTGGTTTGGAGGGATCTGTTTCCGAGAATAGAGGTTGGATATAGCCTTCATCGTAGGTATGGTCTGGTAGCTCTATCAGCTGCTTCAGTTTACCAACGTTGAATTCAAGAATGTCGACGTACTGGTACCTTCTATGGTCGTAGAAGGCGTTTGGCTTGATCTCATACAGATAGTTGGATCCAGAGCCCTCAAGAGCTGAGATATCATATTCCGTCCCGCTCTGGCTGAATGCTCATACTTCTCCGGTTTGTACGTCCCAGGTAATATAGAGCCCTGCTTTGACTGAAAGTTTTTGAGCCTCTATTTTTGAGTCGTATTGAGGATTTGAGGACGAGATAGGAGGCTCGATTATCTGGTGTCCTGAATTGACGGGATCGTAGGAGAGTGTGGTCGGATCGTCTGGCTCGTACTCCGAGAAGGCAGCTGGCGTGTAGACTTCGATCCCGTGGTCTTGGGTCATCAGGTTACCATTCCAGCGATCGGCGGAGTAGGTCCTCCAGTCGCTCAGTGTTGAGTCTACAAAGGATCCGCTGACTTTCATGGTGACTAGGTCATCGTCTCCATCTTTGAAATACACGTGCCCGTGTTGAAGACCTTCCCATCCTGCTCCTTGGGCTGAAGGAACTGTGGTGCCCCAGCCGTAAAGCATGTCTTGGGAAGTTGAAACAGGGTAGTGAAACTCGAGGCCAGAGATCGATTGCAGGTATAGGTTCCCATTCGTATGGACTGGACCGTGGATCTCCATCTTGACACCCGGTGAGAACTCCAAATCGAGGTTATAGAAAATGGCGTGAGCAAAAAGTGGACAGTCGCGTACCTGAAGCTTTTGGGTTACGTAGCTTCGAATATCTGGTCCACCACTTGGGTCATTGACGGTTGCTTTGGCGTAAAGGGCGATCTGTCTGGTATAGACGTTTTTGCCACGGAGCGGGTCGAAATCGTTAGCGGGATTGCTGGGGTCAATGTAGACGAGTGCCCCATCTGCATTGCCGACAATTGCTCCCGTTAGCGATGAGTTGTCTGAGTCGAATGTCGATCCGAACAAATTAGAGCTGGGCATTAGGATTTCTTCAGCGGAGCCGGGCGCGAAGGAACTAGAAGTAAAATTGGTTTGGTGGTCGAAGGTATGTTTCAGTTGGGCGAATCCGTACTCGACCAAGGCTTCTGAGAGATTCTTAGAGACCAGTCTTAGCTCGTGCCGCGAGTTCATTCTTCGCTCAGTCAGTGCGTGGCTCAACACGCCGGCCAGAACCAAAGCGAGGGAAGTCGCAATGACGAAGACAGACACCATGACCCCGCCCTTTTTTCTCCGAATTCTATTCATCGTATTTCGCATGGCCTTCAACCCCTCGGAGATATCGTAAAGTTGTAGGTGTTGGTGGCCCGTTTGATTTTGTTGCCGTGATGAAGGATTTGGCCCTGAACCGTTATGCTGCGTCCGAAGAAATTGTAGAATAGCTGACCATTGCTGAGGCCCTTCGTCAGCTCCACTACCTCCTCGTGCTCATCGAGGGAATCGACTGAAGGCAGCAGTTCTTCGATCGGTTTGTCCTGCGGCGTCTCGTAAGTGATGTTGAATTTACGGACTGGACCTTCTTCCTCTTCTGTTCCCGAGCGATAGTATCCAACTAATTTGGTGTACAAAGTGGGGTCGTCTTCATCCAAAAAGCCAAGGACCAGGAAATCTCCCGAATATCCGTCTTCGACCTCAGTTCGGTCCGTGAATGATTCGTAGATAACAAAAAGGTTCGAATAGGTGGCGTAGTCGCTCAGTTCACTGGTGAATTTTCTGATATCCCTATTCACGAGTAGCTTGCCTTCGTTGTAGGCAGCGAAATCCGTTGTGCGTATCAGGAATGTCATGGTGGCACCCATCACCAATCCAGCGACCACAGTAGTCACCATCACCTCCGCAAGGGAAAAGGCCGCTCGGAGCTTTGTTGGGAATCGGCGTCTCATCGTTTTAAAAAGTCGGTATTTTCGACCGGATGGCGAAGACTGTGCTTTCCACTGGCACTGCAGCTCCGTTCGTGTTGTCCACGTAGCTCCAGCGTAGAATTATTTCCCGAGCGTCTCCGATTCCAGAGCCCGAATCGGTGATGTCCGAGATGTACAATACCAGATTGATGAGAAGGTCGTCGGTGTCCTTTTCTGGCGTGTTGTTGATGTCTATGGCTCGAGTATTAACGACGTCGGTTTGATCGTTCCCCGATTCCGGATCTGATACCATGGGCGAGACGTTCAAGGAGTCCGCAACTCCTTGGCTGATCAGCTCGGTGATCGTGGTTTGGTCAAGCATGCTAAAGTCGATGCTCTTGAGCTGCTCTACATAACCTTGGGCGATATTGGTGGCAGTCGCCATCATGATAGAGCCCTCTGTCATCTTTCTGGCCTGAAGCAGACCGGTAAGAGTGCCCAAGCCCGCGATGGTCAAGATGACAGCAGCAACCATGACTTCCATAAGTGTGAAAGCCTTTTGGTTTTGTTTACGCCTGGCGTGTGGACTGACTCTAAGCATTCTGAGTACTTAGCTATCGGCACCCTTGCTTGCATTTATAGCGAGTCTGAGTCGGATCTCGTCCTTATATAAAATTTAGGAATATCTATAGGTATTTTGGTGAGGTAAATTGAGGTGGAAGCCTTAGTTTTGGGTGCGTCGCCTAGTGTGTTTATGTTTTTATCAGCGAACTAGGGTCATTTCGCCAATCAGATGGTCGATGCGGATCCAGCTCTGATCGACCGCTTCCTTCATCCCCTCCACCGTGAACGCGACGAGTTTGCCGTTTATCATAAAAAAGACTTCGCGCCGCTTGAACTCATTGCCAGAGCTCCCCAGTTCGAAGGCCAATTGCCTGAAATCTTTTCCGAAGGTGTAAAGAGAGGACCGAGTTCCAATGTTGGAATCGTCACGAACGATTTTAAGGTGAGGATTGTCCTTGGTAAGGCCGAGCTTGTAGGCGTCCCAATTTGAGTCTGATAGATCGCTCAAGAAGTCTTCGGGAGCGAAGGTTGCGATGCCAAGGGTAACTCCCGGGATTCTTTCGCCGGATAGGCTGGCTGCATATTGTGCAGAAGGGTTTGCTCGAAACGACAGGCCTTTGGACAACGCTAGCTCGATTTCGAAACTATCGAATTGGAGGTTAAGCATTTTTACCTGAGCTCCGTCGAAGTCGACAGTCCCGTTGCGAGCAGAGATTTTGGTTTGAGGAGCGGTCGGCCAGTGAATGGTCTTTTGCTCCGCTTCTTCGTTCCTGAGTGTGACAGTCGCAGTCTCGGCTTGGCTGATGGTAAGACTCAACAGTGTCAAAGCGCCTATCCATGGATTTAGGATTCGTTTTTTGAGGAGTGAGCAGTTCATAAATTGCATTACTTTGGGGGGCGATTCGTGAGGTATCCTCATAGTCCCGAGTTCCATGGAAGGTCGTCGATGGCGGCCTGGAATTCCGATGCGGACAGACTTTTGTAGTTTACCCTCCGGTAGGTGCGAAGAAGTGGAGTCCCTGGGGGAAATGTGCCTGATAGGAATTGCTCGCTAAAACCCCAGTTGCGAGCCGGGGCTCCGTAGTAGTCGATTCGCCAAGCACTGTCGTCGACTTCGCTCTCGTAGAGGCAGACTAGTGAACCTCTAATGTATAGGCTTTTGCCGGACCATTTTTCTAGGAAACGTGGGAAATTGTGTACCCCGCCGCTACTTCTTCCGTTGTTGGCGGCGTTTGAGGGGATGAGACCGGAGACTATTGCGGCGGCTACTTCGGTCGAGGCTGCGGTGGGTTTCTTAGAGGTGACTGCGTCGTTCCAGTTTACGGATTGGATGGTTATGCTGTCTCCGTACAGGGAGACGGGTACCTCTCCTACTTCGGGAACGGTAGCGCTGTTGTAGCTACTGGCGGAGTTATGCATGACGCCATCGGCGTTGAAGTGACCACGCACGTAGAGCGCGTTATTGGTGGCCAGAGTCATACCTGGATCTGATCCGCGACTTGGGATACCTTGACCTGTCTGGTCTGTTTCGCCTCCCCACAGTCTGACCCCTGAATAGTTTAGTCGAGCCTGGTCATTGGAATCGGAAGAGCTTGTTTCCGTCTCGACATAAACGATGCCGTTCCAGAGGGATGCAGGGTCGTATGCGGCATTGTACCAGTCGGTCGAATTTTTCGCAGGAGCAGAGGTGTCTGTAGGGGAATAGTAGGGTTGGATATAGGTTTCGTCTGAGCTGAAGTCTGGCGCTTCGATGAGTTGCTTCAGCTTTCCCATATTTAATTCCAGGGTGTCTATCCACTGGTATCGTCGATGGTCGTAGAAGGCATTATTTTTGATCTCGTAGAGGTAGTCGGAACCAGAGCCTTCCAAGTCGGAGATATCGTACTGCGTACCGCTCCGGCTGTAGGCCGTTACCGTTCCAGTCTCTACGTCCCATTTTATATACAATCCGGCTTTGGTGGACATTTTCTGCTCCTCAATGGTTTCGTTGTAGTCGGAGTCGTAGATTGAAAGGGGGGGCTCTATGAGTTGGTGTCCCGAATTCACCGGATCGTAGGAGGGGGTGCTCGGATCATCTGATTCGTAATCCGCGAAAGCGGCTGGTTTGTATACCTCCACTCCATGATCTTGCGTCAGCACGTTGCCGTTCCACTTCTCCGAGGAGTAGGTTCGCCAATCGCTTTTGGTCGAGTCGGGGAAGCTCCCGCTAACCTTCATCGTGACGAGGTCATCATTTCTATTCTTAAATCTTATATGGCCTCTTTGCAGGTTTTCCCATCCGGACCCTTGGGCGGAGCCTTCGTCGGTTCCCCAGCCCCAGAGCAGGTCTTTCGCGGTAGAAACGGGATAGTGGAAATCGACCCCCGCGATACCTTGCACGTAGAAGTCTCCATTTGTGTGGACGGGTCCGTGTATTTCCATTTTCGGGCCTGGCGACACTTCCAGGTCCAGATTGTAGAATATTGCGTGAGCGAAAAGCGGGGAATCGCGAACCTGTAGTTTTTGGGTAACATAGCTCGTAATGTTTGGACCCCCGCGTGGGTCGTTCACGGTCGCCTTTGCATAGAGGGCAATGTTTCGAGCATACACTTTTTGGCCCCGCAAAGGATCGAATTCATTGGCTGGGTTTGCGGGGTCGATGTAGGTGAGGGTGCTTCCGAAATCGTCAACCACGCCGCCGAAGATAATGGATTCCGAGGAATCGAAATACGGCCCGAACTCGTTTGAACTCGGCATCGCAACTTCGTCGGGGCCTCCTGGAGCGAGGGCGTCGGAGGTGAAATTCGTTTGGTTCTCGAATTTGTGTTTGAGCTGGGCAAAGCCGTATTCGACGAGGGCTTCGGATGCGTTTTTGGAGATGAGCCGCAGCTCGTGGCGCTTGTTGAGTTTTCGCTCAGTCAGAGAATGGCTGAGCACCGCTGCCAGAACGACGGCCATAGAGGTTGAAATAACGAGGACGGCTACTGTTATTCCGCCTTTTCTAGGGTTTCTCGTTTCTCTTGTCATACCGCTAACCCCTTGGGGATATAGTGAAATTATACGTATTGGTCGCCCTGTTTAGGGTACTGCCCTGGTGGAGGATCTGGCCTTGTACGGTTACGCTTCGCCCGAAGTAGTTATGGAACAAGTGCCCGTCGCTAAGCCCTCTGGATAGCTCCACGATCTCCTCGTGGTCAGAGAAAGTTGATTCTGCTGGTAAGAGGTCCGCGATCAGCGAATCCTGGGGCGTGTTGTAACTGATGCTGAACTTGCGAACGGGGCCTTCCTCATCTGTTGTGGCTGAGCGATAGAATCCGATGATTTGCGTGTACAAGTTCGGGTCGTTTTCGTCCACGAAACCGAGGACGAGGAAATCTCCGGATCCGCCGTCGTCGACCACAGTGCGATCCGTAAATGACTTGTAGATCACAAAAAGGTTGGAGTAGGTCGCGTAATCGCTCAGTTGACTGGTGAATTTTCTTATATCTTTGTTTACCAGCAGCTTGCCCTCGTTGTAGGCCGCAAAATTTGATGCGGAAACGAGAAAGGTCATGGACGCTCCAAGCACGATTCCGGAAACCGTGAGCGTTACCATCACCTCCACCAAGGTGAACGCAGCCGAAAACTTACCCTTTCTCTTGAATCTCATGCTGATCAGAAGGTGGGTACCCGAGAACGGATGGTGTAGAGTGTGTTGCTGACAGGTACATCCGTACCGGAAGAGTTGTCCAAATACTCCCAACGCAGCACAATCTTTCTGGAATCTCCTATCCCATTGGCCTCGTCTGTCGTGTCATCGATATAGAGGAAGATATCGATTTTGAGATCGTCGCCTGCGTCGGTCGGCGTGTTGTTGATGTCGATCCACTTCGAGTTGACGATGTCAGTGTCGGCATTTCCGGTTTCGAAGTTGGATGGAAGGGGTGATACCGAAAGAGAATCAGCGGCCCCTTGGCTCATTAGATCTTCGATCACGGCTTCGTCTAGGAAGCGAAAGTCCATGCTTTTGAGCTGCTCGATGTAGCCTTGAGCAACATTCGTGGAGGTGGCTACGTAAATTGAGCCCTCGGTCATTTTTCGGGCCTGCAGTAAGCCGGTGAGCGCTCCAAATCCTGTAATGGACAGAATTGAGATAGCGACCATCGCCTCCATAATGGTGAACGCTTGGAGTTTTTTTGTGAACTGCTTCGCTTTAGGCTGCTTCGACATACGACCGCTTCATTTTATCGGGGCGCTCAGGATCGTATTTGGTCAAAAGGGTAAAATTAGTGTGTAGTGCTGGTTTTTCTGAATCGTGAATCAGTTCTTCACGGCCATTTCATGGATGATTCCGTTCATCTACCCATACGTATTATTGGCATTAAGCCCTAGGTGTGGATGGAATGCTGCACCTCCTGTTCGCGTGACATTTTATAGGGTTGCGGGTCCTTGTGCTGCGGCTTATGCACTTCCGTTTTCTTTACGCAGATGAAGTCCTTTTACATCACTACCGCTATTGACTACGCGAACGGCTCCCCGCACCTCGGGCATGCCTACGAAAAGGTGCTGACCGATGTGGTTGCCCGCTTCCGCCGCTTAATGGGGGACGACGTTTATTTCCTAACCGGAATCGATGAACATGGCCAAAAGGTCCAGCAGTCTGCTGCCAAGCGTGATATCCAGCCCATCGAGCTTTGCGATGAAGCTGCAGGCCAATTCAAGGAACTCTGCGAGAGCCTCAACATCTCCAACGACGACTTCATTCGTACTACCGAGACCCGCCATAAGGACGTGGTTCGTAAGATTCTGCAGGACCTCTTCGATCGCGACGAAATCTACAAGGCCGAGTACAAGGGGTTCTACAGCGCTCGAGCGGAGCAGTTCTTACAGGAAAAGGACATGGTCGATGGCAAGTGGCCGGAAATTTTTGGAGAGGTAACAGAGATCACTGAGAGCAATTATTTCTTCAAGCTCAGCAAGTATCAGGACTGGCTCATCGAGCATATCAAGACCCACGAGGACTTTATCTTTCCCCGTTTCCGGGCAAAGCAGGTACTCGAATTTCTGAAGGAGCCCATCAACGATCTTTGTATCTCGCGCCCCAAGGAAAGATTGGAATGGGGGATACCACTTCCGTTTGACGACGGTTATGTGACCTACGTTTGGTTTGACGCGCTTGTTAACTACATCAGTGCGGTAGGATACGGCACTCCAGATTTCGAGAAGTATTGGCCCGTCGACTACCACGTTATCGGCAAAGATATCCTGCTTCCTCCGCACTCCGTTTACTGGCCTATCATGCTCAAAGCGATCGGCGTAGAAATCCCATCCAGTCTGCTCGTACACGGCTGGTGGTCGATCAATGGCGATAAGATGTCTAAGAGTACGGGCAACTTCATCGAACCGAGCGAATTTGTTAAGGAATACAGCGTCGATGCGCTGCGCTACTTCTTGATCCGGGAAATGAGCGTGGGACAAGACAGCGATTTTTCCGATGAACTTTTCACCAACCGCTACAACAGCGATCTCGCGAACGATCTTGGAAACCTGTTGAACCGAGTTCTAACCATGACTCCCCGATATTGTGGGGATACTTTTCCAGCTCGAAGCGTTGATGAAGAGCCAGAGAAGGAACTCGAAGAAGCGTGGGCCAACACGGAAGGCAAAGTCGTCGAGCTCTACGAGGATTTCCAATTTCACAAAGGTTTGGAACTTACCTTCGCCTTCATTCGCTCAATCAATCGCTACGCAGAGCAGCGGTCCCCGTGGAAGTTGGCCAAGTCCGAAGACCAGAAGGATAAAGACACTTGTGCGACAGCGCTGTCATTGATGGCAGAGTCTTTGCGACGAGCGGTTGGTTTGTTGGAGCCCGTTATGCCGGAAACGACTGCCCGTGTGTATGAGCTTCTCGGTTATGAGAGCGATGCTGCTTGGTTAGAACGTCTCAAGCCCAGTGACGCTTTAACAGGAGCCAAGGTCGGGGAACGCGTGATTCTCTTTCCGAAACCCCAGCAGGAGAAGAAATAGAGGCATAGCCACTTTGTGGATACTATCCAGCTAGATCCCGCTAAAGCCAAGAGCTTCGAAACCCTGCATGCCTTTTTGCAGGCTTGCCTTGTCAAGGCGATGGAGCGCGGAAAACCGCAACTTGTCAGCATTGCAGCGGAGTCTAGCTTGCTTGATCCCTTGGCTGTGCTGGAGTCGATCTACGAAGATCAGCAACAGCATTTCTACATTGAAAAAAAACGCGACGACTTGGCGATCGCTGGTGCAGAGGCAGCGATAAGCTACTCGCCTTCGGGGGCTTCCCGTTTTAAATCAGCGAAGGCGTGGATTGAAGAGACTCTGGAAAACGCTATCGCAGTGGGCGATCCCAGCTTACCTTTTTTTGGACCTCACTTCTTTTGCGGATTCAGCTTTTTTGATGAAGTCTCGAGTAAGGTGCCTTTTCCCTCTTCCTCGCTTTTTGTTCCCCGCTGGCAGGTTGTATCTACGAAAGGCCGATGCGTTGCCATCGCTAACGCGACGATAGGTTTGGGTGACGATGTTGAAGCTGTTGCCAAGCGTATCTGGAATGCGAATACTAAGTTTAGGTCTTTTGATTACTCGGAGGAGGAATGCTCGTCAAAAAAAGATGGCATTCGCATTCTGGAGACAAAAGAACGTGGCGGTGACGATGCATTTCAGGTCGCGGTTGGAAATGCGTTGAAGCAAATCAAAGTTGGCGAATTCGAGAAAATCGTCTTAGCTCGGGCTCTTGAGCTAAAGGCAGATCAGCCCTTTCATCCGCTCGAAATTTTGAATACGCTCCGCGAAAGATACGAAGATTGCTTCGCATTCTCGATCGCTAATGGCAAGGGGCAGAGTTTCATAGGAGCGAGTCCTGAACGGTTGGTTTCGGTTTTTAAAGGGCGGGTTAATGTCGATGCTCTCGCGGGAACCGCGCCTCGTGGTAAGACCGCTTCGGAAGATGCGAGATTTGGGGCGGGCTTATTGGATAGCGAGAAGGACCGTCGGGAGCACCGCATTGTTTATGATTCGATTTGCAGGAGACTTGAAAGCCTTGACCTTTCGGTGGAAAGTCTTTGCTGCCCGAGTTTGAAGAAACTGCAGAATGTGCAGCACTTGTTTGTAGATGTGGAAGCCGAGCTGGCGGATGGTATCCATTTGTTGGACCTCGTAGCGGAATTGCACCCGACTCCGGCTGTGGGCGGAACTCCGCGGGAAGCGGCGGTTCCACGTATTCAGGAACACGAGCGTTTCGAACGAGGACTTTACGCCGGTCCGATTGGTTGGATAAATTCAAAGGGCGAGGGTGAGTTTCTAGTCGGAATCCGATCAGCCCTTGTGGATGGAGAGAATGCCTGTCTCTATGCGGGAGTGGGCGTGGTGGAAGGTTCCGTACCGGAGCGTGAACACCTCGAGACTAATCTGAAATTTCAAGCCCTCAAGGAGAACCTCCTCTAGCATGGATAAGAGCTGGGTAAACGCTAACGAGCTGTGGGCTGATGTCATAGCGGAAACGCTGTACAGAAAAGGAGTATCCACAGTTGTTACCTGTCCCGGATCTCGGAGTTCTCCACTGACTTTTGCTTTTGCTCGACATCCAGAAATTGAGGCAATCCCGATCTTAGACGAACGTTCAGGGGCATTCTTCGCATTGGGTTTAGCTAAGAAGACAGGAAACCCTGTGGCCATCGTCTGCACATCAGGATCCGCCGTGGCCAACTTTTTCCCTGCGGTCGTGGAAGCAAGCGAGCTAGGCGTGCCTCTGGTTGTCCTAACTGCGGATCGGCCTGCGGAGATGCGTGATTGCTCGGCTGGTCAGACCATCGATCAGGTGAAGTTTTTTGGTGGATACGTTCGGAAGCAAGTCGAGCTGGCAGTACCGGAGGCGAAACTCGAGATGTTACGCTATCTAAGGCAAACGGTTTGCTACCTTTTGGATGTTGCTGTCGCTCCGAATCGTGGACCTGTCCAACTTAACATACCTTTCAGAGATCCGCTCATTCCTGTTGAGGAGACCGGATTTGTCTCTCCGCTAGAGCCGGGAGATTTCGCAAGTTTCTTTTCTCACCTGGAGCCATCCGACCCGCTTCCGATAGCGCAAGCGGAGCTGCCTCAAAAGATCGCTCTCTCCTCAAGTGGCCTTATTCTGGTAGGACCAGTTTCTCCTGCGAATGAGGAAACTTGGCTTGATAATCTGGCGACTTTTGCCAACCGCTTGGGGTGGCCGCTGCTGGCGGATGCCATAAGCCCCGTCCGCTCGCATGCCAGTGCTTTTGAGTCTTTGATCTGCGGATACGATACGATTATTCGTAATAGAGAACTCTGTCACGAGCTCGTGCCCGAACGGATTATTGTGGTGGGTTCTTTGCCTACCAGCAAAGCGTTGCGATCCTGGATTGGGGAGCATGATTTGGAGATGACTGTTTTGAGCGATCGTCCGGTGAATTGGGATGCGACTCATTCGAGATCGAATCATGTTTATGCCGATTTTGAGTTCGGCGGTGTTCTTGTCGATTCGGGAAATGAATCTAGCTATACCAGACGCTGGTTGGATTTGGAGCGAATCGTAGCGGCGGAGTACGATCAACGTTTCGGGAAAACGGAGTCTTTGTTTGAGGCTAAGTTGGCTTGGACTTTGTCGAAACAGTTGCCGGAGGAAGCAAGCCTTTGCGTATCCAACAGTATGCCTCCGCGGGACATGGAATTTTATTTCGGGCGAAACGATCTCGGAGTTTCTGTCTTCTCTTCTCGTGGCGCCAATGGAATCGATGGAATTTTGTCGACTGCCATGGGAGTCGCCCACGGTGGCGAAAATACCTTTTTGCTTACGGGAGATCTTGCTCTTTTACACGATACCAATGGAGCTCTGATCTCGAAGCTTCTCAAGGGGAGCTTAACAATCCTATTGGTGAACAACTCGGGTGGGGGAATCTTTGAAATGCTACCGGTTTCGCAATTCGAGGATGTATTCGAAAAACATTACGGAACGGATCAGAAAGTTGACTTCTCGGATTGGGCCAAGACCTATGGAATTCGGTACGAGCTGATTGAGGATTGGCAGACCATGCAAGAAAAGCTGCGTGAGGAGCCTGAAGGGGTACGCTTGCTGGAGATTCGTACTGACCGCAAGGCGGATACTCTGACGCGGAAAACCTGGTTCGCCGAAATTAGAGAGCTTCTGAGCTAAGCCTAGATTCGAAGACCCTGTCGTTTCAGCCGTGCAGCAATTTGGAGGCGACTCCGAATCGTAGGTTGAATTCGGAAAAATAAAGTAGCTCGCAGCCAAGATATTCGAGGGAGGCCGCAAGGGTTACCATCGCGGTCGGAAAAATGTCGGAACGGCTGGGCGGTATCCTGTATTCCTCTACTCGTCCCTTAGCGGTTAGCGAACAAAGATGGGCTCCCATCCTTTTGAACTCTTCGAGGAAGATGCCTTCTTCTATCTGACGTTCGCTTAGCGAGCTGGCTAGATGTTTGGCCGCTCCACCAGTGAGCACAGCAATTTCAGAGGGACTGCTTCTCGCTTGGAATTTCGAGGCGAGCCAGCGCTCTCTGACGTAGTCGGAGATACGTTTCTGGCAGTCGGATGATAGGGGTTGCTCTCGATCTTTCACTAGAAGCGAGGCCAAGCGGACGGATCCCAGTCTCAGGCTTTCTGCAGCTTGCAGCTGGCTATTTAAAAACTGAATACACTCCAGGCTGCCTCCTCCTAGGTCGAGAAGGGAATAGGACTCGAGTTTGGTTAGGGCTGGATCGCACTTTAAGGCGTCTCCAATGAATTCAGCTTCCTCGTCGCCTGAAAGAATGCGAAGCTCGTGCCCGCAGGCTTTTTCCACTGCATTGACGAACTCTTGTTTGTTGGACGCGTCCCGCACGGCGGAGGTTGCGACGATACAGGTGGAATCGCAGCCTTCGGCGGCTTTAACCAGGCGGGTAATAGCTGCCGCTCCTCGCTGAATGGCATCCTCGTCAATGATGGGTGGATGCCCTGTCATACCTTCGCCAATACGAGTTTCTTCTACGATGAAATCTACTTTCTCTGCGGGCGTGTTGTCGCCAGCTTTAGCTATCAGAAGCTTTATGGTATTGGAGCCCACATCAATGACTCCAACGGTGGGCGAGCTAGAGTGCGTAGCCATCTGGGGCGATAAGGACGACGAATTCGCCTTTCTTGCTGGACGAGCTCATCTGTTCTCGGATGTCGGCGATGCGGCCGGAGCGGATGGTCTCGAATTTCTTGGTGAGCTCTCGGCCGATGCAGACGACTCGGTCAGGGCCGAGCACGTCCTCCAGTTCCGCTGTCATCTTTTCGATACGATGCGTGGATTCGTAGAGGGCGATGGTGTGCTTAAAATCCCGATACTCTTCAAAGAAACGGCGACGGGCCGCTGATTTGGGCGGAAGGAAGCCCGCGAAGAAAAATGCGTCGGTTGGCAGCCCGCTTACGCTGAGGAGGGAAGTAACTGCACAAGCTCCAGGAATCGGAACAACGGGAAGGCTCAAGCGTTGGCATTCCCTTGCGACACGAAACCCCGGATCCGAAATGGCAGGCGTGCCCGCGTCGGAGACCAACGCCACGGATTCTCCCGCTTGTAGTTTCTCGACGATCGAGCTGGCCGCACGCTTTTCGTTGTGGTCGTGGTAGGCGATGAGCGGCCTCCTGATATCCAGCTTAGTGAGCATTGATCCCGTGGTGCGAGTGTCCTCGCACGCTATGGAATCGACTTTAGAGAGCAAAGAAAGGGCCCTTTGGCTTATATCCGCCAAGTTGCCGATAGGAGTGGCCACCACGTAGAGGTGGCCCGCCTCTGGAGTGAGTGAAGGGTTGTCTGTTGACATTTACAGGCGATTGGCAGCCCAGAGGGGAAGGTCCGCTGTGGGGCGAACGTGTCTCTAGCTGGTTCCCATGCCTGGAACGCCACCTTCCCAATCCTTAGGACGGCTCCAAGGAATGGTGGATTCGTCTGGGTCGGCGCAACCGGAGACGAAAAAGAGGGAAGCAATGCTGAGAGCAGCAAGAATGAGAGAAATGGACTTTTTCATGTTATCTTTGAATGTCAGTTTAGACTCGAAACCGAGTCTCCCGATTGCGGGTTCTTGACGATGGACTCTGGCAAAACTCGGGCGATGCTCAAGTTTTCCTTAACATCGGTGACCTGTATTTTGGCTATGGTTGTGTCAGCGTGCCGGATATAAAGTTCATTTTGGAGCCGAACTCCTTCGCTGTAGCCAATATCGAGAATCACGAAGGAATTGCCTTTCCCGACGGTGAGGATCCGGCCGTGCAGATTCGAACGCGCGGGCACGGAGATGGGAAGCGAGTTTTCGGCCAACCCTGGCTGGGTTTGCTGCAGTTCGAGGATTTGGCGTTCTAGGCTGGCGATTTGCAGCTCGTAGTCGGCGATCTCGTCTTGGGAAATACTGGTTGCTTGCAACACGCCGAGTTCTTCGCTGAGGCGACTGTTTTCGCGTTGAAGCCTGCGTTCCGCTATCTCTTGGGCGTCGCGCTCGTCGACCAATCGCTTGTTTTCTCTTTGGATTTGGAGCAACTGATTGTTAGCGAGCAGCGAATCGGCGGTGAGGCTTTCGATATCCAAAGTTTGGCTTTTCAACTTCTCCGCTTGCTCGGAGTTTTGCAGTTTCAGCTCCCGGTTTTGATTGCGAGCTTCATTGAGCTGAGCTCGCAACTCCTGCATGTTCGCATCCAGCGAACGGTACTCGGTTTTTTGCTGGAAGTAGAAGAACCCCGCCGCGACGGCGCCAAGCACGGCCAAAATCTGGAGGATGCGGGTGATGTACTTCATTTTGGGGAGTAAGTACTTACGCTAGGATTTTGCGGAGAGTTGGGAAAGAAATTTATTTTGTACCCCTCAAATGGCTAAGGGCCGCGGACGGGTGAGTTTAGCGATTTCGGCCATGATCCGGTCGGCTACGATTTGGTAGCGCTCTTTTCCCGCTTCCCGTCCCGGGTCGTAGGTCTCCGGCGTAATCGGCTCACCATAGCGCATATGCACGCTTAGGTTGAAATTGGGCAGAACCTTTCCTTTGGAGAGAACCTTGGCGGAATTGAAGATGCGGCAGGGAATCACGGTGGCTTGCGATTTGGCGGCGATCAGGCCGATGCCTGGTTTTGCCTTTTGCAGATTGCCGTCTGGCGATCTCGTACCTTCGGGGAATAGCGTTAGCAGTCCGCCGTTTTTGAGCGTGGAGAGGGTGGACTTCATCGCTTTGATGTCCGAGTCCCCATCGCGGTCGACTGGGATAGTCCCGACCTTATCCAGCCACCAGCTGGCCGCCTTGTTGAGCCACAGGGTCTTGCGGGCGAAGAAGTTGATATGGCGTCGCAGCAGGCAGCCGATCAAAGGAGGATCGAAGTGGCTGGCATGATTGACGGCGAGAATAACCGCTCCACGCGAGGGAACGTTCTGGATGCCTTCCACCTCGCCAATTAGCAACTGGCTCAGGACTCCGGCGGCGATGGAGGAGCTGATGTGGTAGACGGTGGGAGAATAGTCGTGGGACATCTTAATTTTCGTATGCTGCGGAGACGAGTTCGGAAACGTGCTCCACGACTTGCTCGAGGTTTAGTTCTGAAGAATCGACCAAGGTAGCTCCTTCAGGCACTTGGAGCGGAGCGCTTTTGCGGCTGCTGTCCATCTTGTCCCGCTGTTCAATGCTATCGGTGAGTCCCTCAGCGGCCCGGCGGGCAGCCCGTTTGGCGGGATCGGCGTAGAGGTAGAGACGAAGATCGGCTTCAGGAAAGATAATGGAACCAATATCCCGGCCTTCCATAACTAGCCCCGCGAATCCGCGCTCTTTCGCGATTTCCGCTTGGGAGCGTTGGTAGTCGAAGAGGAATTTCCTCACCTCTGGAATGGCTGCGTAGTGCGACACATTTGCGTTCACCTGCTCGCTGCGAATAGCGGCGTCGGGAGTCCAGCCATTGATGACGATGGAGGCTTGGTTGCCCTCGGTTTTTGTATCGAGCTGCAAGCCGGCCAAACCGGTTACGAGCGCTTCGCCCGCTTGGGCGGGCACGCCTGCTTCGAGCAGTTTCAACGTAGTGGCTCGGTAGAAAGAGCCCGTGTCTACATGCATTAGGTTGAACCGCGAGCTTAGAGCTCGGGAGGTGGAGCTTTTTCCAGCGGCAGCTCCTCCGTCGATAGCGACGATAATAAAGTCTTTTTTAGGCATCGGAAGAGGCGTTTTCGCTTTGTTGTCTGAGGCTTTCTAGAACCTCGAAAAAGTCAGGGAAGGTTTTTTTGCAGCAGCTCGGATCTTCGATTTTCAGCCAAGGCTCGCCATTACCCAGCGCATCAAAGCAAGCCAAGACTCCGAAGCTCATGGCGACTCGATGATCGTGGTAGGTGGCGATGGTGGCGGGCTTTAGTGGGGCAGGAGAAATGGACAAGGAGCCCTCGGTTTCTTCCACCGATTGTCCGATTCTTTTCAAACCATCGGCCATGGCTGCCACACGGTCGCATTCCTGATGCCGTGTGTGGGCAATGCCTTCGATCTTGGTCGTGCCTTGGCAAAGCGGCGCGATCGCTGCGGCAGTCAGAAAGGTGTCGGAGTAGGGATAGAAACTGCCCTCGAGGGATTCGGGTTCGGCTCCCGGTTCGTAGCGAACGATGGCGGAGCTCTTGGTCCACTCGATGTAAGCTCCGGCTTCCTCCATGCGGCTTGAAAAGGCGATGTCGCCCTGCAGAGAATTTTGCGTTACGCCGAGAACTTCTAATTCACCGGTTACCGCGACAGGTAAGGCGAAAAAGTAGCTCGCCGCTGAGGCGTCACCCTCGACTTGGTAGCCTTGGGGTTTAGCTTTGTAATAAGGGCAGGGCTTGATGTCGTAGCCAGTTTCGGACGCCGCTAGGTTTGATTTCGGAATTCCGAATTGGACGAGCATCTCTAGAGTCATGTCGATGTAGCTACGTCTCACGCTGGTATCGGTAAGCTCGATCTGGATACCTTGCTCAGCGTAAGGGGCAGCCATAATGAGAGCCGAAACGAATTGGCTGGAAGAGGATGCGTCGATGGTCGCTTTTCCTCCTGCGAGCCCCTGCGCTTTGATGGTGAGCGGGGCGAAACCGTCTGTGGTTTCGATCTGGCCCCCAAGCTGGTTGAGCGTTTGGGCCAGATCCGCGATGGGGCGTTTCCTCATTTGCGGAACGCCGTCGAGCCGGTATTGGCCGCCTTCGCTCAGGCAGAGAAATGCGGTTAGGAAACGAGCGGAAGTTCCGGAGTTGCCGACGAAGATCTCTGCTTCCTTGTTCGGGATATCGCCGCCGAGTCCGAGGATGGAAATGGTCTTCGCTTCGGCGTCCGGAGTTACCTCAAAGCCTAGGTCTTGCAAGGCTTTGACCATGATCTCGGTGTCCTCGCTGAAGAGGCAATTTTCCAAAAGAGTTTCGCCATCGGCTAGGGCCGCGAGAATCAGTGCCCGATTGGTAATGCTTTTGGAACCCGGCACGGTCACGCTTCCGCGAACCGGCTTGGTGAAAGGACGAATGGGGAGAGGGTCTTGCATTGGTTGAGAGAGTGCGAGGGAGACTACAGTTGGTCTCGAAATTCCTTACCGAGGCTCAGCTCCTGAAACAGCTTTGAGTCGGTCTTTTCTTCTATCTGATGGTACAGTTTTTTCAGGTGTGTTTGGAAATCCGCGATGGCTTTGAGCACTTCCGTACGGTTTTGAGCGATGATTTCCTGCCAGAGAGCCGGACTTCCAGATGCGACTCGCGTGGTGTCGCGAAGTCCGTTTCCGCAGTAGTCAGCTGCGGCGGGACATCTGGAAGCGAGGAAGGTGGAGAGTGAAGTGGCAATGACGTGCGGCAAGTGGCTGACTTGAGCTACGATCTCATCGTGTTTTTGCGGGTTTTCGACTACGACTTGGGATCCGACCGCCTTCCAGAAAGCGATTGTTTTTTCCAAGGCTTCCGGATCGGAGTCGTCAGTGGGGGTGACAAAACAAGTTTTTCCATCGAACAAGGTGCTACAGGCGTTTTCCATGCCTGTCTTTTCCGATCCTGCCATGGGGTGAGATCCGATGAATCGAGCTTTTCCGACTAGAGCGGTTTGACACTCCCGCACGATCTCGTCCTTCACGCTGCCTACGTCGGTGACGATGGGGCTGTTCTGGGCAATAGTGGCGATTTGCTGGCTGAGGCTAATGATGCTGTTCACCGGCGAGCAGAGTACGATGAGCTCCGCGTCCTGGCAGGCTTCCTCAAGATCAACGCTCGCTTTTTGACACCAGGATTGGCTCTTCAAAGCGTCCACTGCCGCCTGGCGACGAGCCCAGATTGCCACGTTTTGGGCGAGGCCTTTCTCGCTGATGGCGATGGCTAGGGAAGCTCCGAGAAGTCCGGGGGCGACGATGGCGATTGATTTAAACACGAATTTGGAGAGGAAAATTTCAAGTTGGCAGGCTGTGGGAACGAGTGCTTTCTGACTTTACCGATCTCGCTGGTGACCTAGCGTTTCGGAGCAGAACCCAATCGATGAACGAGCCGGAAGAAAACAGTGAAGAGGCGAAGCGCGCCAAGCGAATAATTTATTGGGTCATGGCCCTGTTTATAGCCGTTCCGGCGATCGCCATCTTCTGGAACTTTTTTTCCGGTTGAGTGCTTCTGTTTAAGGCCGATAGGTAAATAGGTTACCGGGGTAGGGGCTGAGCTCCACGCAGGGACCTATTTGCTACCATGAAACAGTCGGTCATTATCCTGCGTGCCATACTATTGGCGTTTTGCGCCCTTGGTGGGTTTGGGGTTTGGTATGCCTACGATACGCTAGGAAGCGTGTGGCTGTGTATGACTGTGGCTCTATTGATTGGGAGCCTGCTCATCTTGATCGACATGTTGCTCAAGGGCTTCTCGCTGAGGGGCTTATCGGCTCTTACTTTTGGATTGTTCGCCGGGATTATCGCCTCCCATCTCATCACGATCTCCCCATTGTTTGATTCAGGCGACCCGCAGGTCATCTACATTTCACGAGTCGGTGTATTTGTGGCGGTCACCTATCTGGGCGCCATTATCGCTCTCAGAGGTCGCGACGAATTTAATCTCGTCATCCCTTACGTTCGATTCGACCCACAAACGGTGGAAAGCCCCATCGCTGTGGTGGACGAGAGCGCTTTGGTTGACGGCCGGATCTACAAGCTCGCCTCGGCCAGATTGCTGGTGAGCGTGCTGTCCGTACCGACTTTTGTGGTGGACGAGCTAAATTCTTTGGCCCATTCGGAGCTCGAAGAGGAGCGAAATCGTGGCAAACGCGGGCTCAAGACGCTGGCCGACCTGCGGACTATCGAGCATGTGGAGGTCCGCATCCACGATAGCGAAGTTCATAGCAGGCAAAGTCGGGAGGAGAAAATTCTCTTCATCGTGCAAAGTCTCAAGGGTCGCCTGTTGGCCACGAGCGAATCTCTCATAAACCGAGCGAAGCAGGAAGGCGTGCCCTATGTCGATATGCTTGGTCTGGCGAAGTCGCTTTCTCAGGAAGTGATTGTTGGCCAAACGGTTTCCGTCAAGCTGGTCAAAACCGGTCGCGAGGATAGCCAGGGAGTAGGATATCTCGAGGACGGTTCCATGGTCGTGGTCAATGGAGCTGCCGATCTGGTGGGCAGCAATATCCTGATCGAGGTCGATAGCATCATCCCGACCAGTGGTGGGCGAATGGTCTTCGGCAAGATTCTCGGGCAAGAATTGTAAGAGTGGACTTGGGGCTTGCTTCAGCCCGGGGGCGCGTAGAATGCGGAGCGTGGCGAGCCTTTTGGACGCCACTTTCACACACTACACGACCCATACTTATACCACCTTATGGATTTCTATACCCTTGAAAACAAAAACGGTTTGAAGCTGAAGTTCACCAATTTCGGCGGAATCGTTTCTGAAATTCACGTACCCGATCGTGACGGAAATTTTGCCGACATCACTTTGGGATTTGAGACTCTGGATGAGTACGTGGATCACAATAACGACTACTTTGGCGCATTGATCGGACGTTATGGAAACCGGATAGGAAAATGTCGTTTCCAACTGGATGGAAATAAGGTGGACGGCCTTTTGGCCAATGATGGGGTCAACCACTTGCACGGCGGAAAAGTCGGCTTCGACAAGGTGGAATGGAAGGCCGAACCGGTTTCCGGAGAAGGCTATAGCGGCATGAAGCTCAGCTATACCAGTAAAGACGGAGAAGAAGGGTATCCGGGCAAGTTGGACGTAACGGTTACCTACAAGCTAACTGATAAGGACGAATGGGTCATCGAATACGAGGCCACCACCGACAAACCCACCGTGTTCAATCCAACCAACCATGCCTACTTCAATTTGGCGGGTCACGATGGAGCTTCCCCCGTAGATCACGAGATGATGATCAACGCGAAATTCTTCACCGCGACCGACGACGGCGGAATTCCGACCGGAGAGATTCTCAGCGTTGCGGGGACGGATATGGATTTCCGCGAGGCCAAGGTCTACGGAGAGACTGTCGATTCCGAAGATACCCTAATTAGCCAGCTGGGAGGATACGACCACAACTGGATTCTCGATAAGCAGTACGGTGAACTAGGTTTGGCAGCTGTGGCATTCGATCCGAAGTCAGGGCGCGAAATGAAGGTGTTCACCACGGAGCCAGGCGTACAATTTTACGCGGGCAATTTCTTGAACGGGACGCTGACCGGCAAAGGCGGCAAGGTTTACCAAAAACGTGAAGGCTTCTGTTTGGAGACGCAGCACTTTCCGGATTCGCCGAACAAGGGACATTTCCCAGACACCACTTTGCGTCCGGGGCAAGTTTTCAAGTCCACCACGATCTACGCGTTTGGCGTTCGCTAGTTGGTAGCTTGCTTGAGTATTTTTTAGCGTCTTTCCGCTCGGGAGGACGCTATTTTTTTTCGCCCTACAAATTGGACGACGGAGGCCATGCCGGTGTGAAACGTACCTTCGATGACTTCTCGTTTCACTTCTTGTGCGTGGAGTATTTCTAGTCCGCTCAGTTCATCTTTCAGCTGATCGAGCGTATGCATCAAATCGGCGACCGGAGGACCTCCGGTGCCCAGTTTCAATTGCTCAGGGGTGTAGCCTTCCAAGATAAAGATCCCGCCCGGCTTCAAGGCAGAATAGACTTGGGCGTGGACTTTTTTTCGCAGCTCTGGGGGGAGGTGGCAAAAAATGGATACGATACCAGTCGCGGAATTTGGCTCGAATTCGTATTCAGCCAAGTCGCAGCAAAGCGTTTCGATCTGGACCCCGTTTTTCTCGGCCAGTTTAGACGCCTTCTGTAAGCCGACTCTGGAGGAGTCAATGGAAGTGACAGAGTGGCCTTGGGTCGCGAGAAAGACGCCGTTGCGACCTTCGCCGTCGGCGAGGCAAATCACGGGACCTTGGGGAATCAGGTCCGCCTTACTGGCGAGAAAATCGTTTGGTTTTGTTCCGTAGATGAATTCCTCCGCGGAGTAACGTTCGTCCCATTGATTCAGGTCCATGGCATTATTTGATTTGGATCTTCCGGTTTTCGCCCTCGTTCGAGAAATAGCATTTATGCGTGATCGGCCAAGGAATAAAAGGGAGTTTGCTGGGCCATTCAATTGCTAGGCAGAAGGGCGGGAATATGAGCTCTTCCAGCATTAGCTCGTCCCAGATTTCCGGTGAATTCTCTAGCCGATATGCGTCCATATGGGCGAGTTGGCGGTCCCCGTTGTACAGGTTATAGATGTTGAATGTTGGACTCGTCACCGGTTCTTGAATACTCCAAGCCTGAGCCAGCCCTTTCACAAAGGTTGTTTTTCCCGCTCCTAAATCACCTTCCAAGGTCAGGACCGCTTCTGGCGGTAGGGTCGCTGCCAATTCTTGAGCAACCGATTGGGATTCCTCTGGGTTGCTGGTTATGATGCCCGCCTTTAGCCTATCTAAGATGTTCATATCCGGAAGCGGCGAAATCTTTGGTTGTATTTAACAAGGTTAACCGCGTGGTCTCTGTACCACTGTTTTGGCGGATGTATCCAATATGAGAGACCCGCGTTTTGAATTCATCTTTCCAGTCGGAGAGGAAGACTGCTAAGTCTGTATCCGGATGCAGGGCGAAAATGAGCTCGAAATCCTCTCCGTCGTTGAAAGCGTGATACAGGGGGCCTTTGCCAGACTTTTCCGCCATTGTTTGAGCGTCGCGGGAGATGGGAAGAAGCGAGCAGTCGATCTCGCAAGTTCCGCCGGTCGGCGTAATGTTGGCGTAGTCCTTGCCCAGCCCATCGCTTAAGTCGGAGCAGCTTAGGCAGAGCCCCGATTTGGCGAGCCACTGGCCTTCTGCTAATCTAGGCGTGAAATCGAAATGCTTTTTAAAAATAGTTCCACCAAGGGACCCCGTTACGAATACAGGGCTTCCATCCTGTGAGGTTTGCCTGAGCAGCGGTTTGGTGTCTGGAAGGGTCTCTCCATAAAGAGTAAGAAAGGCGCCCAAGAAATTGTCGGCGGTTGAAACGTCTCCACCCACGATGCGAACTTCGTTAGCGAGGGCTTCTTGCCCTAACTGGATATAGAATCTCTGTATCCACGAAACGGAGATGCTTGGGTCCAAGGCGAGACAAATGACGGCATGGGTCGGCTTGCCTCCCATCGCAGCGATGTCGCTCAGGTTTCTGCGAAGTAGTTTGGCGGCGGCTTGCTCCGGGGATAGGGCGTCGTTGAAATGCTGGCCGTAAATTACCGGGTCGGCAGTGACTAATTGGGAAACCTTTGCTTGGGGAGCTTTTAAGACTGAACAATCGTCGCCCATGCCCTCCGGCGCTTGAGGCGCTGCGGAGCCTAGCCAGAGTTTCATTTGTTGGATCAACTTGGATTCGCCTAAGCTGGCGAGCGATTCATTGGGGTCGCTGGAAAATGGAGTCACGTCAGATCGGGGACAAAAAGGATCAGGACTAGATTGATGGTGTTGAACGCGGAGTGGAACACGATGCAGGACAGCAGGGACCCCGATTCGCGATAGGCGAGCGCCAACATAACTCCGATAGTCATGAGTGGGGCGAAGGAGTACAAGTTTGCGTGGAGAATGGCGAAGAAGAAGGCGGAGAGTCCCAGCGAAGCGAAAAGCGGCAGGCGGTGGTGCAAGTAGCGAAAGACCCCTCCACGAAAGGCTGCCTCCTCGCAGATGGGAGCGACCAGCGAAATCATTGCGTACATGATAGCGGTTTCGAACCAGGAACCGCCTTGTTGCACCATGAGAATTGGGTCCTGGATAACTTGTTCGAAGCCCAGTTGGTTCAAGCTAGCTCGCGAGATCAGGTTGACCGCGATCATAACTGGATAGGCGATCAGAAGCCATTTGAAGCCGATCGAAATGGCCTGTGGAATGGGAGCCTTGTCTGGGCGAGGGCTCGTATTCCCCTGGGTGTCCAATATCTTTAGGAAACCCAAAAATGCGGCGAGCATACCGAATTGCATTCCCAAATTGGCAGCTAAGGCGGCTAGCAAAGGAGGATCACCGCCCTCTTCGGGAGCGAGGAGCCAAGTGGCGAATTGGCCAAACAGGGCGGAGGCGAGGGCCATACAGGCGAAAAGCATTGCGGCGAAGAGGCCGAAATCGCTCCCGCGGATTTCCCATTTGGGAAGTCTTCCGGGTCTTGGGCTTGGATTCGGTTGCTCTATGGTTTCGGCGAACATGGCTTGGTGGTTTCGAGGGAAGCGGCTTCCTTGCAAGGGGCGAGTCCAAAAAGCGAAATCTGTTCTCCTTGGGGGGCGAGGGGATGATTTTGCATGACTTCTCCGGATCTTGGCCTTTTTTTGCGGCACTTAGGATGGAACAGGCGAAAAACAAAAAGGCATCTTTGCATACACTCGGTTGTCGACTCAATCAGTCAGAAACGCTGCTGATCCAGCAGGGATTGCAGGAACGCGGCTATGAGATCGTGCCTTTTGGCGAAAAGGCAGATTTAGGGATCATCAACACCTGTACCGTGACCAATCTGGCCGATTCCAAGTGCCGCCAGACGATCCGTCAGTTTGTGCGCAAAAATCCTGAGGCCTACACGGCCGTGATTGGTTGTTATTCGCAAATGGGCTCCAAGGAAATCGCAGAGATCGGAGGAGTAGACCTGATTATCGGCAACCAGGAGAAAATGAGCGTGATCGACTATATCGGTCAGGAGAAAAACGAGAAGCCGCTCATCATTCGCGAGAAGATCTCCCAAGCGGATTTCTCTATCCACAATTTTGGAGACGTCCCCTTCAACCAGAGAGCGAACCTCAAGATACAGGACGGTTGTAGTTTCGTTTGTAGCTTCTGCATCATTCCATTCGCTCGCGGCGCCGCTCGGGCTCGCGACATGGAGAACCTACTTGAAGAAGCGCGACTGAAGGCCTCGCAGGGAATCCGTGAAATCGTGATCACCGGGGTGAATATCGGTACCTACGACACCAAGGACGGCGATCTGCTAAAGGTGTTGGAGGGGCTCAACGCCATCGAAGGAATCGACCGGATTCGTATCAGCAGTATCGAACCTACGACGATTCCCACGGAGTTGTTTGCCTTGATGAACGATCCTCAACACGCCTTGCTGCCCTTTTTCCACATACCTTTGCAGAGCGGCTGCGATAAGGTGCTGAAGGAGATGCGACGCCGCTACACGATCGCGGAATATCTGGACTTCTTACACTTGGCTCACGACAGCGTTCCGGATGTCTATATCGGTTCCGATATAATGGTCGGTTTTCCAGGGGAGACCGAGGATGATTTCCAAGAGACCTGCCGCGTGTTTTTGGACAACCCCTTCGATTTTTGTCACGTCTTCAGCTACTCGGAGCGGCAAGGTACGGTCGCAGCCCGACGGGAGGATCAAGTAGACATCCCCGAACGAGCACGCCGTAGCGCCTACCTCAGACGCTTGTCATCGAAAAAGCGATACGACATGTACGAACGTTATCTAGGCAAGGAAATGCCGGTGCTTTTTGAAAATCCGAAACCTGATTCTTGGCCGTCTTATACAGACAACTACATCCGCGTCGTGGTGCCCAGAGCGGGAGAGCTTGCAGCAGAAAAGGGGATGGACTTGGCCAATCGCCGGGGGCAGGTGCGTCTACGTAAGATAGCGGCCGATTATGTAGAAGGCGAATTGATCGAGATGATTGATTGAAGAGCTACCCTTTTTCTAGCCACTTAGAGGCGAGCTTGGGGACTTGTTCGCCGGCGGTCCCGTGGATGAAGCGGTAGTCGTCGGGAATGAAGTCGAGATCTAGGGCGATGATTGTTTTTTCTGCATGAGCTGGGGCTTCGTGCACGAGTCCAGCGGCTGGATACACGCTTAGAGAAGTGCCGATTACGAGAACCTTATCTGCTTGTTGGAGTTGTTCGATGGCGATCTCGAAGTTCTCCACCGCTTCTCCGAACCAGACGATGTCGGGACGCATTCGCCCGCCTCGAGGACAGCGATGATCTAAGCTTAGCCCTTCCTTGGGGTAGGGGATTTTGTAGGTAGGATCGATGGAGCTCTTAACTTCCAGCAAAGAACCGTGCAGGTGGATGATATTGCTGGATCCGCCGCGTTCGTGCAGATCGTCCACGTTTTGGGTGATGACCACCACCTCGTGCTCTTTCTCCAGTTCGGCGATTGCGAAATGGGCGGGATTTGGCTCAACGCTCTCGAGAGCCTTTCGTCGGAGGTTGTAGAAATCCAATACGAGTTGCGGGTCGCGGGCCCAAGCTTCCGGTGTCGCCACATCTTCAATACGGAAATTCTCCCAGAGGCCGCCCGAGTCGCGGAAGGTATTGAGTCCGCTTTCCGCGCTAACTCCGGCTCCGGTGAACACGACGATCTTTTCTGGCTTCACGAAACTCGTTCTAACGGATTCTCGACAGGTCGCTACCGAAAAAATGAAAAACCGCGTCGAGCGACGCGGTTCCATTGAAAATGCCTTTTAGTCGTTGACCAAGATCTCGACCTCGTAGCCATCTGGGTCGGTGATGAAGGCCATGCCGAAGTCTTCCTTTTCCTTCCAGTTGCCGGGCCAGACTTCGACACCATCGTCCTCCAGCTTTTGGCAGTAGGCCTTGATGTCGTCTACTCCGATACAAGTGTGCATCAGGTCCTCGGGGACCTTAACTTCGTAGTCGGGGGAGTAGGTCAGCTCCAGCATGTGCTCGTTGCCGGGAAGTTCGAGATGCACGATCTGGTTTCCTTGCGGGCTTGTCTTAGGCCCTTTGAAAACTTTGAAGCCACAATGTTGGCAGTAGAAGTCGATGGACTTTTGCAGATCGGCTACGCGGATGCGGGTGTGCAGGAATTTGATCATATCTTAGCTTTCTTAGACTGGCTTGGCGTGAGGCCAAGCTCGGATATGTAAAATCCTACGACTGCTCCGGTCCAGCGATTGCCCCTCAGCTAGACATTTCCAACGAATCTGGAAAGAGCAGGTACTCGCAATCGTCGCTTGGCTCCTCTGGGAGTGGGAACAGGTTCGAAAGATGCGGAACGGCTTTTATGTCCCGTGTGCTGGTGGGCAGAAGTTTGAAGGCTCCCACCTTCTCTCGTCTTTCCAGATAGTAGGACTCCGTTTCGAAGCGGTCCTCGGTTGCTGCGGTCAGCACGATACGATCCATGGGCTCTCGGCCAAAGGGGAAGGGAAGCTCTGGCTGCGAGTCTCGCATCCTGCGATGGATCAGGATGTAGGCCACCGCCTGGGACTCGAGAAGCTTCTCTTGAATTTCCGAAATGAGGGTGGGGGTGTTCGTTTCGAAGGAGTGCGCTTCAAGACGATCGTGGATCGTATAAAACAGAACGATTACACGTTCATCGGAGCTAGGTACGAAATCGGCGGATCTGCATTCGCAGAATCGTCTGCCGGTTTGAATAAGTTGTCCGAGTATCATCGAGGAAAATCGTAGGCAACTATGAGGGGGTGCCGGAGATCTTCAACCTGTTCAGGCAAATAAAATACAGATTTGTCGCTAAATGAGTGGACTTACCCATTCACACTCGGGAATCGAGGAGGGGAGTTAGGGCGATTAAGGTGGCCCGTGCTCATTACAAGACACAGCCCGCGATTAAAGGGCCTAGTTTTCGGCTCGTTCGCGGGCTACACGTTGAAGCTTTTCTACCACCATCTCGAGGCTTTCGACGTGTACGGAAGGCATGGACTGGAAGTTGTTATCGATCACATTCGGATCAGCTAGAGCGTCTATCGAAAAGCCAACTCCATGGCAGTCGATGCAGACGGGGCGTATCATTTTCTCGTTGGGCCGGAGTACGTCGTTCTGATTGTGCAGCACCTTGGTAATGCTCTCGCCCTGTTCGGTCATTTCGATTCGCGGTAGGTGGCAAGTCGCGCAGCTCACTCCAGAGCCTTCTGGTCCTTGCCCATTCATCTCAGCCTGCCACAGCTGAAAATGCTTCGATCCCTTGTAGGAATTGGTGTGGTCATCGTCGTGGCACGACATACAGGCGTTTACAGCGGCGAACTTCGTGTCGAAGCTGTGATCATCGTGGCAAGAGGTGCAACTTAGCTCGCGATGGGCGGCTCCGGCGTGCATCGGAATCAGCGCTTGGGCCGGAGTCATAGGGCTCAAGCCTTGGCCGAGTCTCATGCCGTGACGGCTCTGGAGGAAGGTTTCCGTTTCGTAGTCGTGGCAACCTTGGCATGATACGAATCCCGGTTTCTCGAGCCAAGCTCCCGTTTCTTCGCTTTGATGGCAGTCGATGCAATTAATGCCCGCCTTGGCGTGGGAAGACTGTGACCACTCGAAGGCGATGTCTTGCGAATAAGTAACCTCGCTCGGAACGGCTCGTTCGCCTATCTCCAGGGCGGTCCGAGAATGCTCTTCTGCCCAATTTGCGTACTGATTCAGTTCCTTGACCTTGGGATTTTCCTTAATGTTGGGATCGTCCAAGTGACGCTCTAGGAACTCCTCGTAGAGAGCGGTGTTGTCGTGGAAATTGTGGCAGCCCACGGTAGAGCAACTGTTGAAAGGCAGACCTTCATGGGTGGGGCGATTTTCCGCCACATCTTGGTGGCAGAAATAGCAGTAGTCTTCGGGCAAGGTGACCCCCATTTGCCCTGTCTGGTCAGACTGATGTTCGACGTGGCAGGTCACGCACTTTCTAGCGTCGAGGATGGCGACCCGATCCGCGTTGCGTGGATCTAGGAATTTGGTGACCGGATGGGAATCGGACACTCTGTCGAGCTCCTCTTGGTGACACGTGGCGCAGGCATCATGTTGAACTCCCATGTCCTCTGTGTGGCAAGCAGAGCACTGGAGTTGGATTTGGTGATGCCCATGGGTTGCCTCGCCCGGCATAAACGCCTTTTGACTATTGCCGTTGATAGAAGCGAAGAAATGCAAGCCTAGCCAAAGAGGCGCTATCGCAGCCGCGATCCACTGGAGTGTTTTCAGCTTCATATCAGTAGGCGTAGGCTTTGTAGATGTGGAAACCTAGCAGCACGGGATACGGCCAGAAGAATAGAATGTGCGCCTTCGTCACATAGGAGCGAATTCGCCTAGCCCAAGGGCCGTTAAAGCGATCCTCCATGGCGACTGTTAATCCTGCAATAGACCCGGCTAGATTTAACAGCACGAAACAGGTCATTAGCCAGAGATTCAGGTTCTCCCCAAAATCGAAGCCGGTATGGGCGACCAGAGCGATTAGGCAAAGAAAGCCTAAGGTACTATGAATGGCGCGCCACCAGCCGTAGTTGCCCATCATCTTTAGACGAAGTCTTTTGCGGGCGGAAAGGGATAGAGCAAGGAGGGAAAGCCCCGCCATCGTGTATCCGGAGAACTGCTTGTAGAACGAATCCTGCCAAAGCTGAGAAAACTGGTAATAGGCAGTCTGTACGCTATTCGCAGCTGGCAAAGGGGATAAAGTTAAGAAAAGGGCGCAGGCGATCGCGCCTAACGCGGCGGTGGCCCAAAGGAGTTTTGATCCTTTCGGCTTGTAGGCGGTTTCTTCGCCAGAGGTGCCGCAGAGCTGGCCGAGCAAAGGCAGGCAAGAACCGCACACGGTGCCCGCGCCAGTCTGCTCTGACAGTTCTGAGACCTTGCTACAGCCAGAGGACAGGCAGGCGGACAAGGTCCCTTTGGTCGTTTGCGTGCAATTGCAAATGATCGCATTCGAGGGCCAGTCCACAAGGGCATCGTTGGCAGGGATGACGCCGCGACTTTCGAATTCGGCCTGTTCGCCAGGGGTCATGAAGCGTTCTTGGGATATGGCGAGCTGAAGCTGGTGCGTTTGATCCCATTCTCCCACTACGATGCCTCCAGCCAAGCTATCCCGCTTCAGCACGATGAGTCGAAATGTGTCCTTTGTCCGGTGCGTTAGGGTGTGGCCTTCTCCCAGATAGTCTCCAAAAGCGCTGACCTCGATACCCAAGAGTTTCAGTCGGCATGACAAGTTTGCTCCTTTGAAATTTCCTTCCCCGCCAGCTAATGATTCTACCAAGGCTTCCGCCATTTGATAGCCCGGAGCGACGAAACCGTAGACTTGTCCGCGATGTAACGCGCATTCGCCGATCGCATACACATCTTTCGCTGAAGTCTCTAAGCGATCATTAACGATAATACCGCCTCTCGCTCCGACATCTAGCCCACTATCGCGGGCTAATTCATCCGTTGGGCGGACGCCTGTGGCGATGACGAGTAAATCCGTTTCGATTTTATCTTCGTCGTTGAAAGTAATCTCTAGGCCAGAACGAGTGCGACTAACGGCTCTTGCCCCTTTCCCTGTTAGTATCTCAACTCCTAGATCGCGTATTTGGCTTTCAAGGACGCTCGAAGCCTCCTCGTTGAGCTGGCGCGGCATGAGTCCGTTCGCGAATTCGACCACAGTCGATTTCAAGCCCAGCTCGCGCAAGGCGTTAGCCGCTTCTAAACCGAGAAGGCCTCCACCTAGCACGACCGCGGAGGTTTTTCCTTGGCTGAAGTCTATGATTTGCTCCGCATCTTGAATGGTGCGATATACGAACACCCCGGGTTTGTCAGTGCCGGGGACTGGGGGGATAAATGGAGTAGATCCCGTTGCGATTATTAGCTTATCGTATTCGTAGTCTTGCCCTGAGTCGCTGCGAACTGTTTTCGCAATTGGGTCGATGGAAACAATTCTGCAATTTGTATTTAACTTGAAGTTATTCTTTGAATACCATTCCGGAGCTGAAAGCGATAAAGCGCTTAAATCCCTCGCCTTAAAGTAATCGGTTAGGTGTACGCGGTCGTAAGCTGCTTGAGGCTCCTCGCCAAAAATTTGCACATCATATGTCTTGGAGACTTTGGATGCGCAAAGGGCGGCGCAAAAATGGTGGGAAACCATACCGTTCCCAATTACGATTATACGTTGCATGTCGAAGGGGCAGCGTTGCTGAGCGCTTTCCACTTTTTTTTGGCAAGACCAGTCGTTGCTATCCGGCTAGGCTCGTTTTGCTACTTTAGGGGAGGATGCTTTTATGCAGCTACGTAACTGGTCGTATTTTTTAAGTCGGCAGAAAACTTGGTGTAGGTTTCCAGCCACACTGTTTCCATCTCTTCGGTGAATTCGTGACTGAAAATTTGCCTCAGTGTCCATGCCAGCGCAGAGCCGATCGTGGAGTGGTTTCGATCTGTAAATTCAACGATGAATGGAATCTGTTGAAATGTTGGGTGCGTTTCTTCGGTTCTGAGATCTGTATCCAAGTTCTGGACTGCAATATCGATGATTCTCTTTATTATGCGACCGTTTTGCCGAATGTCGGACTCGAAGTAAGGTTTGAGGCTAGGAGCT